>JBPCXR010000088.1:0-2983 GCA_051027215.1 Pseudomonadales bacterium | reverse complement strand
AGCGTTGAGCAGGCTACTACCTCCCAATACGGCGATGGCCCAATACTGCCCGGAAACGAAAGCACCCATGCCAAGATACCATTTGCTGATGAACCCAACGGTCGGCGGCACACCGATCATACCGAGTGCGCCGATCGTAAAGGCCACCATCGTCACTGGCATGCGTTGGCCGACACCGTTCAGTTCGCTGATTTTGTGGATACCGAGGGTCTCGGCAAAATTTCCGGCGCAGAAGAAAAGAGTGATCTTCATGAGTCCCTGATGCACCAGGTGCACTATGCCGCCGATCGCTGCGATCGGACCGATTAGAGCCGTACCAAGGGTGATGTAGGACACCTGGCTCACGGTTGAGTAGGCCAGCCGGCGCTTCAGATCATCCTGGAAGAGTGCGCGTACCGAGCCATAAATGATAGTCGCGCCAGCCAGCACCGCCAGCGGAGTGAGCAAACCAAGTTCTTCTGCTGTTTGGGCGCCATAGACATCATAGACCACGCGGACGATGCCGAAGGCACCCGACTTAACAACAGCGACGGCGTGCAGCAGTGCACTCACGGGTGCTGGGGCCACCATCGCCAGCGGCAGCCAGCCGTGGAGTGGAACAAGCGCAGCCTTCACACCGAGCCCTCCAATCAGGAGGACAAAGATGAAAAGGAGTTGAACGCGATGCGTCTCCTTAACACTCTCCAGCGCGTTCTCTGTCGAAAAATCGACCGGGCCAATCAGGGTATGCAGCCAGACAGCGCCCAGCAATAACGCGGCGCCGCCACCAAGTGCATAGGCCAGGTAAATGCGGCCGCCGCGCAGTGCGGCCTCGGTGCCGCGATGTACCACCAGTGGATAGGTCGCCAGGGTCAGAATCTCGTAGAACACCACGAAAGTGACCAGATTGCCGGCCAAGGCCACACCCAGCGTGGCGCTTACGCAGATGCCGAAGAAACCAAAGAAACGCCTTCGGTTGGGCGAGTCCTCAAGATAGCCGATGGCATAAATTGTGGTGACGAGCCATAATGATGCCGACAACACTGAAAACAGGACCGAAAGCGCGCGCGCGCGCAGTACTAAATCGTGACCGGGCAGCAGCGGCAGCCGCGTCTCATAGGTCTGCTCGTGGAACACCCCCCACAGCATGACGATGACCAGAACGAAGGTTCCGCCTGCACCCGCCAGGTTAAGCACCGTGCGCAGAGCGCGCTCCTCGTCCGCGACACAGAAAATCAGCAGCGCGGTAACAGTAGCGCAAAGCACAATCAGCGCCGGTAGCCAGAACTCCAGGCTCATTGCAGTTCCCCGTCGATCAGCAGCCCAAGTTGTATGGATCCGTCCGACAATAGTGAAAGCGGGAAGCTGGCTGCCAGGCCCATGACGCAAGCGATGCTCGCCAGGACCAGGGCGCTCCACTCAAGCCGGCGCACTCCGGGCACCATTGGTTGGGTAGACCCTGTGACAAAGGCGTGAGATGCGACGCGGAGGACGTAGACGCCAGCCAGTAAACCGCCAATCAGGATGACCACGGCCCACCACCATTGGCCGCTGCGCAACGCGGCCTCGAGCAGCAGCCACTTGGCGATGAAGCCCCCACTAGGCGGCAATCCCATCAGGCTCAATCCAGCCAGTCCGAAGGCAAGCATGGACATCGGCAGCCGTGCAGCAATCTCATCGAGCTCATCGATCCGGTCATGGCCGGCGACATGCAACAATGTGCCCGCGCTTAAGAACATCGCCGCCTTGGCGAAGCCATGCGACAATGCGAAATAGACAGCGCCGCCGTAACCGATGGCTCCCGTCGCGGCGACAAGCGGAAACGCGATAAAGAGGTAGCCGAGCTGGGCCACGGTTGAATAGGCGACCAGCAGCTTTAGCCGGCGCTGATAGCAGGCGAGCACCGACCCCCACAACACGGCTGCGGCACCGAGTGCTCCGAGCCACTGCAGTGCCGCTCCCGAGAGCACACCGCCAAACAGCTCGAACCACAATCGTAGGAGCAGATAGAACGATGCCTTGACCACCAGTGCCGACAACAGCGCACTGATCGGCGCCGGGGCGTTGGCATGCGCCGCGGGCAGCCAAAAGTGCAGCGGGAAGAGGGCGGCTTTCAACAGCAGGCCGATCGTCATGAGGCTCATCGCCGACCAGGTCAGCGGTTCCGGTGCCACGACGTTGCCAAGCGCTGCCAGGTCCAAACTGTGATGGGCGGCATAGAGAAGTGCAACACCCAGCAGATAGATCAGCGATCCAAGCAGGCTCACCAGCAGATAGCGCATCGCTGCGTCCAACGAACTAGCTGTGCCGGGAAGTGCCGCCAGTGCAACAGCAGAAAGACCGATAACTTCCAACGCCACGTAAATGTTGAATATATCGGAGGCCAGAAACAGGGCGTTCAGGCCACTCCAGAGAAACAACCACAGAGGCCAGAAGTATCGCCGCTGTCTGCTGTCTGTTGAGAAATAACCGCTAGCATAGACACTAACCGCCATGCCGACTATCGCCGTTAGCGCAAGCATTAGGCAGGCCAAACCATCGGCCCTGAGTTCGATACCGAGCGGTGCGCCCCAACCGGCAATGTGATGGCTCACGGTTCCTTTGTCTGCCACTTGTAAGGTCAGCGCGAGTATGGCAACGGCGTTCAGAACCGCGCTCGCCAGGCAGATCTTGGCGCCATGGCGGCGCATCAGAAACGCCGCAGTTGCCCCGGCCAACGGCACAAGCACCAGCCATCCGATCCAGGGAACCTCGGTGGACGCCGACACCACTAGTGCTCGTCCTCATCGCCAGTCGATAACGACGGCGACCCGGTCACACGGCGGAGGCGGGCAGCCAGAGCCAATGCAAGCGCTGTCGCGCTGACCGCAACGACTACGCCGGTGAGCACCATGGCCCGGGGGACTGGATCCACTTCAGCCGCGCTACCGCCGCTGGAGGAAGCGATTAGCACGAGGAACACGCCGCCGCTCATGATGTTCAAGGCGATGATCTGGCGCAGCAG
>JBPCXR010000087.1:0-3115 GCA_051027215.1 Pseudomonadales bacterium | reverse complement strand
TCGATCGGGTGTGACGTTCGGAGCGCTCTAAACTGCTCTTCGACGGCTTCCAACTTTATGTCGCGAATGTCCGAGCCACTGAACCCGGCGACTGACAACTGCTCGCCAGGCCCATGGACAGGGAGGGCTCGGGACTTCACAGTGATGGGCGTCGAGCACGAAAGAAAGCCCGCACACAACCTGGCTGGCCGTGCCATCAGGCGAACGCGAGGCCGTCCGAGCCTCAGCGTTACAGAATAAAACCTATAAGAATAGTGTTCCCGGGCACACACCCCGCTCAAAATTGGTCAACAGCTTGTCGACTTGATCAGCGGCAGACCGAGAATCATTTAGGCGGCGATATATCAATTCTACTCACCCCAGAACAGTTTGCCGTTTGAGCCGAATGATCCGCGAAAACTCATTGTAACCCTGAAATTGTTCCGCAGAGAGTTCTGGATGTCTTGTAATAAATTCTTCAAAGGCTTTACGTTCTCCTAACTTTTTGTTGGCCAACTCGTGCGAGTTCCAGTCATCAAAAATCAAGACCGAATTGTCAGTCAATAGAGGCGCAACGAATTCAAGACAACGGGCTGTTGACGAATAGAGGTCGCAATCGATCATAACGATGCTGGTCGAGGCTATCCCGTAGTGGTCGACCGTCTTGGTATTGAGGGTGTCATTGAACCAGCCTTTGACAAGTGCCACACGCTTCCAATCGACGTCTCGCTCACTAAGGAGTTTCCTAGTGACATCAATCCGACAAGCAAATTGGCCGGGAAACCATATGCCCTCATCATCATGAGCCGCCTCCTGCGGCAGCCCTTCGAATGAATCAAAGCCAAAACAGCGGACACTATCCATGTTGAGCTCATTCAATACGCGATGTACGCATGACAAGGACGTTCCGTTGAAGACGCCGAATTCCAGGTAGTCACCTAGCTCCTCTTTGCTCACGTGAACGGTGAGCTCCAAGAGTTCGCGTCGTATCGATTCCGAGAACGCGTCCTCCGGAATGTGACGAGTCTGTATCAGATCGTCATCAGTTCGGAGTCTATTGTAGGCTCTTCGCAGCGATTTCGACTGGCGAAGAACACGTCGCAAAGGAGAAAAAACCGACGCCATTGCAATTGTTTGCATGCTCATGACAACCGTACCATTCTTAGCGTTCCTAATTCTTCTAGGTTGATTAAGATAGAGATTATACTATCGAAAAGCGATAATTGCAACCACGGTAAAGGGCTTTGTTACAAACGAGATTGTCCGCCGTTCGGGGCTGTTGAAGCCCAATGTTTAGCGCTGGCAGTAGCGCTTCATTCAGGAGGGCGTGGACAGAATTTTGCGTGACAAGACCAGACCGCCCGGCAAGGCGTCGGTGACCACCGAAACAGTGCAGCGCGTGCTTGGCCCTTAACACGAACATGGGGTCAGATTTTCAATCTGAGTTCCAGCGCTGATCTGGATTGCTTGAGTTCAAATAGGGGTTTTTTCAACGACAGAAAAGCAACTGTTGATATATTTTACAACATATGCTTTATCCGATTTGTGTCTATGAAGCTTAAAAACATCGCTCAGTCTGTAATTCTAGATCTCTGCATTTGGGTTCGATGCGTGCCCTGAGTGCGTGATCGATCATCTGCCAAGGCGAATAAGGATCGATGTGCGGTATAGCCGGTATAGCTAATTTTCCCGAAGAACGGAGCCACGCTGCGCTGAAGCGAATGCGACGGGCCCTTCTTCATCGTGGCCCCGATGATCAGGGTGAACATTGGCTTGATGGCGGCAGCCTCGGGTTTGGGCACCAGAGACTCTCCATCATCGATCTTTCGCCGGCTGGGCGTCAGCCAATGACGGATGGGGACCGCCTGACACTCACTTATAACGGCGAAGTTTACAATTATGGCCGCCTTCGAGATGAATTGAGTTTGAAGGGTCATAGCTTTCATACGCGAACAGATTCTGAGGTAATCTTGCGCTCCTTCAAAGAATGGGGGACGGATTGCATCAGTCACTTCGATGGCATGTTTGCTATGGCCATCTATGATAAAGACTCTCGATCGATCTTTTTTGCCAGAGATCGGGCAGGCGAAAAACCTCTCTACTACTGGCATGACGGTCGCAAGTTGTTGTTTGCGTCAGAGATCAAAGCGCTTTTAGCATCAAAAGAGATCGATGCAGCTTGTGACATAGATGCTTTCGTTCACTACCTGACCTATGGCTACGCACCGAATGACGGATGCATGCTTCATGGAGTTAAGAAGCTGCCGCCAGGTCAGGCTCTCTTATTCGATTTAGAAACGGGAGAACTTCGGCAATGGTGTTATTGGCAGCTTCCAGAGAGTCGAAGCCCTCAAATCTGCTCCGTCAAGGAATACGCTGATCGGTTACAACAAATTCTTTGGAAGTCTGTTAAGGAGCGTCTTGCCGCTGACGTGCCTGTCGGAGTCCTATTGAGCGGCGGGCTTGATTCAAGCTTGATCGCGAGTGCTGCAGCGGAAGCTGGTGCAAGGCGGATTCGGACCTTTACAGTGTCATTCCCAGGCGGTGGTAGCTGCGATGAGCGCGACCATGCGCGGCTTATTGCTCGGCATTTCGACACTGATCACAATGAGCTGTCTGCTCAGTCGGCGGATATCGATCTGCTTGGTCAGATGGCGCGGCAGTTTGATGAGCCTGTTGGAGACCCATCGGCGATTCCGACATTTCTAGTTTCGAAAGAGATTAAGCGTGACGCCACCGTCGCACTCGGTGGCGACGGTGGTGATGAACTTTTCGGTGGTTATAGACACTATAGCTACCTTCACTATCAGACGGTCATTCGTCGTTGGTTGCCAAACCCAATTCGAGAGTTGATTGCGAACAGCGCTGCACGTTGGTTGCCATCCGGAGCGACTGCTCGCAATCAATTGATCGCACTTAAAGGGGATCTCGCGGATGCATTCGCAGCAAGCAACGTCTATTTTGACAGCGTATCCCGGCGGCGCCTTCTTTCGCCGTCGTTAAAGAACGGTGTCACGCCGATATGCGGCGCTCAGGAGCGTCGGCGATCGGCCTATGATCCTTGCCTAAGCGCTATACAAAACGCCACCCGTTTGGACTTTGGCGGCTACATGTCGGAAGATATCCTTGTCAAAGT
>JBPCXR010000086.1:0-65327 GCA_051027215.1 Pseudomonadales bacterium | reverse complement strand
CGCGCTGGATCGCTTCACCATCGCCGACATCACCTTCGGCGTCGCGTTAGATTTCACCTCTCTAGTGCGCAAACTAACCGAGAAACCATTTCCATTCCCCACACACATCCAAGCTTATCAAGACCGCCTCCGATCCCGTCCATCTTGGTCCACCCAATAGCGCATGCCGCGACCCCACCGTGGCAGGTGCGTAAAGCCCTGCCACGGTATTGGGGCCCCTCAATCTGCCTGCCGCCGCAAGAACGCCGGAATGTCCAAATAATCGAGATCTTCCCGATCGGCATCCAGTGCCAGATTGCCTTCCTGCTTCATCGCTGCTGCTTGCCGCGCATACGCTGGTCGGTCGAGCTTGCCGTAGTCCATAGATCCGTCGGCAGCCACTGCAACCTTAGGAGTATTGTCGACAACGACTGCCGGCTTACCCGTATCTTCTAGGCCGGTGGCCACCACGGTAACAGTCAATTCGTCACCCATATCTGGATCGATAACGGTACCGACAACAACGGTTGCCGAGTCTGAGGCAAACTCTTCAACAATGGTGCCGACGTCGGTGAACTCACCAATATTGAGTTCAGGACCTGCGGTTACGTTCACCAGGATACCTCGGGCGCCATGCAGATCGACGTCTTCGAGTAACGGCGAGCGAATGGCTGCTTCAGCCGCATCACGGGCACGGTTGTCACCAGCAGCACGACCGGTACCCATCATCGCCATGCCCATCTCTGACATCACGGTGCGCACATCGGCAAAGTCGACGTTGATCATGCCGGGGCGAATGATCAGGTCGGCAATGCCTTGAACGGCGCCAAGCAGCACATCGTTGGCGGCGCTAAAGGCATCCAGCATGCTGGTCCGTTCACCAAGCACGGCGAGCAGTTTCTCGTTGGGAATGGTGATCAACGAATCTACCGACTCTGACAGATCACGAATGCCGCGATCTGCAGCTTCACCGCGCTTTTCAAAGCGGAAAGGTCGGGTAACCACCGCCACCGTCAAAATTCCCAGCTCTTTGGCCACATCGGCAATGATCGGCGCTGCACCGGTACCGGTGCCGCCACCCATTCCCGCAGTGATGAACACCATGTCCGCACCTGCTAGCGCTTCGGCGATTCGCTCACGGTCTTCCAACGCCGCTTGGCGGCCGATATCCGGGTTTGCACCAGCGCCAAGGCCCTTGGTGATTTCCGTCCCCATCTGTAGAACTGTCTTGGCGTGAATGTTCTTCAACGCCTGGGCGTCGGTATTCGCTGCAATGAAGTCAACGCCTTCGACGTTCTTCTTGAGCATGTGGGCTACGGCATTACCCCCGCCGCCACCGACACCGACCACTTTGATGACTGCGCTTTGAGGGGCACTGTCTACCAGTTCAAACATCTCATTCTCCTTTCATGAGTTGTGACTCCGAAGCATTAGCGCCTCGTCGTTTGTGTTTAGTGGGTCGAACAACAGGTTCACGCCACTAAAAATTTTCGCTAAACCAGCGTTTGATGCGAGCGCCAAGCCCAGCACCATGGTTTCTAACGCTGTTTGGGTTTTCCGCTTCCCGCTCCTGCCCGTAGAGCAGCAGCCCTACGCCGGTGGCATAGATGGGGTTTTGCACGATGTCTTTGAGCCCCGAAATGTTGTGCGGGGAACCCAGGCTAACGGGCATGTGGAAAATCTCTTCCGCCAGATCGATCACGCCTTCCATCTTGGCAGCACCACCGGTCAGCACGACGCCGGCCGCGATCAGGTCTTCGAACCCGCTGCGACGCAACTCCGACTGAATCAAAGTAAAAAGCTCGTCGTAGCGTGGTTCGACGACCTCTGCCAGCGCTTGTCGCGATAACTCGCGATCGGGTTTATCCCCAACACCGGGCACTTTGATGGTCTCATCGGCCTGCGCGAGTTGGGTCAACGCGCAGGCGTACTTGATTTTGATGTCTTCGGCATTCTGCGTGGGTGTGCGCAAGGCCATAGCGATGTCGTTGGTCACCTGATCCCCGGCGATCGGGATGACTGCCGTGTGACGAATCGCACCATCGGTGAATATCGCGATGTCTGTGGTGCCGCCGCCGATATCGATCAAGCACACGCCGAGATCCCGCTCATCGTCAGAGAGCACGGAATAACTGGAAGCAAGCTGTTCCAAGATCACATCCTGAACGTTCAAGCCGCAGCGCTCGATACACTTTTCGATGTTCTGAGCCGCGTTCACGGCGCAAGTCACCAGGTGCACTTTCGCTTCTAAGCGAACACCGCTCATGCCTAGCGGTTCCTTCACACCCTCCTGGCTGTCGATCACATACTCTTGGGGCAGGATGTGCAGAATCTTCTGGTCTGCTGGAATGGCCATCGCCTGAGCAGCGTCGATCACGCGCTCCACGTCTTGGGGGTACACTTCCCGGTCACGAATCGCCACGATGCCGTGAGAATTGAGCGAGCGTATGTGACTGCCAGCAATGCCCGCGTATACGGTCTCGATGTGGCAACCCGCCATCAACTCCGCTTCTTCCACCGCACGCTGAATGGATTGCACGGTGGATTCGATATTCACCACCACGCCCTTTTTAAGTCCACGCGAGTTGTGAGTGCCAATGCCGATGATTTCCAGTTCGTTGTCGGCGTTGATTTCACCGACGATTGCTGCAACCTTGTTGGTGCCAATATCCAGACCAACGATCTTGCGGCCGTCCATTTCGCCTGAACGTTTGTTTCTAACGCCCATCAATCACCGTCCTCGTTGATTCTGCTTGGCCGATCAGCAGTGCGGGGTCATCCGCACTACGAGCTTTGAGCGCCACGCCATTGGCATAGCGCACGTCTGCGTATTCGACACCGGAGCGCTGCTCTGCTGACAGCTGCGATCGCACCCGCAGAAAGCGCTGGTAGCGAGTCAACAGCACCGCTTTGGAATGGCCGCGCCCTAGGTTCACGCGAACGCCGTCGTCTTGATGTAGCCACCAACCCTGGGCCGCGCTGTGTCGCAGTTGTGCGATTCGCAGCCCATGCAGTCGTGCGCGCTCGTCTAGCTGCTGCAGAGTGGACAACGCTACTTCCGGGGAAATGGACTCAACTTCAATGCTTGGCAATTCGCCGGTTACATCGGCCTCATTGATCACCCGGCCATTGCTGGTTAGATACTGATCACCCTTCCAACGCGCAATCACGCCCTGCTTATTGATCCGCAGCACCAACGTGTCCGGCCAATCCCGACGCACTGTGACATTCTGCGGCCATCCCAGCGCATCGACATCGGCTACAACCTTAGACAACGACGCGGTAAGGATACGGGCGTCGGCGTGCCCGGTAAGCGCTTGTTCAATCAAGCGTCGCTCTTCGCCGGTCAATTGGCCTTCAATGCGAATTTGCTCGACCGGTCGGTTCAGCTCCGCAAACAGCAAAGCGCCGGCGGCAAGCACCGTAAACAACCCAGCTGCCGTTGCGCCATAGCGGGTGAAAGAAGCGACATCTATCATGACGGCACCTCGCTGCGGGCTGCTTCAGTGAGCTCAGCCGACAGCGCGCTGATGTTGCCCGCGCCCTGTACGATGACGACGTCATCTTCACGCACCAAGCTTGGGAGCAATGCGGCAGCTTCGGTCGTGTCCTTAGCGTATACCGGCAGCACTTCGCCACGCTGGCGCAATCCCTGACACAACGCCCGGCCATCGGCTCCAGCGATGGGTGTTTCCCCTGCGCTGTAAACTTCCAACACCACCACTGCATCAAGCATCGACAGTACCCGCACGAAATCATCGTACAGATCTCGTGTGCGGCTATAGCGATGCGGTTGGTAACACATCAACAAGCGTCGGTCGGGCCAGACACTACGCGCTGTCTCGATCACCGCTTCAACCTCGGTGGGATGATGTCCATAGTCATCCACCACAGTTACCGTGCTTTCACCCACTGCAACTGCAGAAAAAGTTTGAAAGCGACGACCCACACCACGGAATTCCTTAAGCCCCTGAATGATGGCGGCGTCTGCGACGCCCTCGTCGGTAGCAACCGCAATGGCCGCAAGGGCATTGCGAACATTGTGACGTCCTGGCAGGCCAAGCTCTATGTCCAGCGGTGGATGCGGTGCCGGGCGTTTCACGGTGAAACGCCATAGATGGCCGTTCGCTTGTAGTTCCAGCGCCTGAAACGCCGCATCTTCACTGAAGCCGTAGGTCACCACAGGACGAGAGATTTCCTCGAGGACTTCCCGGGCATTGGCATCGTCTACACAAACTACAGCACTACCGTAGAATGGCAGTTGATGCAAAAAGTCTACGAACGCCTGTTT
This sequence comes from Pseudomonadales bacterium, assembly GCA_051027215.1. Taxonomy (GTDB): domain Bacteria; phylum Pseudomonadota; class Gammaproteobacteria; order Pseudomonadales; family Azotimanducaceae; genus CALHVX01. Next base: position 61,057 of record JBPCXR010000086.1, on the reverse strand, counting down.
GAGTACAGCGAAGTCATGACCGTAGGTTGCCATGTGGTCCTGATCGATATTGGTGACCACTGCCAACATGGGCTTCAAGTGTAAAAACGATGCATCGCTTTCATCTGCTTCAACCACGATGAACCGACCTGCACCTAGTTGCGCATTGGTACCAGCACTCATAAGCAAGCCACCGATGACAAACGTGGGATCGAGCCCCGCGGCCTGAAAGATCGAGGTGACCAAGCTAGTGGTGGTGGTCTTGCCGTGGGTTCCTGCTATAGCAATACCATGGCGATAGCGCATGAGCTCGCCCAGCATTTCAGCCCGTGGAATTACCGGCACTCGTTGAGCATGGGCGGCGGCAACTTCAGGGTTGCTAGAATCTATGGCGCTGGAGACCACCATGACATCCGCGCCTTCGCTGTGCGCAGCTTCGTGGCCAAACAGTACGGTTGCGCCCAATCGTTGCAGTCGTCGCGTCACTGCCGAGGGTGCCAGGTCACTGCCAGAGATTTTATAGCCTTGGTTGATGAGCACCTCAGCAATGCCCGACATACCAGCCCCGCCAATGCCGACAAAATGAATGCGTCGCACGCGCCGCATCTCCGGCACCTGATAGCCCTTAGTCGCGACCTTGCCAAGCTCACCTGCACTCTGAATGGGTGAGCCTTCATGCAGAATATGTTCGCGCCGATCAGCCACGCTTGCGCCCTCGCCCCACAGCAGCCCGACGCCGCGCCATCCTGCGGCCCTTGCGGGTCGGCCGGTCACACTCCAGTTGCACGCGAAAGCCCAGCCCAAGCAACAAGCCACTGGCGATCAAGCTATTACCGCCAAAGCTGATCAACGGTAGGGTCAATCCTTTGGTAGGAAGTGCGCCTGTGTTCACGCCGATGTTGATCAGAAATTGCCCACCCAATAGCACTGCAGCACCGTAAGCGAGGTAGCTGCCATGCCAGTGCTCCTGCTTCACCGCGCGGGCAGCGACAGCGAGCAGACGGGCCACTAAGGCAACGAATACCAGCATGAGCAATAGCGCCCCCAACAACCCAAGCTCCTCAACGATTACTGCGAAAATAAAGTCGTTGTGCGCTTCCGGCAGGTAGTGGAGTTTTTGTACACCCTCGCCGAGCCCCTGACCGAAGTAGCCGCCTCGGCCAAAAGCAATCAGTGATTGAGTCAGTTGATAGCCATCGCCGAACGCCACTGACCAAGGATCAGTAAAGGAAGCAAACCGCGCCAGTCGATACGGCTGCCAGTAGATCAGCGCAGCAAACAGAGCCAGCGCAACCGTGGCAACCAGCAAAAACAGTCGCAGGCGAACACCGGCAACAAACAGCAACGTGCAAGTCAGCAAAGTGAGGACCACCACCGTGCCGAAGTCAGGTTCTGCTAGCAGCAGCGCGCTAAGTACAACGATCAGACCTAGCGGCACAACCAGCGCGCCTCGCAGTTCCGCACCGCGATGTTCGAAGCGCTGTAAGAACCCCGCCAAGTAAATCAGAACCAATACTTTGGCGAATTCCGAACTCTGTAGCGTAAAAAAGCCGAGATCAATCCAACGTCGCGCACCGTTCACTTCACGGCCTATACCGTTGACCAGAACCAGTGCGCATAACGCAAACGCCAGCACCAGAGCGATGTTTCGCAGCCGCAGCCAGACCTCGGTGGGAATCAGCAACATGGTCAAAAAGCCGAAACCGGCAACAGCCAGGTAAATCCAATGCCTGATCCAGTAACCATCGCCCAGAGCGACCGACGCAGATGGCACCATGATCGCCCCAAGGGTAATCAATGCCAGCGCCGCCGCGATTAGAATTCGGTCAGGTTCGGATTCGCGCAAGATACCGATCACGCTGCCAACTCCTGTACGTACTGGCGAAATGCATCGCCGCGCGCTTCAAAGTTGGCAAACTGATCAAAGCTTGCACAGGCCGGCGACAACACAACGCTGTCTCCGGGCTGGGCCTGCACTAGCGCCGCATCCACTGCATCAATCAAAGTGGGGCAATGTTGGGTCGGCAGCACATCTGCAAGTACGTCGTATATTCTCTGCGCATCGGCGCCGTAAACGAAGGCTGCACGCACGCCTGTTGCCAGCACAGGTGCCAAAGCACTGAAGTCAGCGCCCTTACCATCGCCACCCAAGAGCACCAACAGCCGCGCACCAGCATCGCTACGCAAGCCTTCGACAGCGGCCACAGTGGCACCAACGTTGGTGGCTTTCGAATCGTTGATGAACGTTACGTCGTTAACTACGGCAACCCGCTCGCAGCGATGCGGCAAGCCGGAAAACCCTCGCAGAGCCTCGGCGAGCGCCTCAGAATCGGGTGGCTCTGGAAGCAACGCAAGCACCATGGCCAGCGCTGCCAAGGCGTTGCTTTCGTTGTGACGACCAGGAATACCCAGCTCAGCACAGGGCAGCACCAGCCAAGGACTGGCCACTGAATCCACCGCCGCTACCAGCCAACGCGTCTGATTCTGGATCAGTACGCCTACATCTCCCAGCGCCGGGGCATCCAAACCAAAAGAGCTGCGCGCAGCCGGGCCGCCGTCTGGACCTGAGTTGGGATAAGTCTCGGCGTCTTCGCGAGCGTATACCGCGTGCGTTGCTGCTGTATAGATGCGCTGCTTGGCTTCTATGTAGGCAGACATCGTGCCGTGATAGTCCAGATGATCCGGACAAATGTTTAGAATACAGGCTACCCGGTAGGGCAAGCGCTCGCTGCGTGCCAGCTGAAAACTCGACAGCTCCAACACGAAGGCATCGGCATCCTCACTCAACAAATCCAGCGCCGCGGGACCTAGGTTGCCGCCAGCACGAGCCCGCAAGCCGACGGCGCTCAACAGCGTAGCCACCAAGGAGGTGACCGTGCTCTTGCCATTGGTCCCCGTGATACCGATAACAGGCACATCCACAGCAGCAAAAAACAGATCGATGTCGGTGCACAGCGAGATGTTCTCGTCTCGCAGCCGTCGCAACAGCCAATGATCCTCGCTCAAGCCTGGGCTGAGCACTGCTCTGCGAATCTTGGGTAGCACACTATTCAATTGTGTCTCTAGATGCACTCGATCAGCATCGAGCAAGGTCTGCACTGCCGGTAACTCGGCCTGTGCGTCGGCGCCAAAGACTTCAGGTCCCCGAGTATCGATCAGCACCAGCGGTTCTTGGCCGTAAAGGTGTCGCAGCACAGACAGCCCGGTGGTGCCCGCTCCTACCACCAGGGTTGTTTTTGCAGATGTGCTTGCCTGCTTGTTCATCGCAGCTTCAACGTCGAAAGACCAATGAGCACCAACACCACGGTGATAATCCAAAAGCGCACGATGACTCGCGGCTCCGGCCAGCCCTTCAATTCGAAATGATGATGAATCGGCGCCATGCGAAAGATGCGCCGTCCGGTAAGTCGATACGACAGCACCTGCAAGATCACCGACACGGTTTCCAGCACAAACACGCCGCCCATAATGAACAGTACAATCTCGTGACGAACTATGACTGCAACAACCCCCAGTGCCGCGCCGAGTGCCAATGCGCCGACGTCGCCCATAAATACCTGAGCCGGATAGGTGTTGAACCACAAGAAACCCAGGCCGGCGCCAATTAGCGCGCCGCAGAACACCGATAGCTCGCCGGCGTCCGGAATATACGGAATTTGCAGGTAGGCAGAAAACTCAATGTTGCCGGCCACATAGGCAATCAGTCCAAGGGCGGCGCCAACCATCACCGTCGGCAGAATCGCCAGCCCGTCGAGACCGTCGGTCAGATTGACGGCGTTGGAGGTACCAACGATTACGAAATAGGTGACGGCGAGATAGCCAAAGCCAAGCGGTATCGCCACGTTCTTAAAGAACGGCACAATTAGCTCGGTTTCTGCGGCGCTGGTTGCGCTGGTGAACAAGAACACGGCTGCGCCGAGACCAACGATCGATTGCCAAAAATATTTCCACCGGCCGATTAGTCCACGACTGTTTTTATGCACCACTTTCAAGTAGTCATCCCAAAAGCCAATCAGACCGAAAGCCATGGTGACTATGAGAACAGTCCATACGTAACGATTGCTCAGGTCGCCCCAGAGCAAGGTGGTGATTAAGATCACTATCAGAATCAGCGTGCCACCCATAGTAGGTGTGCCGGCTTTACTGAAGTGGCTTTCAGGGCCATCGGTGCGAACCACTTGACCAATTTGCAGCGCAGAGAGTTGTTTGATCACGACGGGACCGATGAGCAAACCCATGCTCAACGCCGTCACCACGCTCACCATGGTACGAAAAGTCAGATACTGGAACACTGAAAAGCCGCTGATGTACTCTGACAAATACTGGGTCAGCCACAACAACATCAGGCAGCTTCTCCCAACAGCGATTGAACCAGCATGCGATCACTAAAAGCGCGACGTTGCCCGGCAATCTCTTGATAGTCTTCGTGGCCCTTGCCGGCTACTAGGATCAGATCTTCGTTGTCGGCTGCGGCAACGGCTTCCGTAATAGCGCGCTGCCGATCGGCTACGCGTCGCACCGCAGTGCCGGCGGGGATGCCAACGGCAATGTCATCAAGTATTTTCTCGGGGTCTTCACTGCGGGGATTGTCGCTAGTGAGATAAATCAGATCCGCAAGCTCAGCGCACACCGAGCCCATTTGCGAACGCTTACCGCGATCGCGATCACCACCACAGCCGAATACCACCAGCAACCTCGCGCTGGAATGACAGCGCAATGCGGTTAGCGCTTTCGCCAGCGCATCCGGGGTGTGAGCATAGTCCACCACGACGGTTGGCCGACCCGGCGCGGCGAAACGCTCCATACGTCCGGGCACGCCTTGCAGCCTGTTAGCAGCAGACACTGCTTGGCTAAATTCAACGCCTTCACTCAACATCACCGCCAGCGCAGCGGCGACGTTGGCCACCGCAAACTCACCGAGCAACGGCAAGCTAAACGGCGCAGTGCCCCAACTGGTGCGCCACTCACCCTCAATGCTGGTCGAAGCGAAACGCAGCCCAGACCATTGTACGACGCTGGCACCGGCAACTGCTGTAGCCTCATCACTGCCACAACACACCAGCCGTACACCTTCCCGGCTTGCCATTTGCGTGGCTATTTGCAATCCCAATGGGTCCTCAACGTTGGTTACCACCGTTTGCAGCTCAGTACGTTGAAACAATTGCAGTTTGGCCTCGGCGTAATTCTCAAATGAGCCGTGAAAATCCAAATGATCTCGGGTCAGATTGGTGAACACCGCAACGGCGGTGGCCACTGAGGCCAGACGGTGCTGTACCAAGGCGTGGGAACTAACTTCGAGGACTGCCAGCTCACAGTCCTGCTGCACGAAATCGGCTAAGCGCTGCTGCAATGTAATGGCGTCGACGGTTGTTAGCGCAGCGTCCTCTAGCCGTCCTGGGCGCCCCCAACCAACGGTGCCCATGTAGCCCGACGCCACGCCCAAGCGTTCAGCGAGTTCTGCGGTGTAGTGAGCCACGCTGGTCTTGCCATTGGTACCCGTGATACCGACGATCCGCAAATGCTCGCTGGGCCGATTATAAAAACGAGCTGCTAACTCACTGCGCAGTTGCGCCAGTTGAGGATGCAGCAATACCGGCACCACCAAGTTCGGCAGCGCTCGTTCCGCCAAAACCAGTACAGCGCCCGCTGCGACTGCTGCAGATGCGTATTCGTGACCGTCGCTCGCAGCCCCCGCAACCGCAACAAAACAATCCCCAGGACTCACCCTGCGGGAGTCGTCCGTCAGCCCGGTAACCACCACCGAACCTGGCTGCCCTTGGAACTCAAGACCTTGGAGCCACTGTGACGCCGATAGACTCATGAGCGGCTCGCTCCGGCACCATCGGCAATCAGCATCGGCGCATCGGGAACTACGCCCAACAGTCGCAGAGCCCGTTCACCGACGCGAGCAAAGATCGGCGCTGCGGCTGCACCGCCACCGGAAGCTCGGGTCCCTGGTTCATCTACCACTACAACCATAACTATGCGCGGATCGCTCACCGGCGCTACGCCTGCAAACAGCGCCACGTGACGCTCGTCATCGTAGCGACCGTTGTGGAGCTTTCGCGCGGTCCCGGTTTTACCAGCAATTCGATAGCCAGGAATGCGGGCCTTCGGTGCAGTGCCCTCAGCGTGGGTCACCAGCTCCATCATTTCCAAAACTGCCCGCGTATCGCGCTCATCGAAAACGCGATCTCCAGGAACAGTGCCCTCGCGTTTTAGTATCGACAACGGAATGCGTTGCCCCTTTGCGGCCAAGCTCAAGTACGCCTGCGCCAGCTGCAACGGCGAAGCGGACAAGCCGTAGCCATAAGCCAAGGTGACGCGGGTAATGGGACGCTTGAGATCTTCGTCGGTGAGATAGCCCGTGGCTTCACCGGGCAAACCCGTGCCGATAAAGTCGCCAATGCCTGCTCGTGCCAGCACTTCGAATACCGCCCGCTCCTGCAGCGCTAACGCGAGTTTGGCAATGGCCACCTGGCTGGACTTCTGCAGCGCGCGCGCCAGGGTAATAGAACCGCGATTCAACGGATCCTCAATGAGCTTCTTGCCGACTCGCATATAACCCGGCGAGGTATCGATCACGCTTTTCGCCGTAAACGATCCGGACTCCAAAGCAGCCAAGAGCGTGAACGGCTTAATGGTCGAGCCAGGCTCGTAAGTATCGGTGACGGCGAGATTCCGTTTGCCACGATAGTCGCCAGTTTGTGGCTCGTTGGGGTTGTATGAGGGAGCATTAGCCAACGCCAGAATCTCGCCGCTGCGCGCATCGAGCAACACCAATGAGGCAGCTGCTGCGCTCTGACCCGCCACCGCAGACTTCAATTCCCGGTAGGCGAAATACTGCAAGCGCATGTCGATGCTGAGCGTCAGATCCTGGCCATACTGGGCTGGGCGCAGGTAATCCAAAGTCGCAATCACGTCCCCACGCCGATCCTTCAGCACTCGCTTTGCGCCCGGACGCCCACGCAGCCGATCATCAAACGCTAACTCAATGCCTTCCAATCCAAGATCATCGACACTGGTTTTACCCACGACGTGAGCTGCACTTTCCGCGGCTGGATAAAATCGCTTGTACTCCTGGGAGAAGTGCAACCCTTCGATGTCCAAACTACGTAGATCCTGGACTTGCGCCTGTGCGACCTGGCGTTTGATGAAAACGAACTGTTTGTTGGATCCTGGTGCCAACGTTTGTTCAAGCGCTGCTACATCCAATCTCAAGACTCCGGCAATTGCCTGAATCTGCTTAGCAGAGAAAACGCTGCGGCTGGGGTCTGCCCAGACTGCGTTCACGGGTGTACTGAGCGCCAGCGGCTCGCCGTGTCGATCAAAGATGCCGCCGCGATGCGCAGGAAATTCCTCGGTTCGAACCGAGCGGGCATTGCCTTGTTCCTGTAAAAAGTCGCGCTCGGTGACCGTTAAGTAGCCAACTCGCAACGCCAGGGCGCCACTGCTGAGCAAGAACAGTACTAACACGCTGTAATGACGCCACGCCTTCATTCGCGTATCTGCTCTAGGCGCTCGGGAAACTGCATCTGCAGCTCGTTCTGCGCAAACTGCTGGACTTGCGACAAGGAGGCCACTGCGCCGATTTCCAGCAGCAATTGTGAGTGCAGCATCAAGGCTTGGTCATGTCGTTGCCGCAAATCTTCCATTTCAGTGTGCAAGCGTCTAACCCCATGGGCTGTATCACCCACCTCTACACCAGTAACAGCGAGCACCAACAACAAACTGAGCAACACCAGCTTGGTCTTCATGAAATCCGCTCCAACACGCGCAGCGTGGCGCTGCGGGCCCGGGGGTTTTCTGTAAGCTCCCGCTCTGACGCTCTAATGGGACCGGCGATGGCTTTCGCGGCCGCCGGCGGTAGCGCTGCGTCGGGCACTGGCAGTCGTCGTGGCACATTCGGACGCTGGGTCTGTGACCGAAAGAACCGCTTCACCAGACGATCTTCCAGCGAGTGGAAACTGATCACCGCAAGCCGCCCACCTATTGCCAGCGCAGAGAACAACTTCGGCAAGGCTGCTTGCACTTCGCCCAACTCGTCGTTGATGTGTATGCGCAGCGCTTGGAAGCTCTGGGTTGCAGGATGACGACTACCACCGCGGCGGCGAATCGCTGCCGGAACGGCTTCGGCAATGATGTCGGCCAATCTCTGGGTATCGTCAATGGGCCGGGCGGCTATGATTGCCCGAGCAATGCGTCGGGCTGCCGGTTGTTCACCGTAAGATTTCAGAACCCGGGTGATCTCGTCTTCGCTTGCCGCTTGCAACCACTGGGCAACGGTGGATCCGTGGGTGTTGTCCATGCGCATGTCTAGCGGCCCACTGCTGCGCAAGCTGAAGCCTCGAGCAGGATCGTCCAACTGCGGGGACGACACCCCAAGGTCTGCGAGAATGCCGTTTAGCCCGAGTTCAGCGGCAACAGGCAACCCATTGCGAGCCAGTAGTTCATCAAGCTTCGACATGGGACCATCTAGAACCTGAACTCGTGAATCGGTTGCAGCCAGCGTGTTCGCCGCGGCCACCGCTTCGGGATCTCGATCCATGACAATGAGACTGGCATCCGTAGCGAGCTGGGCAAGCAGCGCCCGTGCATGCCCACCGCGACCGAAAGTCGCATCTAAGTAACGGCCGCTGACCCGCGCACTAGCCTCACCGTCAAAGCCTTTTTGCTGCACCAACTCCGGCAACAAATGCTGGAGCACTTCAGATAAGAGAACCGGTTGGTGGGCCAAAGACTGCGCCACTGCCATCAGATCTGCAGGCTCCCGAACTCGTCGCTGTCGAGCAGCGCCTGGCGGCCGGCAGGGCTGAGCCACTCTTCCTTGCCGTCGTTCCAGACCTCTTCGCTCCACAGCTCAATCTTGTTGCCCTGGCCAACGGTGACGACTTTGCGGCTTAAGCCGGCGTGATCACGGAGCATCTGCGGTAGCAAAATTCGGCCGTTGCCATCTAACTGCAAATCCGTGGCGTGACCTACGAACAAACGCTGCAGCGTTCGCCCTTTCGAGCCGAAATTCGGCAATTTGTCGATGCGGCGCTGGACCTGGTCCCATTCCGGCGCGCTGTAGAGCAGTAGGCAGTTTTCGGCCAGATCGATGGTTACGACCACTTTTCCGGCGGCGCGACCAAGGATGTCCTCCCGGTATAGGGTAGGCACCGGCATGCGACCTTTCGCATCCAAACTAGCACTGGCAATGCCTCTGAACATCGTACCTCGGCAGGTGCATCATTTATGGCCAGCGAGCGCGCCATGGGGCAGTCCACTAGAGCCATTCGTGTCGAAAACGTGTAAAAAGGGTCCAATTAGCCAAGTTTTGCCGTCAAAAGGCGCCTATTAGCGTCTTTCTGCCAGAACTCGGATTTATGCAATTCAGAAAAAGAGGCAGTTGGGGCTTCGCAACCACCTTCCTCCACCATTTCCCACGACAGGGATATTAAAAGGGAGAGGTTCACAGTCAAGACCGTTCGGCCTGCGCGGGCACCTTAACTGTCGGAATTTAAAGAGATTTTTCGGAATATTCCGCTTAATTCGGGTTTCAATTCCGAGTTAAAACATCGGCTAGACAGTCGCTTCTCGAAATGGTCTTAGGTTTGAGACTGTTTTAGACCGGTTTTACTGCACGTTAGCTTAAAAAGTAATAAAGAGTCGACCATAAGCCGGGTTCTGTGCCTTCCAAACGCACAAGTACGCTCAGAAGCGGCAGTCATTCATCTGGGAGCGCCGTCACCGACGCCCTCGAGCAGCCTACCCGGACTCTTTACGCGGACCGCGCTCAGACGAGCCCCTATTTGGCCTTGCTCCAGGTGGGGTTTACCGTGCCGTTGCGTGTTGCCACCAACGCGGTGCGCTCTTACCGCACCCTTTCACCCTTACCGGCCAACGCCACAGTTGTGACGCTGACTTAGGCGGTTTGCTTTCTGCTGCACTTTCCGTGGGCTCACGCCCCCCAGGCGTTACCTGGCACCCTGTCCTATGGAGCCCGGACTTTCCTCGATTGGCGCTATGGCATTGGCACACGGTAGACCGCAGCACCAACAACGACGCCAACCGCGACTACCCGGTCAACTCAGGGTTACTGTACCTGCGTGTTAGGCATTTGCCTAGAGTTGCCATCTTCGAAAGACCGTTGACCGTTTTGTTAGACACAGCGGGCGACTAAGGGCCGACGCGCACCTTCAGAGAATCACCCAATCATCACCAACGTTGGGCTAGATCGTAAAGCGCAGAGCGGTTCATGTCGCACAACTGGGCCATTAGTTTTGCGGCCTTGCTCGGTCCAAGCTCTTTCACCAGCAGTCTGAACGTCTTCTCATCGCGCCCGTCCAAGCTTTGTGGTGCATCTGCCTGACTGGATTTTTCAATCACTAAAGCAAACTCGCCGCGTACCGCGTCTTCCGCAAGCAACTGCTCAGCCACGAGTTGGGGATCTCCCGTATAAAAGCGTTCGAACTTCTTCGTCACTTCACGTCCGACGAATACTCTGCGCGGCGGCAACGCGAGCGCAACATCTGCCAGACAGTCGAGGATGCGGTGAGGTGATTCAAACAGCACTAGCGCTACGCCGGATTGCCCAAGCTCTACGAGCATCGAGCGACGCTTCGAGCCCTTGCTTGGCAAAAACCCTGCAAATAGAAACGGCATCGCCGCTAGTGGACAAACCGACAACAACGCCAAAGGTGCAGAAGGCCCAGGTACCGGAACTACGTTAACGCCTTCTTGCCAAGCCGCTTGCAACAACGTATAGCCCGGATCACTGAGCAACGGCGTTCCGGCATCAGAAACCAATGCGACATCTTTGCCTGCACGCAGCTCGCGCAATATTTGCGGCACCACTTCGGCTTCGTTGTGCTCATGGCAGGCTAGCAGGCGCTGTTCCGCGGGGCGGGTAACGTCTAACAGAGACAGCAGCGTTCCGGTGCGTCTGGTATCCTCACAGGCGATCGTCTGCACCCGCTCCAGGGTAGTAAGCCCTCGACGCGACAGGTCTTCGAGGTTTCCAATGGGTGTTGCGACAACAAACAACGTGCCACTCATTTAAATCTCGCCACTTGTTAAGGGTTGGGTACTCACCATGCTTCCATTTCATCCGGTTAAACATGGGCCAGCGGCCAAGCTCTTGCGAGCCAGCATCTGCGCTTTGCTGCTCTTCGGCTCAGCTTGTCAGAGCACGCCCTCAGGCCCAACCGCAAGCGCGCCGAGCAGGCTACCTGAGCTAGCGCGAGCAACCGACAACGTCAGCGGCGATCAACTCATGCAACAGGCGGCCACAGCATCAGGCCTGTCAGCCACTGCACTGTACCTGAGCGCAGCAGATGCATACATGGCGCAACGTGACTGGAGCGGCACGGAGGCCGCCTTAGCCAGCGCTGCTGATGCCAATCAACGTGCCGATCTGTTCCTGCGCTTTGCCTACTTGCAGGCAGCCCTGGCGCTGCACAAAGGTGATCCAGAAGGGGCGCAACAGTGGCTGCAAAACCGCGACCCGGCCTTAGCCGAGCTGGGCGGACGCGATCCTTCTGCGATTGAAACGACAGTACTGCAAGCGGCCGTTTGCGCAGCTCGCGAAGTTTGGGATTGCGCCGCAAATCAACTAATTCAGCTCGAAGAAACTTCCGCATTTATCGCAGCACCTTGGTTTGGCCCATCCTTCGTTGCGTCGCCGGCGCCCCTCGCCCCTAACACCGGCTTAACTCCTGCAGATCTAGATGACAGCACTCACATCCCAGCACCGGGCACAAGCGCTGAGGCAACTGTTGCAGCGGCCCCGAACCTCGATCTGCCCACAACACAAACGCGCGTGCTACCTCAGGAGAAGCAGGACGCGCTGCGTTTGAATGAACAGATCTGGCATTACCTCAATCTGACACCCGCCAGCGTTGCAAGCGCCAACAACAGGTTACCGAGCCGCAAGCACCAGGGCTGGTGGGCGCTACGCCAAGCCAGCGCCCAGGGAAATTCACTTACCGAACAACAGCAGTCGATTACCCAGTGGCAGCGCCGCTACAGCGCCCACGCTGCGCAGTATCCCTGGCCTGGATCCCTAGCCGCAATTCTCGAGTCACGCAGCGAAACTAATAGCGTTGCACTATTGTTGCCGCTGTCTGGGCCACTGTCCGCCGCAGGAAATGCAGTTCGTAACGGCTTTATCGCCGCCCAGCTCGCCGACAATGCCAGGCTCAGCGCACGCTTCTACGACAGCGCTGCGCAGCCTTTGCCCGAACTGTTCGAACTGGCACTAACCCAAGGCGCGCAGGTACTCATCGGCCCACTGTCCAAACCCAATGTCGACAGCCTACAAGCCCTTAATCCCGAGCTTCCGGTGCTGGCGTTGAACTATTTGGCCAGCGGCCAGCGTGCACAGGCGAACGTTCTGCAGCTGGGTCTAGCGATCGAGGACGAGGCCGATACCCTTGCCAGGCAGCTGATGCTACAGGGGCGCACGCGCGTGTTGATCGTACACAGCGAACAGGAATGGTCTATGCGGGCCGCGGCCAGATTGCAATCGCTACTCGGTGAGGGCGCTACCGTTGAGCCCTTCGCCAATGCTAAAACCGTTACCGAAGCCGTGGGTCGCGGCATGTTCGTAGAAGAAAGTCACCTTCGCTCGCAGCAGGTGTTTCGGCAGATCGGCACTCACATCGAGTTTGTCCCGCGGGCACGTCAAGACCTCGATGCTGTCATCGCGCTGGTCAACAACACCGAAGCCAAAGTGCTCATGCCCGCGCTCAAGTTCCACTTTGGCGATCATTTGCCAATATATGCCACAGGTCAGGCGACTCGGGGTGCAAAACCTAAAGATCTCGCCGGACTCTCTGGGTTCCAGATTACGGAGCTGCCCTGGTTTGTAAACGGCAATCCGGTGGCGAACGAAGTCACCCAGGCGTTTCGACTATCCGGCAACAATTTAGCCGCCCTCTATGCACTGGGTAACGATGCTTATCAGATCGCCGATCGATTGCCCATATTGGTCAATCATCGGGATCTCAGCTTTAGTGGTGCCAGCGGCGCACTGAACGTGCAGCCTGATGGCAGGTTCACCCGCGAGCTGTCTTGGGGAATGATCGCGCAGCAGCGCCTCATTCCCGTTCCCCGAGTCAGCGCCCGATAACCAGCACACGCACGCAACAAGGCGCAGAAGCTGAAGAGGTTGCCGCACGCTATTTGCGACGCAAAGGCTTGTGCATTGTCGAGCGCAACTTTAGTTGCCGGCTCGGTGAGATCGATATCGTTGCGGCGGCACAGTCCCACTCGCAGCAGCTGTTGGTCTTTGCTGAGGTTCGACTGCGCAACCAACTTGATTTCGGCAGTGGCGCTGAAAGCGTGACGCACAGGAAGCAACAAAAGCTCGTGCGCGCCGCCAAGTATTATCTGCTCAAGCAGGGAACCGCTGCTGCTGACGGCGGTCTGCCTATGTGTCGATTTGACGTGATCTCAATGCGGCATCCAAACTACACTGCAAACGCCAAGTGGCACATTGAATGGATACAAGATGCATTCGAGGCAATCTAACCTCTGTCGCATAGCGTGCATGCTCCCGCTAGCGCTGCTGTTGTGCCTGGCCGGCTGCAGCACCATTAGCAACGACCCGCGCATCCGCACCCCTGGCACGATCATTGATGACCAAATGCTAGAACGCATAGTGCGTGCCGACATTCGCCGCGGGGATCCAGGTTTCAAGTCCGCACACCTCGTCGTGGTGAGTTACAACGGCGTCGTCCTGCTTGCCGGTCAGGTAAGTAGCGAACCGCTCAGAGCTAAGGCAGAAAACCTAGCACGCGCCATCCCCAAGGTACGCCGGGTGCACAATGAGCTGGAAATTGGCGGACCGATCTCTTATCTCGCTCGTTCAAATGACAGCTGGCTGACGGCCAAGGTCAAGTCGAAACTTCTTGCAGCGAAAAAGACGCCGGCAACTCGAGTTAAGGTAGTAACCGAAAACGGCGTGGTATACCTGCTTGGTCTCTTACCGCGCGAGCAAGCCGAACCAGTTGTAGATGTTGCCCGGTCCGTATACGGCGTGCAGAAAATCGTTAAAGTGTTCGAGTATTTGGACGACGCCTAGGGCGCTGCTACTTAACCACTTTAAGGTGTGGCGCTCGACGAGCGGCCTTCGATTCGCTGGCAGAACCGGGTTCCGCAGCGTTCGCAATGGATCCCAAAATCATGCCGTCGGTTTCCCCAGCATCTTCCACCGCTTCCAGACCACCAGGCTGATCCTCGACTTCGCTGTTCCGTGCGCGCTCGGTGTCGAACAACATGCCATCACCGGTTTCTCGAGCATAGACAGCGCCAATGCTGCCTAGCGGCACAGTCACCGCAACGGACTGACCAGAAAAACGACCATCAAAGGTCATCATGTCGTCACCGATTACTAGATCTCGAACCGCAGTGGGTGCGATGTTCAGGGTAATCTGACCATCCGTCACATAATCCGGTGGCACAACAACGCCAGGACCGTTGACCTTAACCAGAATGAACGGTGTTGCGTCGCTATCGACAATCCACTCGTATAGCGCTCGGATAAGATAAGGGCGACGGGACTTCATTCGCGCATTTCCAATTCTGCTTCAGTCAGGCTCGCGCGGAACGAATCCCGCTCGAACATCATCTGCATGTATTTCTGCAACGGCCGCGTAGAGCGCTCGGGCAAACTGATTCCCACTTCATCTAAACGCCACAATATTGGGGCGACGCAGCAGTCCACCAAGGTGAATTCTTCGTTCATAAAGAACGGTTTCTCGGCAAATATTGGCGCAATGCTAATAATGCTCTCGCGCAACTCTTTGCGCGCTTTGCTGATAATGGTCTCTCTGCCCTTGCCTGCCATCAGCACGTCCAGTCGATGACTCCACTCCTTCTCAACCCGGGTGATCCATAGGCGTGAGAGCGCGCGCTGTACTGGGTACACCGGCAGCAATGGTGGATGGGGAAAGCGTTCGTCCAGATACTCCATGATGACGTTGGCCTCATAGAGCACAAGATCCCGATCCAGCAAGGTTGGCAAGCTGTTATAGGGATTAACTTCAGCCAGGTCCTCTGGCTTGCTGGAAGGATCGACATCCACGATGTCGATCGTCACGCCCTTCTCGGCCAGAACCATGCGGACCCGGTGTGAGTAATGATCGCGGGCGTCCGAATATAGAGTCATAGGGTCTCACTTTCTTCTATGGAGAGGTCAGTGCAGATCACAGAACGCCACCCGTTGGGTGACTGCGCCAGTTAATGGATTCCCTTCCAGAACTCACGGTTCAGCAAGTACGTGCAACATCCAAGGAGCACTAAGAACAACAGGACAAATACGCCCAATCGTTGCCGCTCGAGCCGGCTGGGTTCACCAACGTAGTACAAAAAGTTGGTTAGATCGTAGACCGCTGCGTCGAACTGGTCGGCATCGTAGGCTCCCGTGCCTTCTTCAACCGTTAGCAACCCACAGCGCTCTTCTGTGATGGACTTTCCTGGCTCCAGAGGATCCCTCATTTCCCCACCGTTGGCGGCGATTTTGGGAACCTGCAGACAGCCTTCTCGCTGCACGCCCTGCAAATCAGCCATTACATGAGGCATGCCAACGTTAGGGAACACTTTATTGTTAACGCCGAGGGGACGTGTCTCGTCTACGTAAAAAGTCTTCAGGTAGTTGTATATCCACTCATTGCCTCGCACCCGTGCAACCATGGTCAAATCCGGCGGTGGCGCTCCAAACCAGGCTTTGGCCTTTTCAGGATCCATTGCTGTGGTCATCAGCTGGCCAATTTTTTGATCCGTGAAAACCAGGGTTTCCATCGCGATCTCATGTGGAATCTGCAAGTCGTCAGCGGTGCGCTCGTAGCGCTGGAACTTCAACGAATGACACCCCAGGCAGTAGTTTGCATACAGCCGAAACCCGTTCTGCAAAGAAGGGAGATTCTCTAAGTCTGGATCAAATGACTCCATAGGCCAGAGGTTTTCTGTAGCCGCTTGAGCGGTGGTCGCAGCGAACAAAGACAGCAGAACCATTGCGATCGCCAAGGCGGCCTTTTTCAGCCCATGTAGCGCGTGTGGAACGCCAGTCTGTTCGGATTGCATCATGCTTTTTTGTCTGCGCAATTGTTCAACAGCCATCAGCCCGTCACCCGATCTGGTACCGGTTTCGTCTTTTCGACTCGCGTATACCACGGCATCAACACGAAATAGGCGAAGTAAATGATGGTACAGAACTGGGCCAGCAGCGTGGCTTCGGTGGATGGCGCAATGGTACCCAGATACCCCAAGATGAAAAACGAGATAACAAACAGGCCCAACATGATTTTGGAACCCATGCCCTTATAGCGCATAGATTTGACCTTGCTGCGGTCGAGCCAAGGCAATACCGCTGGCACCAAAATGGCAGCCGCCATAACCACGAAACCCCAAAACTTCGCGTCTAAGCCAAACAGTGGATAGGTAGCTGCTCGCAACATGGCGTAGTAAGGCGTGTAGTACCACACCGGCGCGATGTGATCCGGCGTTTTCAGCGGATTCGCTTCTTCGAAGTTTGGCTTCTCAATGAAGTAGCCGCCCATCTCTGGCGCGAAGAACACGACGGCGCAGAAAATAAACAGGAATACGACGGTGGCATGAATGTCATGGGTAACCGTATAGGGCCAGAAGGGCAAGCCATCTACCGGCACGCCGTTAGCATCTTTAGTCGCTTTGATTTCAATGCCATCGGGGTTGTTTGAACCAACGTGATGCAGCGCCACGAAGTGCACGAACACCAGCATGACCAATACCAGCGGTAAGGCAACAACGTGCAGGGCAAAGAAACGGTTGAGGGTTATGCCCGACATCAAGAAGTCGCCGCGCACCCATTCCATCAGATCAGGGCCGACTACCGGTATCGCCCCGACCAAAGAAACGATGACCTGCGCTCCCCAGTAAGACATGTTGCCCCAGGGTAGCAGATAGCCGAAGAAGCCTTCCGCCATGAGGGCGATGAAAATCGCCATACCAATAAGCCACAGCAACTCGCGCGGCGCTTGATAGCTGCCGTACAACAGTCCGCGGAACATGTGCAGATACACCACCACGAAAAACGCTGAAGCGCCGGTGGAATGCAAATAGCGCAACAACCAGCCGTAGTCTACATCTCGCATGATGTACTCAACCGAGGCAAAGGCGCCTTCACCGCTGGGTACATAGCTCATGGTTAGCCAAATGCCGGTGAGCAGCTGATTGACCAACACAATCGTGGCGATCCAGCCCATCAGATACCAAAAGTTATGGTTCTTCGGGGCGTAATACTTGGAAAGGTGGTACTCCCAGGTTTCTGTGGCGGGAAAACGAGCATCCAACCAGCCCATGAACTTGGTAAAAGCGTTGGGCGTTTGCTGTGGAGTGTTAGCCATTAGGCAGCACCTTCTTCTTCGCCAATCACGATGACGTTCTCGCTCTCGAAGCGGTAGGGGGGCACCAACAGATTGCTAGGCGCCGGTACGCCCTTAGCCACCCTGCCGGCTAGATCGAAACGGCTTCCGTGACATGGGCAAAAGAAACTGCCTTGCCATTCACCCGCTGAGGACGCGCTCACTTCGGTTTGGTACTTCGGCGAACAACCCAGGTGGGTACAGAGCCCGAGATAGACACCGATCTCTGGGCGCCTAGAGCGGTAGGTGTTTTTGGCAAATTCAGGCGTCTGTGACTGCACTTCTGAGTCGGGGTCAGCGAGCGCATCGCCAATGGCCTCAAGATTCTCCAAAACCTGCGGGGTACGCGCCAAGACAAATACTGGCTGACCGCGCCAGGCGGGGATTGGCCCCATGAGTTCACCGGGCTGCAGCTTGGATATATCGACTCGTATTGGGGCGCCAGCAGCCCTGGCTTTTGCACTGGGAACCCAGGAGCGTACGAAGGGAACCGCCGCACCAACCACACCTGCGGCGCCTACCACCGATGTCAGTCCGATCAAAAAGTAGCGGCGCTGAGTGTTCGGCGGTGCAGCGCTGTCGATTGCACTGATGCCACCTGCTGCTGAGCCAGCACCTGCATTTGCTGCCGTATCTGCGCTAGTCACCCACTGCCCCCCGTCGCAAAGCTTTCATTCCGCTTGTCAGCCTCTCGTTTGTTCAGCTGGCACAATTTCGCCCCGCTAGTTAAACCTCGCTCACCAACTGATCGTTGCCAGACGATCGCTGCAAGGCAAAATTCACGGTTTTCTACATGCCAGCGCTTCTCTCCGAGCGATGTTATACGGCGGCTTCATGACGCTTCCGTACAACCAACAAGTTTACCACACAGGGCAGGATCTCAGCCCACCTTGCGAGGGAAAAATAGCGGAAAAGTAGCAACCAAAATGCGCGTCGGCAGCCGCAACGAAACGGGCTTACGCGCTCCGGACACCCGCCAAGAACAATTAGCGCTTGGAGAACTGTGGACGCTTGCGAGCTTTGCGTAGGCCGACTTTCTTCCGTTCGACTTCGCGAGCATCGCGGGTCAAGAACCCCGCTCTGCGTAGCGGTGCTCGGTGCCGCTCATCATGGGCCACCAGCGCTCGGGAAATACCGTGGCGAATTGCTCCTGCTTGGCCGGAGCCACCGCCGCCGCTGACAGATACCTTGATATCAAATTGATCCACCACCTCGGCCACCTGCAGTGCCTGGCGTACGATCATGCGCGCGGTTTCGCGGCCAAAGTACTCGTCCAGGGGCTGGCCATTCACCAGAATGCGGCCGTTACCGGGGGCAAGATAAACCCGGGCTGCAGAAGTTTTGCGTCGACCCGTACCGTAGCTTTGCATGCCTGCCATCGCGATTAGAGCTCCAAAGATTGAGGTTGCTGAGCAGCATGGGGATGCTCGCTGCCACCGTAGATTTTCAGCTTGCGGTACATGGCCCGGCCCAAGGGGTTTTTCGGCAACATGCCTTTCACCGCAGATTCGATAATCCGCTCAGGATGCTGCTCACGCAGCGTTTCGAAGTTCACTGACTTGATGCCGCCAGGGTACCCACTATGGCGGTAGTACTGCTTATCGGTCGTCTTTTTGCCGGTAACGCGCACTTTGGCAGCGTTCACCACGATCACGTAGTCACCGGTATCGCTGTGTGGGGTGTAGGTAGGCTTGTGCTTTCCGCGCAAACGGCTCGCAACCTCAGTGGCCAGCCGACCCAGGACTTGGTCAGCGGCATCGATAACAACCCACTGCCTGGCAACGTCTTCAGCTCGAACGCTCACCGTTTTCATGCTTTGCTCCGCAAAGAATTCATTTCTATTTCAAGGCCTTAGAAGTCTGGCCGGGTAGGCTTCGGGTCAGCCAAGAGCCCTTTCTGAGAAGCGCGTCGATGGCGATGACCAAATGCCGAATGCGCCTAGCGCCGCGACCCTGAAATTTTGGAGCGCGAATGTTAGCGAAGGGCTTCCGGCTTGGCAATAAAAGACTCACTCCCCGGGGGCAGATCAGGCTTTATGGGTTCGACCCAAATAGGCTTCTGAGCGCATCTCAATCAGGCGGCTCTGGGTCCGCTCGAACTCGAATCGCAGCCGCTCGCCGGCGTAAAGCTCGGTGACCGGGGCCGCTGCCGACACCACCAGCTTGACATTGCGATCGTAGAATTCATCTACCAGTGCAATGAAGCGCCGGGCCGCGTCTTCTCGCTGGACCGTGAACCGCGGGACGTTGCTGATTACCACGGCGTGGAAGATGCGCGACAGCTCAATGTAGTCCACTTGGCTTCGCGGACCCTCGCACAGCGCCGAAAACTCGAACCAAGCGACATCGTCCGCAAGCCACTTCACTGGAATATTCCGCCCTTCGATCAATAGATCTTGATCCGCCACCGGCTCTTGGGGTGCCAAGGCCCGGAAACTCTGTTCCAGACTGGCCTCGGCTGCTAGATCCAGGGGCTCGTGATAAATCTCCGCCTGCCGCAGCACTCGCAGCCGGTAATCTGTCGGGCTCGCCAGCTCGTGGATGGTGCAATGCTGCTGCAGCAGCTCGATAGCGGGCAGAAAGCGGCGGCGCTGCAAGCCGTTTTCGTAGAGCTTTGCCGGGACCACGTTGGAGGTCGCGACCAAAGTCACACCAAGGTCAAACAGGTGCCGCAGGGTCTGGGCCAGGATCATCGCATCGCCGATGTCGGAGACAAAAAACTCGTCAAAGCACAGCACCTTGGCCTGCCCCACTAAGCGTCGCGCAACTTCTTCGAGGGGATCACCCTGCCCTTGCAGCGTCCGCATCTCAGCATGCACCTGATGCATGAACCGATGAAAATGCATGCGCGCGCCGAGCCCTTCCGGCAGGCAGTCCGAGAACAAATCCATGAGCATGGTTTTGCCACGACCAACGCTGCCCCAAACGTACAGACCAGGCACGGGCTCCGCGGATCGAAAGCGACGCCGCACTATATCGAGTAGGCCCTTGGATCCGTGCCGCTCTAATAATCGTGACTGCAGCGCATCGAACGCTGCCACCACCGCAGCCTGGGCTGGATCCGCGGTAAAGCCGGAAACTGCCAGCAGCTCCTGATAGCGCTCCGACGGCTTGGGAATGGATGCAGTGAAAGACACGGTCTAGGGGTCGGCAACAATCTACTCAACAACAGGTTGAAGCATGGAGCAGTTGAGGGCACTGGGGCAAGGTGCCATTCTTGCGCGCCATGCGAGATCTGCTGCGCTACATCCTGCTGCCTGCCCTAGTCGGCGCCGTCATTGGGCTGGGGGTTTTAGCTTTTGTGAACTTCAAGCCTCAGCGCACCGGCTATGCTGATGCCGTGCGCTCCGCAGCGCCCGCCGTGGTCAACATCTATACCACTCAACGAGTGCGGCCGGCCGCCTGCGAGCGCCCGGAGTTCCAAGCCTGGTGCGACCGCATGTCGCTGGGCACCAGCGAGCGAGTAC
Source organism: Pseudomonadales bacterium (assembly GCA_051027215.1). GTDB lineage: Bacteria > Pseudomonadota > Gammaproteobacteria > Pseudomonadales > Azotimanducaceae > CALHVX01. Next base: position 40,225 of record JBPCXR010000086.1, on the reverse strand, counting down.
AGAGTTCGCTGGGCTCTGGGGTGATTGTTCGCAGCGATGGATTTATCTTGACCAACAATCACGTGGTCGCGAACGCTGACGAAGTGCTGGTGGCTTTTCACAACGGCCAAGCTACTACCGCTAGCATCATCGGTACAGATCCGGTAACCGATCTCGCCGTGGTCAAGGTTCAAGCAACCGGCTTAACTGCCATCCCCATTGGCGATTCTGAAGCAGTGGCAGTTGGCGACCTTGCCCTGGCAATCGGCAACCCGTTTGGCCTCGGGCAGACGGTTTCTGCTGGGATTATCAGCGCGAAAGGCCGTATCGGCATTACGGCATCGCCCTACAGTGACTTTTTACAGACCGATGCCGCGATCAATTTAGGTAACTCCGGGGGTGCCTTGATCGATGTGGATGGTCAGCTGATTGGCATCAATACGCTGATCTTCTCGCGCTCTGGGGGCTCTGAGGGCATTGGCTTCGCGATTCCGGTCCGGGTTGCGATGAATGTGCTGGAACATCTGGTGCAAACCGGCGAAGTGGTTCGCGGCTGGCTCGGGCTAGAACTCGGCGGCGCGCCTGCTCCTGGCGAGAACAACGGTTTGCGAGTGAACGCCGTGCTCTACGGCGGGCCGGCCTACAACGCCGGTGTACGAGTGGGCGATGTGGTGCAGTCGGTAGACGGTCTACTGGCCACGGCCTCAGTGACGGTCAGCCGTCAAATTGCCAGCGCCGACCCAGGGCAGACCTTACGTTTGGAGATCGAGCGAGCAGGCCAGTCCCAAGTGCTGGAGGCGGTAGCGATCGAGCGCCCAGCGCTGCAACCCTGACCTCGATCAGGGTTGACGATTTTCGTCGTAGCCACGCACCCTAGCGCGAGCTGCCTCGGCATGAGCGCTGAGGCCCTCACCATCGGCAATCAAGGCCGAGAGCTTGCCGAGCTCATCGGCACCGGCCTCAGACAGGTCGATCAATGAGCTGCGCTTTTGAAAGTCGTATACCCCCAATGGCGATGAAAACCGCGCCGTGCCAAAGGTCGGCAGCACATGACTAGGTCCCGCCGCGTAATCGCCCATTACCTCAGCAGAGCGGGCTCCGAGAAAGACCGCGCCGGCGTGGCGAATGTCTGGCAGCAAAGCACGGGGCTCGGCCACTGCTAGCTGCAGATGCTCCGGCGCCACACGGTTGGCTACCGCTACCGCCTCGGCTAAAGACTCGGTCACGATCAACCCGCCGCGGCCATTGATTGACTCCGCGATGAGTCGCGCTCTTGGCTGGGCTGGTAGCAGTAGCCGCATCTGCGCCAACACTCGCTCACAATAGTCAGCATCGGTGGTGATCATGATTGCTTGGGCGGCAGCGTCGTGTTCTGCCTGTGAGAACAAATCCAACGCCAACCAACGCGGGTCAGCGCTACCGTCTGCGATGATGAGGATCTCACTCGGACCGGCGATGGCATCTATACCCACTTGGCCGTAGACCAGCCGCTTCGCCGCAGCCACGAAAGCGCCGCCCGGACCGACAATTTTGTCGACTCTGGGAATGCCCGCGGTGCCGAACGCCATTGCAGCGATCGCTTGGGCACCACCAACCGTATATCCAGCAGACACCCCTGCCAGGTGCGCGGCAGCCAATACCAAGGCATTGCGCTGGCCATGGGGCGTTGGCACCGTCATGACAATTTCTGCAACACCTGCTACAGCTGCGGGCACGGCGGTCATCAGCACTGTGGAAGGATAAGCCGCCTGACCACCCGGTACATACACGCCGACTCGATCCAAGGGCGTGATTCGCTGCCCAAGTCGATTGCCATGGGCATCTTCAAACTCCCAATCGCTCTGGAGCTGATGCTGGTGGTACTCCTGGATGCGTCGGTGGGTCACTTCCAGAGCGTCGCGCTCAGCCGCTGGCAGGCTTGCATGGGCTTGGGCAAATTCCTCGGGGCTCAGGGTTAGCTCTGCCAGGCTTTGCGCCGACAGACCGTCATGCTCCGCGGTTAGCGCCAGCAACGCCGCTTCGCCCTGCTCTCGAACCCGGGCAATGATCCGCGCAGCCGTCTGGTTGATTGAACTAGACTCGCTCAGATCCCAGGCGAGCAGCTCATCGAGTTGCGCATTGAAATTGGGATCCGACGTTTGCAAGCGCTGCGGATTTAAGCGCGCGCTCATTACCGCGCCACCTCATCTCGCAATGCGTCTACCAAGGCGCTCACCGCATCGAACTGGGTTTTGGTTGCTGCCCGATTCACAATCAGCCGGGTGCTGATGTCGGCGATGGTCTCACGTGCTTCGAGACCGTTGGCTTTGAGGGTATTGCCAGTATCAACTATGTCGACAATACAGTCCGCGAGCCCCATAACCGGTGCAATCTCCATCGCACCAGACAGCTTGATGATCGAGACCTCACGTTTTTGTTCGCGATAAAACTGCGCGGCGCTACGCACAAACTTTGTCGCAACCCTTAACTTTCGGCCAGGCTCTACTGCTCGTGCACCTTTCGGCACCGCCGTCATCAGCCGACAGCGGCCGATACCCAGATCCAGCCGCTCGTAGTAACCGCTGCTAGAGCCGTGCTCGAGGAGCGTGTCTTTACCAACTACCCCAACGTCAGCGGCTCCATATTCCACATAGGTCGGTACGTCAGCACCACGAACTACCAGCAGTCGATGGGCGCCATCGCGGGTCGCAAACACCAGCTTTCGCGATTTCGCGATGTCTTCTGCTGGCTCGATGCCAATGCGGGCCAGCAGCGGTAGACATTCACGTAGGATGCGACCGCGATTTAGGGCGATGGTCAGTCCCATTCGGCTATTCCTTGGAATCCTAGGCGCTGTTGGTTCATCTTGTTAGACCGGCGCGCGCGAGACCCGCTGCACCTGTGCACCGAGTTGGCTTAGTTTTTCTTCGATGGTTTCGTAGCCGCGATCGATATGATAAATGCGATCGATCAGCGTTGTACCCTCGGCAACCAGAGCCGCGACCACTAGGCTGAAGGATGCCCGCAAATCTGTCGCCATGACTGGCGCCGCATGCAATTCCGGCACACCCTCCACATAAGCGCTGCGATTGCCTTCCAGGGTAATGCGCGCGCCAAGCCGGTTCAGCTCCTGCACGTGCATGAAACGATTCTCGAAGATGGTCTCAGTGACTCGACTGGAACCTTCAGCAACAGCATTCAGCGCCAAAAACTGCGCTTGCATGTCTGTCGGAAACCCGGGGTAAACCGCAGTTTCAATATCAACGGCGCGCGGACGTTGACCGTGACTCTGGAGCTCAATACAGCGATCCTCCACCGTCAACGTCATGCCAGTCATCGACAACTTCTCAAGCACCGCCGTTAGGCGACTAGCATCGGTACCGGTAATCTTGATTTGGCCACGGGTCGCTGCTGCAGCAATTAGATAGGTTCCCGCCTCCACCCGGTCTGGTGGCACGGCAAAGGTGCATCCGGTCAACGAGCTGACGCCGTTAATATGGATCTCGGAAGTTCCCTGACCCCTGATGTCGGCACCCATCGCAATCAAAAACTCCGCCAGGTCCACGACTTCTGGCTCTCTAGCAGCGTTGCGTAAAATGGTCGTACCCTGGGCTAAGGTCGCTGCCATCATCAAATTTTCTGTGGCGCCAACAGTGACCATATCCATGCGTAGGTCACAGCCCTGCAGACCGTCTGGCGCGCTGGCAATCACGTAGCCATCGACCAGCTCGATCTTGGCACCCATTTGAGTCAGGCCTTTGAGGTGCTGATCAACCGGGCGAGAGCCAATGGCACAGCCTCCGGGAAGGGAAACCTTGGCGCGCCCAAGTCGGGCCAACAGTGGCCCCAACACCTGGAAGGAGGCGCGCATAGTCTTGACTAACTCATAAGGCGCGAACACTTCTGTCTGCTGAGCAGCACAAATCTCCACCGCCATCTTTTCATCAATCACCACGTCTACGCCCAAGGTTCCGAGCAGCTCGATCATGGTAGTGACGTCGTTCAGATGTGGGACGTTGGTGACCCGCACCGGTTCCTCGGTCAGCAGCGTGGCCGCAAGAATCGGCAACGCTGAATTTTTAGATCCGGAGATGCGCAGCGTCCCCGACAAAGGGCGGCCGCCGTGAATTAGCAGCTTGTCCACTGCTTAGGCGTCCTTGGTTCGCGTGTCGATCGTGACTGCGTGTAGTCGACCATCACTGACGAATTGACCAATGGCCGCATATACGGCCTGCTGTTGCTTTACGCGGGACAATCCGGCAAACGCCTCGGACACCACGCTTATGCGAGCCCGATCGCCATCTAGAGCGACCTCGATCTCGCCATCTGTGAACGCCGTGTTTAGCGCGGCCCGCAGGTCACTCAGGGTTGTATCTGTCATCTTGGTTGCGGCTTGTAAGTTTGGAGCGCAAAGGCGATCCAGTGAGTCCAAAGTCAGGAATCCAGGGGTAACACGCTGCTCAGACCGGAAAACTCGACGATGAGCTGCAGGCCCTGGGGCAACGGTAGTATCCGCATTTCGCAGCCTTGCGTCTGTGCAAAACGAAACCAAGCGGTCATCAGAGCGACGCTAAGGCTATTCGCGGCCTGCACCCCACCAAAATCGAAGTCAATGGTAGCTCCCGGGCGCCCAGCTGCCGCGGCTATTGCCTGTTCACCCGCACGGCGTTGCTCACTGAAGGTTTGCAAATTTACCTCACCCTGCACCTGGTAGGGCTCATCGGTCACCTGCTCAGTTTCGGTGCTTGCTGTATCTGACACAGGCGCTCTCAGCCGGAGCTTTCGTTGTTCGTATCGGTGTCGGCAACAACCGTCGCCCACGCCTCGATGACCTGGTCAAGATCCCCGCCGTAGCGACGGTCTTTCATGGCACTGGCAAACTGGCTACGAAATGTCAGACCCATATTTACGCCGTTGACTACCAGATTGTAGATCCGCCAGCGCCCAGATTTATTCTGTCGTAGTGCGTACACCACAGGGTATACCTCTCCAGAGGGCGCGCGGATCTCCATCTTTACTCGTTGCCGCTTCGGATTGTCGGGCTCGCGATCCGGCGGCAGTACTGAAACCTCACCGTCGTTGAACTCAGTAAGTGCAAGCGAATAGGTCTTCACCAACCCCCACTTAAAGCTCTCGCGAAAGCGCTCACGTTGCTCTGGAGTCGCTTTTTTGTAATGCACGGCCATCACGCCACGAGAGAAATTCTTGAAATCAACCACCGGCGATAGCAGCGATTCGACTTCGCGATAGTAACGCTCAGTTTCGGTGTTAGCGTAAGGCTTGGCTTGTTCGATGAACTCAATCAGCGCCTTAGTGGAGCCTTCCACCAGCTCGTGTGGGGATTTGGCTGTTTTGGCGATCTCTTCGGTGCGCCCAACCTGCTCAGCTTCTACGGCAGGCGTTGCGACGGCTTCAGTTGCGACGGCTTCAGTTGCGACGGCTTCAGTTGCCACAGCCTCTGCAGCCTCGCCTGTAGCCGGCATCGAGTCGTGATTGTCTAGCGCGATTGCCTTGCTTAGCGCCAAAGCCAGCCCTAGCAAGAGGAACACACCTTGCCCCGCCCAACGGCCATTCGCTAGTTTCGATGTAATTCTCATGGTTGTTTACCTTTCACCACGACGGATTGCTCCCGCCGATTATGATCCCATTCGTGAAATAAAATCGCCGATCAACTTTTCCAACACCAGCGCACCTTGAGTGTCTGTAATCTTATCGCCGTCCGCCAAAGTTTCTTCGTCAGCGCCCAGCATCAGGCTGACGTAGCGCGTGCCGAGAATCCCCTCGGTGACGATCTGCGCCCCGGTATCTACGCTCAGCAATCCGGGCTCGCCGTGAATTTCGAATGTGACCTCTGCTTCGCCGTATTCGAGATCAACGTCGATCTGTTTAACTTCGCCGATCTTGACGCCGGCAACGGTTACTTTAGCCCGCTTGCGGAGACCGGCGACATCGTCAAACTTCGCATGTAGCTCATAGGATTGTGCGCGCTGAGCTTCGGTCACGCCGCTGACCCTCAAGGCCAGAAACACTAGAGCTAATACTCCTGCCAGCACGAATGCGCCGACGCTGATTTCGATGGTTCGCATCCGCATCAGGAAAAATCCCCGTACATGCTAAGGGTCAAAAGAAAATCCAGGGCCAGAATCATTACAGAAGACATCACTACCGTTCGTGTGGTGGCCTCGGAGATGCCCTCCGCCGTAGGCGTCGTATCATAGCCTTGAAAGACTGCTATCCAGGTCACCACGACCGCAAAAACCAGACTTTTGATCATACCTTTGCCGACGTCTTGCCACAGCTCCACCACATCCTGCATGCCGGTCCAGAACCCTGCCTCCTCAACGCCCAGCCAGCGCACGCCTACCAGCACGCCGCCATAGATGGCCACGACGTTAAAAATCGCTGTTAACAACGGCAGGCTAATGAAGCCCGCCCACAGCCGCGGTGCAACAATCCGATGCAATGGGTCGACACCCATCATGGCCATGCTGGTCAGCTGTTCGGTGGTCTTCATGAGACCAATTTCTGCGGTGATCGCGCTACCCGCTCGGCCGACGAACAATAGGCCCGTAACCACTGGACCCAACTCGCGCAGCAACACCATGGCCAGCCCCACGCCTACCGCATCTTCGGCGCCAAAGCGTGCAAGCTGGGTATAGAACTGCAGGGCAATGACAGCGCCGATCGAAAAGGCAGAAAGCACGATGATCGGCAAGGATAGAACGCCAACCTGATAGATCTGCCGTACCAGCAACTTCAAATCCGCCCAGCGCGGCAATCCCCACAAGGCAGTAACCCAGATCAGGGTTGCCCGGCCTAAATCTTCAAAGTGCCTCAGCGCACGTATGCCAATTCTGCGCAGCCAATCCAGCATCAGGAGCCACTCAGTACGTCAAAACGATAGTCATCGGCCGGATAGTGGAACGGCACCGGGCCATCGGGTTCACCGCCCATGAACTGCCGCACCTTGTCAGATGCATGAATGGCCAGTTCGGCAGGTGTGCCCTCACCGATGACGACCCCATCGGCAATGATGAAAAGATGATCAGCGATGCTGCGGGTCTCATGGATGTCGTGAGATACCACCAAGGAGGTGGTGCGCAGCGCCGCGTTCGATTGATCGATCAGGCGCACGATGATGCCCATGGCAATTGGATCCTGCCCGGTAAAAGGTTCGTCATACATCACCAGCTGCGGATCCAGCGCAATAGCTCGAGCTAGCGCTACCCGCCGAGCCATGCCACCGGAGAGTTGACTGGGCATCAGATCGCGGGCACCACGCAGACCGACCGCGTTGAGTTTCATCAAAACCAGGTCGCGTATGCTGTCATCGGGCAGATGAGTGTGCTCGCGCAATGGGAAGGCAACATTTTCAAATACCGACAGATCGGTGAACAGTGCCGAGGATTGAAACAACAAGCCAATGCCCTTACGTAGCTCGAACAGCTCATTGCGCGACAATTCGCAGACGTTTTGACCTGCTACGATCACCTCTCCGGAGTCGGGCCGGACCTCGCCACCGATGATGCGCAGCAGCGTCGTCTTGCCAGTACCGCTAGGTCCCATGAGGCCAGAGATCTTTCCGGCGGGCACCGACATGTTGATGCCGTTGAAGATCACGCGATCACCACGGGAGAAATGCAGGTCCCTTATTTCAATTAGATTAGACACTGGCGACCCTTAACCCAACACACGACATAAGCACACACTGACCACGCAGCCCGCTCGGACATCGCGCCACAAATGCAAGACAGTTTAAAATTGAGCGCACTTTAGCCTAATTGCACTGTTGGCTTCTGCATCTCGATACAACTAAAGTGCGCAATCACGTTCACATTCCAATTGAGCTATCTGTTTTGAGACCAACAACCTGATATGTGGGTTCCCGTCCTCGCGCTGATTCTTGGGCTAATTACCCTAGTTTGGAGCGCTGATCGGTTCCTTTCCGGCGCGGCAGCAACGGCCACCAACCTCGGTGTGTCGAAGATGCTAATTGGTCTGACCGTCGTCTCTCTCGGCACTTCCGCACCAGAGATCCTCGTTGCTTTGGCCGCTGCCTTGGAAGGCAATCCGCTGCTCGCGGTCGGCAACGCTGTTGGTTCCAACATCGCCAACATCGGCCTGGTGCTAGGCATTACCGCGTTAATTGCGCCCCTACCGTTTTCCCAGGCGGTGCTACGCAGCGAATTGCCTTGGCTGCTAGGCGCGACTGCTCTTGCGCTGATCCTGCTGTTTGACCTTAATCTGACGCTCGGCGACGGCCTGCTGTTGCTAACAGGTCTTGGGCTCATCATGTATCGGCTAGTGCACTCACAGCTCAATCCTCGAGATGATTTTGTTGGCGCCGACAGTCTGCACTCCATCGAAGATGAGCTCGATGAGCTACCTGAAATGAGTCCTGCGGAGGGGTGGATTTGGCTCGGCGTGGGCCTGGCGCTGCTCATAGCCAGCGCCGAGTTACTGGTTTGGTCCGCGACCAGCATCGCCGCAGCCCTTGGCGTCAGCGAAATGATTATCGGCCTGACCATCGTCGCCATCGGCACTAGCCTGCCAGAATTGGCGGCAACCATCGGTTCCGCAATGAAAGGCGATACCGACATAGCTATCGGCAACGTTGTCGGCTCCAACATTTTGAACATTCTGGCAGTGTTGGCGGTACCGGCTTTAGTGGCACCCACAGAGATTAGCGCGCTAGCCCTATGGCGAGATTGCGGCATGATGTTGGCCGTGACTCTGCTCTTGGCGCTGTTCGCCTATGCCGTCAATTCACAACCTGTGATCACCCGCTTTGAGGGTGCTGTGCTGCTGGCAGCCTGGATTGGCTACAATCTGCTGCTAGTGAACCAAGTGCGTCCAATCGTCGGATAAGGCAATCAGCGTGGGGATTTGCGCGTCCATCGAATCGGCACAAGCAGGAGTTGAAGGTGTATTCCCAAGATCTTCAGAACCGGGCAAATCGGGTTCGCCTTGTCGTTTTCGACGTTGACGGCGTACTGACCGATGGCAAGCTGTACTACAGTTCCGATGGTAGCGAAATCAAAGCATTCCACGTGCAGGACGGTGCAGCACTCAAGCTGCTGCAACGCAGCGGGCTGCAGGTGGCGATCATTACCGGGCGGCAATCGACAATGGTCGCTCGTCGTGCAGAAGAACTTGGAGTTAGCTTGCTGCGCCAAAACGCCAACAACAAGTTGGAGACGTTGAACGCGTTGTTAGTCAACGAAGCTTCACTCAAGGGAGTCACCCTGGCCGAATGCGCTTGCGTCGGCGATGATCTGGCAGACATTGTGCTATTCGAGGCCGTCGGGCTCGGGATCGGAGTGCCAAACGGTCACCCTAGTAGCCACAAGGCCGCGCACTGGATCACCAGCGCAGCCGGTGGTCAGGGTGTCGCCAGGGAAGTCTGTGAAATGTTGCTGCGCAACCAGGGTTCATGGCCGTACCCTTAAGCCTTCGTTTTTGGCTCTTCGCTCTGCTGCTGACCGCGGCTGTTTGGGCTTTGCTACGAGAGCCTGCCGCGCCTACGGTCCTGGCAGAACTCCCAGAAGCATTGGTGGGTGAGCCAGACTTATACCTTGAGCGGGCCAGCATCAGCCAATATGGCGAACCCGGCCGACTTAAATACGAGCTCTTGGCTCACCGCATCCGCCACTTTGAGGCTGATGCCATCACGCGCCTAACAAAGCCGGACCTCACGCTCTACAACGACAGCAACAACCTGCCCTGGCAATCAACCGCAGGTCAGGGATTTATTCGTCAGGAAATTGGGCCCGCAGGGCTACCCGAAGAATTGGTGTTTTTGCGTGAAAACGTCGAGCTGAAGCAGCGTGATATCGACGGCCGCTTCCTCAAGTTACGCACAGCGCATCTGTACGTCTACCCGGATCGACAATACGCCCAAACTGACCAGAGTGTTACCATCGACACGGACGTAGGACGCACCAAGGGTGCGAGCATGACCGCTGATCTGGCGGCCGGTCGCATAAACCTGTCTGCGGATGCAAAACAGCGAGTACAAACCATTGTTCTCAAAGATCAGTTCAAATAGCGACAGTACTCGGCAGCAGCGCACCATGGCGCTAGTGTTGCTGCTGCTCAGTTCAAGCTTTAGCACCCACACCCGAGCGTTACCTGAGGATGCCGATAAGCCCATCACCATTCGCGCCAACGAAGGCCAGCTCGATCAGGTCAGTCGTACTGGCACCTATACTGGGGACGTTCAGGTCGATCAGGGCACTTTGCGCATCAAAGCGGACTCTATGACCGTGGTCTACAAAGATCAGAAAGTCACGCGTATTACGTTCAACGGCAAACCAGCCACCTACCAGCAGCAACTCAACGCCGATGAAGAGATGGTTTTCGCCGACGCCAGCATCATCATCTATCACACGCAAAATGAACGGCTGCAGCTGCAAGGTGATGCATCATTAACGCAACAGGGCAACGAGCTACACGGCCAGCGTATCGACTACGACATCGTCGCCGGCAGGGTCGCCGCTGAATCTGGCGATGACGGGCCAATTCGCATGGTGCTTGAACCCGATCGCGCACGCTAACCTGCGGCGCTGACCCCCCATGCTGTATCCCAATCACCTATGACTCGACTGTCCGCCAACGCACTGCGTAAGCAGTACGGCAACAAGATCGCCGTCGAAGATGTCAGCCTGGCCATCGATAGCGGTGAAATTGTCGGGCTACTAGGGCCGAACGGCGCCGGCAAAACCACCTGCTTTTATATGATCGTCGGTTTGATTCGAGCCGACTCCGGCACCATCAGCTTGGACGATCAGTCCCTCACCAAAGCGCCCATGCACGTGCGCGCCAAGGCAGGAATCGGCTATTTACCTCAAGAAGCCAGCGTCTTTCGCAAGCTGAGCACCGAGGACAACATTCGTGCCATCCTTGAGCTACGCCGAGACCTGCGCAAGAGTGAGCGCAAGGCTCGGTTGGAAACTCTACTTGACGAGTTTCACCTCCAGGGGGTTGCTAAGGTATTGGGCGAGCGGCTTTCCGGGGGCGAGCGCCGGCGCCTAGAAATCGCCCGCGCGTTGGCCTCGGAGCCCTCGTTCATCTTGCTTGACGAACCCTTTGCCGGCGTTGACCCAATATCGGTCGCCGACATCCAAGCAGAAATTCGAGATCTGGCCAAACGAGACATTGGCATCCTGATCACCGATCACAGCGTGCAAGAAACCTTAGATATTTGTGATCGAGCCTACATCGTCCATGATGGCCATATCATTGCAGAAGGAAACCCAGACGCCATACTTAGCAACGATACTGTTCGCAAGGTTTACCTGGGAGAAAATTTCAGGCTCTAGCGCTAAAACCCTCAGCATCGGCTGGGTGTACATCGCGCAACAGCGTCACGCAGTAGTCTTGCGTAAATGGAAGTACCGTCATGATCTGTCCCCATCGCCGTAAAGCCCGCAGTAACCCATGGCTCTAAAACAGGGACTTCAACTCAAGCTTGGCCAAAGCTTGACCATGACGCCACAACTGCAACAGGCCATTCGACTGCTGCAACTCTCGGCATTGGATCTACAACAAGAAATCCAAGAAGTGCTCGAAGCCAACCCTATGCTCGAGTTGGAAGACGAGTATGAGTTGGCTGCCAACGGCACCGATCCAACCACAGAGCAGCAGCCCGCAGATACGAGCGCGGACGAGTCTGACGCGCAAATCGAAGGCGACCTAAAAGTCACCGGTGAGGCCACAGAGACCGAAGTCGCTGCCGGCGACAACACTGACCAATTGCCGGACGACCTGCCAGTAGACACGGACTGGGACGACGTCTATGAGCCGGCTACCTCGACCTCAAGTAGCAGTTCCGAAGGTGACTGGGATTTCACCGAATTCAACAGCGCCCCAGAGAATCTGCAGGACAGCCTCAACTGGCAGCTGAATCTTCTCAATCTGACGCCAATTGATCGAGCCATCGCAGAAGTCATCATCGATGCCATCAACGTGGACGGCATGCTGACCCAGAGCGTCGAAGAGATTGCCGAGTCACTGCACGCCAGCGCCGAACTCGCCAGCGTAGCCAAGGCAGGGAACATTGCGCTAGAAGAATTGCTCGGAGTTGCCGAGGTCTGTGCCGTGTTAAAGATGATTCAGCAGTTCGAACCGACAGGCGTAGGTGCGCGAGATCTTCCGGAGTGTTTGCTGTTGCAGCTAAACCAATTGGCTGCGGATACACCCTACCTATGCATGGCCCACACGCTGGTGTCTGACCACCTTGCCTTGCTTGGCGGCCGAGACTTTGCCGCGCTCAAGCGGGCTACCAAACTCAGCGACGAAGAACTGGCAGGCGCAGTGGAATTAATTCAGTCGCTGAACCCGCGACCAGGTTCAGCTATTTCTAGCGAAGCGGCGGAGTACGTAGTGCCCGATGTCTTCGTTCGGAAGATCAAAGGGCGCTGGCGGATAGAGCTCAACGGCGAAGCAACGCCAAAGATTCGCATCAATGACGGCTACGCCAGCATGATTCGCCGGGCCGACAACAGCCCGGACAACACCTTCTTGAAGGATAACCTACAAGAAGCACGATGGTTCATGAAAAGCTTGCAAAGCCGGCACGAAACCCTCTTAAAAGTCGCCACTAAGATTGTTGAACACCAGCGCGGATTCTTAGACTATGGCCCAGAGGCCATGAAGCCCCTGGTACTGCACGACATCGCGGACGCAGTGGAAATGCATGAGTCGACGATCTCGCGGGTGACCAGCCGCAAGTACATGCACACGCCCCGGGGCATATACGAGCTGAAATACTTCTTTTCTAGCCATGTTGGCACCACCACCGGTGGTGAAGTCTCCAGCACCGCCATCCGCGCGCTAATCAAGAAGCTTACTGAAGAAGAAGATGCAAAGAAACCATTGAGCGACAGCAAACTTGCGGCAATACTCAAAGAGCAGAACATTCAGGTAGCCAGGCGCACTGTCGCGAAATATCGCGAATCTATGAACATTCCACCTTCCAACGAGCGCAAACGCCTGATCTGACTGCCTAGTACACCCGCACAGCGCACGCTACCCTTACGGCGCTCTGCTAACAGGAGAACTCAATGCAGCTAAGCATATCCGGACATCACATCGACGTAACCGATCCTCTGAAAAACTATGTAACCGGAAAGCTTGAAAAACTTGAACGACACTTTGAACACATCACCAACGTTCACGTTGTACTGAGCGTAGAAAAGCTAAAACAACGGGCAGAAGCAACCATGCACGTTAGCGGCGGTGAGCTGTTCGCAGACGCGAACTGCGAGGACATGTACGCCGCAATCGATATGCTTTCCGACCGACTTGATCGACAGCTCATCAAACACAAAGAAAAGCTGAAAGATAAGCGGCACAAAAAACCCACTGGTATCGAACCTGAATAACACCGATGACTGATTCGACCAAAATGCTGGCGCTCGACACCACGGTAGCCAGAGTACCCGCGCAAAGCCGCAAGCGGGTGTTGCAATTGCTTAGCGACCTGCTGGCCGCACAAAATGCTGAGCTCTCTGAGCGGGCCATATTTGAGGCACTGATGGCACGTGAACGCCTCGGCAGCACCGGGATCGGCGAGGGCGTCGCCATACCCCACTGCCGCACCGTATGCGACCGCATCTACAGCGCCTTTTTTCAACTTGAAGCAGCCGTTGACTACGATGCGCCAGACGAGCAGCCAGTGGATCTCGTGTACCTGCTGGTAGTCCCCGAAGGTGAGCAGAACGCACACCTGACTATGCTTGCGCAGCTGGCAGCCGTATTCAACGATGCGGACAATCGCGCCCGTTTGCGCGAGTGCGAAACCGACGAAGCGCTCTACCATCAAATGTCTGGATTGTTACAGCAGCATGCTGCGTAAGCGTTCAATCCAATGAAGCTCATTATCCTCAGCGGCCGCGCCGGCTCTGGTAAGAGCACGGCGCTACACGCACTGGAGGACGCTGGCTTCAACTGCATTGACAACTTCCCGCCTGAGCTACTGCAAGCTCTGGTCAGCAATGCCAAGAGTCTATCGGACAACCCACCGGATCAGGCCGTTTGCATCGACGCCAGAACATCAGATCTGGAGGCCTTTCCGCGCATATTGGTTGAGCTCGACCGTATGGGCGTTGATTGCCAAGTCATCTACTTGGACGCTTTGTCGCCGACCTTAGTCAAACGCTTCAGCGAAACTCGACGCAAACACCCACTGACCAGCGAGAACGCGGATCTCAAGGAAGCCATCGATGCCGAGCAAAGCATCCTCGAAGGCATTGCCGATCTGGCAGATTTGACAGTCGACACCACCACTCTAACCGCCCAGGACTTGATTGAGCTGATTCGTACCAGAGTCATCGAAAACGACAGCCTGGGTCTGGCTTTGATGTTCCGCTCCTTTGGCTTCAAATACGGTGTCCCAGTTGACGCAGACTTCGTGTTTGACGTGCGTTGTCTGCCAAACCCGCACTGGGTGGAGCACCTGCGACCGCTGAACGGCACGGATGAGCCAGTGAAGGAGTACCTGGCCAACGAATCCCTGGTTAATCGAATGTTTGACGATATCAGCCGCTTTGTTGAAAACTGGTTGAGCTGCTTCGAAGAAAATCATCGTACCTACCTGACTGTCGCCATCGGCTGCACCGGCGGGCAGCACCGCAGCGTCTACCTCGCTGAGCGACTGAGCAGCCACTTCTCTGGTGTTAACCAGGCCGGCTCAGTGCTGGTTCGTCACAGAGAGTTGAATCGCCACTGATTCACGCCTATTGTCGGCCCGCCTCCAATTTTCGGACGAACCACAGGACCGCTGGCGTGCCCACTACCTCGCTAAAAATAGTCAATACACTTGGGTTGCACGCCCGCGCAGCCGCCAAGTTCGTTGGCCGTGCCAAAGTCTTCGAAAGTGAAATAAAGATTGGCCACGAGGATCGGCTGGTCGACGGTAAAAGCATTATGAACGTCATGCTGCTGGCAGCGCCCCTGGGCAGCCAGATCGAGCTTTCGGTGACAGGTCCAGACGAGGATGCCGCATTCGCAGACCTCACGGAGCTGATTCGCCAAGGCTTCGATGAAGACGTGGTCGATGACTGAACTAAGCGCCCAGGAGTTTCGGGAGCAGCGTCGGAACGTGCTCGACAGCTTTGACAGTGGCTCATTGAGCGAGACCCGGCTGCTGCTCGAAAGCCTGCGCGAGCCCGAGATCGCTCATCTGCTCGAATCTACACCACCTAATACTCGCCTGGTGCTGTGGAATTTGCTCGATGAAGAGACCGAGAACCAAGTTCTTCAGCATCTGAGCGAAGACGTACGCGCCGAATTCTTGGATTCGATGGACACGGCGCAGCTGATTAACGCCGCCGACGAGCTGGACACCGATGACTTCGCCGACATCTTGCAGCAGCTGCCGCATACCATCACCAATGAGATTCTGCGTTCCTTAAGCGATACCGATCGCCTGCGTCTAGAGACCGTTCTCAGCTACCCAGACGATTGCGCTGGTGGCCTGATGAATACCGACACGGTTACTGTGCGGCCGCGTCACTCTCTAGAGGTGGTATTGCGCTACCTGCGCGCGCGCAAAGAGCTTCCTGACTCAACCGATGCGCTGATTGTGGTCAATAGCTCCGATGAATACGTGGGCATGTTGCCGGTCTCGCGCCTGCTCACTTCCGACCCGTCGGTCACGGTGCGGGAATTGATGAACACCGATATCGAGGCCCTACGTGACAACATGCCCGACACGGAAGTGTCGCGCATCTTTACCGAACAGGACCGAATCTCCGCCGCCGTTGTGGACCAGTCTGGCAAAGTAATCGGCCGGATCACCATCGATGATGTGGTGGACGTAATCATTGAAGACGCCAACGAAGTGTTCATGGCCACCGCGGGCTTTGAACCAGACGAAGATACCTTCGCGCCGGTGGTCAAATCGTTTCGACGCCGGGCTCTGTGGCTCACCATTAATTTGCTGACCGCGTTTTTGGCGTCAGCGGTGATCAATATCTTCGAAGACACCATCGCCAAAGTCGTAGCGTTAGCGGTGCTGATGCCGATCGTGGCCAGCATGGGCGGCATCGCTGGCACCCAGACCCTAACGCTGGTGGTACGTGGCATGGCCCTGGGTCACGTCGAGCGCTCAAATCTGAGCTACTTGATTAGGCGCGAAGTAATCGTGGCCATCCTCAATGGTCTATTTCTCGCGGCAATCGTGGCCACAGCCGCCGCCCTAGTGTTTCAAGATCCCATTCTCGGCACGGTGATTGCCATCGCCATGGTGATCAATATCATCGTCGCCGTATTGGCTGGTACCTTGCTACCCAGCTTGCTGACCACCATGCGCATCGATCCCGCTATAGCGGGCGGGGTGGTTCTAACAACGGTTACCGACGTGGTCGGCTTCTTCGTGTTCCTTGGGGCGGCAACCTACGCCTACGCCTAACCAGGCGTTAGCACCACAAGGCATCAAGCGCCAGCTACCGTCATCGCGTCGATCCAGACGCTGGGAGCACGATAGTTACCGCGAATGTCTAGATCGTCGCCAATTGCTTCAATGCGCAGCAACATGGATTTGAGGTTACCGGCGATGGTCACACCGTCCACAGGATACTGCAGCTCTCCGTCTTCGAACCAAAAGCCCGATGCGCCGCGGGAGTAATCACCAGTCACTCCATTCACCCCCTGCCCCATCAGCTCCGTCACGTACAACCCCGAGCCAGCTTCTTTGAGCAGCGCCTGCTTAGGCAAAGTGCGACCGGCCAGGGTGAGGTTGTGTGCGCCCCCGGCATTACCCGTTGTCGCAAGGCCTAAGCGCCGCGCTGAATAGCTGGACATCATCCAGCTGCGGATCACGCCTTCTGCGACGAAATTCTTATCCCAGGTGGCAACGCCTTCGCCGTCGAACGCGGCGCTCCCCAATTGCCCAAGCAGGTGCGGTTGCTCATGAATCTTTATGTGTGATGACAGAGCCTGTTGACCCAAGGCGTCATGTAGAAAGCTCGCTTTCTTGTAAACGGCGCCACCCGACAGGGCACCCATCACATGACCCATGAGCCCCATGGACATCTGTGGGGAAAACACCACTGGCATGGTTCCAGTGCTCACCGACCTTGGTGACAGGCGCTGCACCGTGCGCTCACCCGCCGTGCGACCAACGCTGGCCGGCTCTTCCAACGACTCGGCATCGCGAGCGACGGAATACCAGTAATCGCGCTGCATGCCGTTGTCGTCCTGGGCAATCAACATGCAGCTAACGCTGTGCCGAGTACCCAAATAACCACCAACAAAACCATGGGAGTTGCCGTAAACCCGGCACATCTGCCCGCTACTCACCGAGGCACCGTCGGAGTTTACGATGCGAGCATCATGTTCGAGACCTGCACTCTCACAGGCCAACGCCAGGTCACGCGCTTGATCAGCATCCAACGGCCAGGGGTGATACAGCGCTAAATCGGCGACCTGCTCGGGCATCAGCTCGGCATCAGCCAATCCCGCGTACTCATCCTCCTGGGTATAGCGCGCGATATTCAACGCTGCCCGTACTGTATCTGCGATCGCCTCAGGCCGGGAATCGGAGGTCGAAGCGCTGCCCCGGCGTTGACCCCGATATACCGTGATACCAAAGCCCCGGTCTTGATTGAACTCGACGTTTTCCAACTCGCCCATGCGCACCGTCACGCCCAGACCCAGATCTTCGCTCGCCACCACCTCCGCGGCGCTTGCGCCCTGACGCTTGGCCTCGGTCAATATGTCCGCCACCCGCTGCTGAATCTCCGCTTCCCGAGCGCGCAGGTCGATCGGCGCTGGAGCTTCGCTGGCTACGCGGGTCGGTTTGGCGATTTGATCTGTCATTGCTATCCCTTAAGCTGCGTGGGCTATGAACGATAATGCCCTAGCGGACCCCGACAACCCAGCGCCGCAGTCACGCACCGCTCTTAAGCGCGACGCCACGGCGCGTCAGAAGCTTGGGGAGGCGCTAACAGAACTGAGCATCGAGCAACTCCAGGGCTTTCAGCTACCGGAGCGGCTGCTGGCCGCCCTGACAGAATACCAACGGCTCAAGGCCCGTGGCGCCAAGCGCCGGCAACTGCAGTTCATCGGCGCGCTAATGCGCGATTTGGATCCGCAGCCAATCGCCGAGCTCTTGGAAGAGCTCAGCGGTGAAACCGCGAAAGCGCGGTACCTGCAACATCAGGTGGAGCAGTGGCGCGAGCGCTTGCTTGACGACGGTACTGCGCTTACGGAGTACATCAATGCCCACCCTGAAGTAGACCGGCAACAGCTACGCCAGTTGCTAGAGAAGGCTCGCCGAGCTCAGGTAAACCAGGGATCAGACGGTGAGCGAAAACGTAGCGCCCGAGCCTTGTTTCGTTTTCTCAGACAAGCAGAGCCCGATCCACCCACCACAGAATCATGACCACGTTGCAAAGAACAGGCGCGAACCTCGTACTACGGGCATTCATTATCGCCGGCTTGATCGGCTTCGGCTTTTTCATCGCCATTGAGCGTGGGCTTGTGCAGTTGGCACTCGACTCGGACAAGAGCTATATCTCTTACGTCATACTCGGAATTTATCTGCTCGCCAGCGGTCACTGGATTTGGTTGGCGCAAAAGCTCAGCACTGAGCAACAGCAGTTCGCGATATTGGAGTCTGCTGTTAAGGACGGGCAGGCGCTGACAGATCTGCAGACAGAGGCGCAGAGCAACGCTACTGCTCCGTCCGGCAGCATCCGTCGATTTCGAGAAAGCTTGGCATATAAAGGCAATGCCAAAGACGCTGAAGTATTGGTGGAAGCAGTGGGTGACGAGATTGCCAACGGTCATGCATTTGGGCATTTCCTGAGCGACGTATTACTTCGCCTTGGCCTACTCGGCACCATCGTCGGCTTCATCTTTATGCTCCTGCCAATCGCGGAAATGCAAGGGATCGATGCGAGCACGATGCAAAAGCTGTTGACGTCAATGAGCGGTGGGATGGCAGTAGCGCTGTATACGACGCTAGCTGGCCTGATTACCAGTACTCTGCTGAAGCTCCAGTACCACATACTCGATGCGTCAGCAGCGCAGCTGGTCACTCGGCTTGCCGTTCTGGTCGATGCTCGGCTACAACCAGCATCGCAGGCTGCGCTCAAGCGGGCCGCCGGCTAACCCGCTGCAACGCGATGCGCCACGGGATCTACAAGCAAACAGAGGCACAGGATGCGTTCACCGATTTGCTGTTCAATGTCCTGCTGGGTTTTGCGTTTATGTTCATCGCCGCTTTCGCGCTGATTCGAGACCCCGAAAACACCGGCGCAATCGACTCCAAAGCAGAAGTGCTCATCACCGTGCAATGGGCAGATCGGCATCCGGACGACGTCGATACCCTGGTTGAAGGCCCACAGGGAAATCTGGTCTGGTATCACAACCGCGACAGTAGCCTCATGCACCTGGACAGAGACGATCGGGGCCTGTTTGCCGACCGCATCGAGCTCGATGGGAAGGTGGTTTCGAACCCGATCAACCAAGAGACCGTGACGGTGCGCGCCTTGCAGCCGGGGGAGTACGTGGTAAACCTGCTGCACTACCAGTCTAACTACGCGGCACCGCTACCGGTGACCGTTAAGGTGGAGAAGCTCAATCCATCGGTCGCACTGGTCTACTACGGAACCCGTGAGCTCACTGGTACGGGGGACGAGCAAACTGCGGTGCGCTTTACGATCGATGCAGAAGGCAAGGTCGCTGGTACCAGCGAGCTGCCGAAGACGCTTTTAACACGCGCGTTAAAGGACGCTAAGTGACCACGTCGATCATATTGCTTGCCATCGCCTACGCAGCGGTGGCCGCGTTGTTGCTGTCGCTGAACCTGGCGACACGTTACGCCCGCTCAGTCAAAGCGGCAGCCATCGCAGTTGTGACCGGTCTCTATGGCTTTAGCTGGATTGGCCTCAACGGCGTCATGGGTTGGGCCACACCGGCAGCCATGCCAGCTGACTTTCGAGTCCTGTGGATCGCCATGGACGAACCAGACAAAACCACACAAGAGCCGGGTTTTATCTACTTCTGGGTACGATCACTGGATGAAGCGGGCCTGCCCGTAGGTGCTCCCCGGGCTCATCGTGTGCAATGGAACGAAGCGTCCGCGGAAGCAGCCCAAGCAGCTCTGGCGCAGATAGAAGAGGGTGAGTTGCTTAACGGCAGTCTGGGTCGCAGCCTGGTCGGCAAACAAAGCGAAACAGCAACCGGTACGCAGGATGCGGGCACGCAAGCGGTCACCGGCAACGGCGGCGAACGACCGAACTTCGAGTTTGTCCGCGTGCCGCCGCCCGCGTTGCCGCCAAAATCCTTATCTAACTGACCGGCAACTACGCAAGCGCTGCAGATGGTCAGTTCAGCCAGGTCAGCTTCGGATCGTCGGTTACACCGAGTGCGAACTGCCTATCCTCATGTGCCCGCGCACGCACATAGTGATGCACGCGCTGGGCGTCTTCTGCGGTAAGCACATCGTTAAACCCTGCCATGCCCTTCCCAGCAAACGCGCCATCCAGAACAATCTGGTTAAAGATTTGGTGAGTAGCCTCGTTCATGCGACGAAGGTCTGCGATGGCGCCACCAGAGCGCACGACCAGGCCATGGCAGACGGCACAGTAAGTGTTGTAAGTACGCTCACCTACAGCGACTTCTTCATCGCTGACTTCCGCCAGCTGTTGCTCGGGAATGGTCTTGTCCACCGGGTTCGGAATTGGCAGGGTCTCGACGCCACCGAGTTTGAAAACCAGCAGGCGTCCGTAATTGCCGTAGGTCTCTGACGCGGGCGTGGCCACTGGATCCATGGCTTCACCAGAAAAGAGATCACCGCCGCCGTTGCCGGTCAAGATAGATACGTACTGGGTACCGTCGATCTCGAACGTTATCGGCGGTGCCAACATGCTGGTGTAGGTATTGAATTGCCACAGTGCCTCACCGTTGGTCTTGTCATAGGCAGAGAACATACCCAGTGCGTCGCCTTGGAAAACCAGGCCACCGGCGGTGCCAAGCACGCCGCCGTTCCAATAGTGCGGAATTTCCACCACCCAAACATCTTTACCCGTCAACGGATCAAAGGCTTTCAGGTAGCCCTTGGGTGTGGGTTGATCATCGAGATTGTCGACAAACAGTTGCGCGATTCGACCAAACTCGATACCGGTATTCCAGCGGCCTGGGTTGCGCTTGTAAAGTCCCGTCTGTTTCCACTCTTCGTTCATGCCGTAGATTAGTGGGTTGTCCTGGGCCGGTATGTAGACCAATCCAGCTTCCTCATCTACCGACATGGCTTGCCAGTTATGCGCACCCAGCGGCCCCGGAAGAATCCACTTTTCGTTCTCTATGTAATCTAGCTCGGGGTTTTCGACTGGTCGGCCGGTGGTCAGATCAACATGGGTGGCCCACGTCACAGTGGCATATTTGTTAGCGCGTAGCAGCTTGCCGTCTGCGCGATCGATAACGTAAAAGAAGCCGTTCTTCGGCGCCTGCAGCAGCACCTTTTTCATCTCGCCGTCTACTTCCATATCGGCAAGGGCCATGTCTTGCACGGCGGTGTAGTCCCAATTGTCGCCAGGCGTGGTCTGGTAGTACCACTTCATGGCCCCGGTATCCGCATCGAGGGCGACGATGGAAGACAGGAACAAATTGTCGCCGCCGCCCGGTGAGCGGATTGCGCGAGTCCAGGGCGCGCCGTTGCCCACACCCAAATACACGTTATTGAAATCGGGATCGTAGACAATGGAATTCCAGACGGTGCCACCGCCGCCAACCTCCCACCAATTGCCACCTTTCCAGGTCTCTGCGGCAACCTCCATTTCTGGATGCTCGAAGGGCAGCGAAGGATCACCAGGGACGGTGTAAAAGCGCCAGGCTTGCTCGCCGCTTGCAGCATCGTAAGCAGTAACATAGCCGCGCACGCCAAACTCCGCGCCGCCATTGCCGATGAAGATCTTGCCTTTCGCCGCTCTTGGGGCACCGGTGATGGTGTAGTAACGGTCACGGTCGGTGATGGTGTCTACCTCCCAGACCTTGTCACCCGTGGCAGCATCGAGCGCGATCAGCCGCCCGTCTAGGCTGCCGAAGTAAACCCGGCCCTTGTAGACAGCGACTCCTCTGTTGACGACATCGCAACAGGCTCGGCGACCCCATTCTCGAGGGACCTGCGGATCGTAATCCCAAACCGATTCACCGGTGGCGGCCTTTACCGCGTGCACACGACTCCAGGTGCTGGTGAAGAACATGATGCCGTCAACGACAATGGGCGTGGACTCTTGCGCCCGATTAGTGCCCATGTCTCTAAACCACGCAAGCCCTAGATTGCCGACGTTGTCGCGATTGATTGCATTGAGCGGTGAGAAGCGCTGCTCCTCATAGGTGCGGCCGTAGGCGAGCCAGTTGCCTGGTTCGGATTCGGCGTCGACTATGCGCGCGTCATCAATCAGGCCAATGCTAGGCTCAGCTGCAGACGCCGTCGGTGCACCGACTGTCGATCCCTGCGCTTCTGGCGCGTCCGGCGATTGCCGAGAGACGAAGTTGTAAGCGATCGCGGCAACGATGACCACGATGATGATCCCAATAAAAGCGCGCATGCTCCCCCCTCGATCGTGCCGCTATTAGATTATCTTGCCTGCTTGGGATCATAAGTCGACCAGCGGTTAACGACCAGCGGTCAATCCGACTGGCGCAGAAAAGCGCAGGGGTTGCACAGGCGTGGGCAGAATGTGGGCTTGGGGGCGCGGGTAAGGCCGCCACGAGGGCAGTTCGACCCTCAGGAGGCCTGGGTGCCCCCGACAACTATCTCGTCCACCTTAAGCGTCGGTTGGCCCACACCCACGGGCACGGACTGTCCGTCTTTGCCACACACCCCCACGCCGGCATCTAGCTTTAGATCATTACCAACCATAGAGACCTGCTGCATCACCGTCGGACCGTCGCCAACTAGCGTCGCGCCTCGAATCGGCGCCGTCACTTCACCGTTCTCAATCAAGTACGCCTCAGTGGCAGAGAACACGAAGCGGCCAGAAGTAATGTCTACCTGGCCGCCGCCAAAGTTGACGGCGTATACGCCCTTTTTAACGCTACGCACCATTTCCTCCGGCGCATGCTCACCGGCTCGCATGAAGGTATTGGTCATACGTGGCATTGGCACGTGAGCATAGGATTGCCGACGACCGTTCCCCGTCGGCGCGACGCCCATTAATCGAGCGTTCAGCTTATCCTGGAGGTAACCCTTAAGTATTCCGTTTTCGATCAACACGGTCTCGCCCGTTGGTGTACCTTCGTCATCGATGCTGAGCGAACCTCGACGGTCGACCAGGGTGCCGTCATCCACCACTGTGCACAGGGTCGAGGCCACCTGCTCGCCAACGCGACCGGCAAATGCCGAACTACCCTTGCGGTTGAAATCACCCTCCAAGCCATGGCCAACAGCTTCGTGCAAGAGCACGCCTGGCCAGCCTGCGCCCAACACCACGGGCATTGGTCCCGCGGGGGCGTCTATGGCCTCCAAGTTGATAAGCGCGGTGCGGACCGCCTCCGCTGCCAGCTCCTGCACGCTTGCAGCGGTGATGAAATCCGCGATCTCGCCGCGACCGCCGCAACCGGCGTTGCCTCGCTCGCGCCGGCCACCTTGCTCGACTATTACGGAGACATCGAAGCGCACCAGTGGCCGCACGTCACCAGCCAAGGTACCGTCACTGGCCACCACCAGCAAAGATTCATGATTAGCCGACAAGCGTACGGTTACCTCTTTAACCCGCTCGTCTGCATCACGGGCAGCCTTGTCGCCCAGCTCTAGCAATGCAACCTTGTCTTTTTCGTTTTTCGAGGCCAAAGGATCAACACTGCGATAGCGCGCAGGAGCGGTAACTGCTCCGCCGCCGACCTGAACTGCACCGCTGGCACCTTGACGGGTAATGCTACGCGCTGCATCTGCGGCGCTGGTTAGCGCCGGCAAGACAATGTCCTCAGCGTAGGCAAACCCGGTTTTTTCACCGGCCACTGCGCGAACGCCCACACCTCGATCGACACTGTAAGAACCATCTTTGACAATGCCATCTTCCAGCATCCAGCTCTCTGCGCGTTGATGCTGGAAAAACAGCTCTCCCAAGTCCACGGCACGGCCCATGAGGTGATTGAGCACCCGAACTGCGTCGGCATCACCAATGCCTGCCGGATCGAGCAGAGCAATGCGTGCCTGAGCTATGGGATTGGTCATTCGCTAGGTTCCTCTGTGCTGGCAGCTGCCTGCTTATCGACGGGCAGCTCCGCTTCCATTTTGTTTTCGAATACTTTAACAAGCTTTGCCTTGGGGTTTTCCAGGGTACCGGTAATGCGATAACGGGCGCTGCTCAATTGCTCTAGGGGTTTAGCGAGCACCCGCTCGCCAACCAAGACGCCAAGCCCGGCAAGCGGGTTGGCAATGGCCACATAGGCCGCATACCAAGGCAGGCCTTTGCTCAAAGGCAATGTGACAATCATGTCATTCGCCAGCGCACCGGTGTCCAAATCCACCGTCCCGCTCAAGCGAAACTGGGAACCCGTGCCCGTTACTTCCATCGGTTGGCGAAAACGCAAATCGCCATCGAGCAACGCCACATCGGCCTCGAGAGATTCGAAGCTGATTCCGCGGCCTAGTACATCAGAAAAGTCCAGGTTCATACGCTTTGCCAGGGCGCTGAAGTTCAACAAGCTGAAGATGCGCAGCGCGTTATTGCCGCTCTCAACTTCGATGAAACGGCCATTTTTGGCATTGAAGTCGACGTTGCCGTTCATGCTCAGTAGGTTGAAATTAACCGGTGAGCCAGGCCAGCTGAGGTCGGCCTGCATCCCCGATGACTGCGTTTCAATGGTCGCTGCGTAACCCAAGCGTGGCAGTACCTCAGCCAAGTTTTCGGCGCTCAGCTCACCAGCAAACTGGGTACGGTTCGGTTGCTGCTGCCAGAACACTTCCGGGGCCTCTATCGCAATGCCCTTCACTAGCGCGGACAGCTCGGTAAAGCGTATACCATCTGCTTCAGGCGCCATGGCGAAGGACCAGCGACCATAGTCCTCCTCGCCGAACTGCAACGCCGCCACATTGACGGTTGCGGTTGGTAGCTGGGCTTGCAGGGAGATGGGTAGCGGATCCGCGGCTAACTCCACCACTGTGCTGACGCTGACCTGCTCACGTATTCGGTCGGGTTCGGTCACCAGGCGCACGTCGAGCTCGGCCAGAGGCGTACCCCGGCTGCCGGTTTCCGGCATCTGCAAACGCTCAAGATCTACTACCAGCGGCTGGTTGTCTGTCTGGCTTACTCTGCCTGCCAAACGCTCCCCGGCAATGTGTAAGTCCATGGAATCGCCGAGCATGCTGCCGGCGATCGCAACAGCACCTAGGTTGGTGTCATCTGCCAATAGCGAGCCGACATTGAGTTGACCGATACGAACTGGAACGTCGCCAAACAAACTGCCCGCTGCGCCAGCGGTTATCGGCAGCTCAGCCAGCGTTCCGCTAACGACCAGCCCGCGGGCATCGCTATTTACCGCACCAACAACGGCGTCTATGTAGGCAGCATCAACCGCTACTGGCTCCCCCAACAGGCGCATTTCACCAGACACCACGCTGCCTTGTGCCATCTGCATAGAAGCTCGCAGAGCAGCTTGAGATAAGACGACATGCTGCTGTGGGTCGGAAAAGGTCGCCGTAACCTCGGTCAAGCGTAAATCTTCCGCGTCCTTGCCAAGCTCTCCAGGCAAGTCCAGGGCAATCCCTGCCAAGTCAGTTTGTACGCTCAACACCGGCGCCGAGCTGGCGCCATCGGGCAATGGGGTAGGGAACTTTAAGGTACCCGAGTACTGTGTTTGGCCGCTGGCAAAACCAGGATCACTCAAACCCAACAGCTCATACACCTGCATTGGCACGCTGGTGCCTCGAAACGCAAAGGCAATCTCGTCGTGACTGCTAGCAACATCGAACTGCAGCGCTTGCCCGTTCAGTGCACCACCGATGTCGCCTCCGCTAAGCAATCTTGGTGTTTGCATCCGCAATGGCCCGTTCAATCCGCTGAGCGCCGTTCGCAGTGAGGGAATCTGTAGGTCAACGTTCACCAGCCGAATGCCTAGATCTGTCTTGATCGGGTTGCTCGGACTTACTTCTCCCAAAGGTATCGAAACAGCACCATCCACCTTCATCGCACCGGCGGCCGTCCAGTCCGGTTCGATAAAGGGCAGAGATTGCAGCAACGGCGAGCGCCGGATGTACTTCAAGCCATCCGCTCCATCAAACTCACTCACCAGCGACAGCTCTACTCGCCCCGCCCGCGCAGGAATCTGTATGCGTGTGCCCGCGAGCGCCACACCTTCACTCATACCATGGCTGAGGTACATAGATGCGGCCTGCCCGGAAATTTCGAATTCGCCAGCTAGCTGGCTTACGCTGGGCCAACGCTCATCAAAGCGAATGCTGGACTGCGCCAATGTGCCCAGCATCGCCATACGTCGGGTATTCGGCGCTTGCCGATTACGTACATAGCCCATAAAACCCATGCGCACGTCATTGACCAAGCCGTCCTGTGGCGCAGTCAGCAGCCAGCGGCGCAGCCCGGGATTGAGTTTGCTAGGGAGGAAACGCTTGATGGTGTTCATGCTCAACTGTGTAGTGTTGAGTTGTAACGCCAGCGTCTGCTCAAGCCGGTCGCCCGGAACAGCCAAGCGGAATGTGCCGTGCAGATGAGGTGCGCTGACATCGCCCTGGACCAGCTCCGCGTCGAGCTTTCGACCCAGCAGGACCAAAAATTTCGTACGCCAGTGCAGCTCCAACTCAGCTTGCAGGTCACGAACTGGCCAAAGATCGTTGAATACCCCCGGAAAACCCACGGTCGATGCGGAGGCATGAATATTGGCCCTGAGACCACGTTCATAGCCAAACAGCTGGCCCGACAGCGCATCTGCGGTTGGCGCACCTTGGTGCCCAGTCATCGCACCACGCCGCAGCTGCGCCCGCCAGGACCAATGCCCGGCGGTTAGATCATGCTGCCCCTGCAACCCGCTCAATTCCCCCTCAATGGCTAAGGCACGGAGCCATTGCCCTATCACATCGTCCGGCAATCGACTCCGCCCTGCCTGAGCTAGGGCAGCGCGCAAATCAAATCTCGGCGCATAAAGTTGCAGCCGTCCCGGCAACCAGCGCAGCCAAAACTCCGGCAGCGCCAAGGTTTCACCGTCGTGAGTCACCACGGCATCAAAGCTACGAGCTAGCGCATAGCCGGGGTGGCTGGATCCTCGAGCCGACACGGTGAGATCGAAAGGCCGTCCGCCGGGCAGGGTAATGTCGGCGATGGCCAGATCAACCTCCAACCGGCCAGCAATCGGTTCCTGCTTCGTACCCCGGTCAGCCATGCCTTTGGCGTAGGTCCGCCAGTCGCGAGCGCTAGCATCCCATCGCACATCCGCGCGGGAAACCCGCAGAGCCGTACCCCCCAAAAGGGCGGCTGGGATCCGGACTCCATCCCCCACAGTTGCAGCCACCATGGCTAGAGAGGCCTGCTGCAACAACGGCACTCGTAAGCGCTCCTCTAGATCCACAGCAAGCCGACAGCGAGTCGGACAATCAGGGTCAAACAGCTGCAGATCCCAACGTCGGCTCGCACGTTGATTGCGGGCTTGTATGGCGAGTGCCAGATGCGGGCTAGGTTGTTGCTTGGTGGCAAAAGCCAGCTCCGCACTCAACATCAGCTGGTCGCTATGCTCCAGCAACGTTTGCCAATCAAGTCCGCCTTCAGCGCTGGGCATGCCAGCGAGTGCCCAGGCACCGCTACTGGTCTGTTCGAAACGAAGGTTCGCGTCGGTATTGCCAAAGTGCCGCAGCACAGGACCCCAACGCCACAAGCTCTCCATCCAATCTGGTTTGATGGTGAGACCTTGAATACGGCTGTCGCCCAGAGTCAGTGACTCGATGCGAATCACCGGATTGAATCGATGCCAGGAGAGCTCGAAGCCATGCGCTGCAACGGTCGCCCCGGGCAGTAGCTGCTCAAGCCACTGATTGGCACGCTGCTCATCCAGCCACAAAGTACCTAGCCGCCCTGCCGCTAGCCCAAGCGCCAGCAGCAGGGCTATTGCCACCGCCACTCGCCAGGCCAAAATACGCAAAGCTCGAAACATAACTACACCGGGAAATACGGGTTTTGCAGCTCCTTTGACAGCTGCGGATACGACGAATTCACTCCTATCCTTTCCCTTTGCTTCCGATCGATTTCGCCCTTGCTAGGGCAAGTGAACGCTAACGTCGAACGCCCTGAACAAGAACGATGTCAAATTGACCCGGCCCGTAGCTCGGCTCAATCTGAATGCGAATGTCGCGACCAATGAGGCGGCCCAGCTGTGCCAGGGACTCAGAATCCTCATCTAGGAGGCGATCGACCACCGAGTCCGTCGCTCGAATCAGATATTCGCCGGCGTCTTTCGGCAGCGCACCGCAGCGAAGATCGGAATCTTGAGAGATCGCTCTAAATATCTCACTGCAGGTGGTTGCCGCGGTGCGCACCACCCCAGAACCTGTGCAGCGCTCGCAAGGTTCACACAACTGCTGCAGCAAGCTTTCGCGAGTGCGCTTCCGGCTCAACTGCACCAGCCCTAGGGACGAGAAACCTTCGATGCGAATACGCGCTGCATCCAACTCGCTGGCTTTTTCCAGCGCACGCAGTACTTGCCGCTGATGCTCTTCATCGATCATGTCGATAAAGTCGATCACTACAATCCCACCAAGGTTTCGAAGGCGCAACTGCCTGGGAATCATTTGCGCAGCTTCCAAGTTGGCGCGAAACACGGTGTCTTCGAGGTTTGAGCCACCGAGAAACTTGCCGGTGTTGACGTCAATGGTAATCATCGCCTCGGTCTGCTCGATCACCAGATGGCCGCCACACTTGAGTTCGACCGTCTTACCCAACGCACGTTTGAGCTCATCCTCAACGCCATAGCGCTCAAACAACGGCCGAGGCTCTTCGTAGAACTCCAGCCGATCCGCAAACTCGGGCAGAAACTCTTCAACGAACGATCGCACCCTTCCAAAAGTGGGTTGATGATCGATCACAATCCGTTCAAGCGTCGGGCCGGCTAGGTCTCTGACCACTCGAATATGCAGAGGTATTTCCTGGTAGATAGATCCGGGGCAACCTGCCGCGTGCCGGTTTTTTAAAATCTTGTCCCACATGCGCACCAGGACGCGCATGTCCATCTCTAGCGCGCCGGCAGCAACGCCTTCACCAGCCGTGCGCACGATGAATCCTACCTGCACGTCTTGCTGCTCACGTAGGCTACTGACCAACTCACGCAGTCGGTCTTTCTCCGCTTCATCTTCGATGCGCTGGGAGATACCGATGTGATCGGTGAACGGCATGAGCACCAGATAGCGACTGGCAATGGCGAGTTGCGCCGTCAGCCGCGCGCCTTTGGTGGATATGGGATCCTTCGCCACCTGCACCATGATCTCTTGCCCGGTGCGTAACAGGTCTCGAATGTCTCGGTGCTCGACCTTGTCTTCACCGACGGGCAGCTTCAGATCATCGATATCCCGGGCGTGCAGGAAACCGGGACGCTCCAGGCCGACGTCGACAAATGCCGCTTGCATTCCGGGTATCACCCGCTCAACCCGGCCTAGGTAGATGTTGCCCGTCAGGCTGTAGTTGTTCGCGCGCGCAAGGTGCACCTCACAGGCGCTTCCCTGATCGAGCAAAGCGACTCGAGTCTCGAAGTCGCTAACGTTGATGATGAGTTCTTCAGCCATAACCGCGCAGCCGCCAGGTGTCGATACCGAGGTCCACCAGCAATTGTTCAACTGCGGCGATCGGCAAACCTACTACGGCGCTATAACTGCCGCTAATGTGTTCGACAAATATACCCCCAATCCCCTGAATGCCATAACCGCCCGCTTTGTCGCGTCCTTCGCCACTATCCACATAGGCCGCAATGTCCTGTTCTGTCAGGGATTTAAACCGCACTTTGGCGACGCTCAGCACCGATTGCCGTGCAACGCCAGCGTGAGCTGTAACGCTGGTCATGACCTGGTGGGTGGTATTCGACAGCGATCGCAGCATGTCTGCGGCGGCCCTATCGCTAGCGGGTTTGCCTAAGATTGCCCCTCCGGCGACCACGATGGTGTCAGCCGCGAGTAGCACCCGCTCGGTTGGCCTCTCCTGTAGCCAGATTGCCCCGTGTTCCAAAGCCGCACGACACTTTGAAGTAGACATTCGCGCAACATATTCCCCAGGGTCCTCACCTGAACGGATCGACTCATCAATTTCCATTGGCGCGCTGACAGCCCGCAGCCCCATCTGCTCAAGCAGCTGTACCCGGCGCGGTGAGGCTGAAGCCAACAACACCCCGGTTGCCGGTAAATGCGAAAAAACGCCGTCGTGGATCACTCGACTCGCACGCGCCGACGCAGGCTGTCGAGCAGCAGATCAACGAAAGGCCAGACGATCGCGCTCATTAACGGAACCAAGAGAAACATCCAGCCAACCGCTTCGCCGGTCATCAGCAAATTCACAAGCCGACGCACGAGCTCGGTGGCCAAAAGCAGAAAGAACAGCAGCAAACTGTGCTGCAAACCAGCGTACATGCGCAGCCGCTCATAAAACCGCCAGGCAACGAACGTAATACTAGCCAACAGTATGGCATTCAGACCCAGCGGTTCCGCTTGCAAAACATCCAGCAGCAAACCGAGGAGCCAAGCGGTAATCAGTCCCAAGCGATGTGGCACAGCCATCACCCAGTAAAACAGCACCAACGGCACCCAAGCAGGCCGCAACCAGCCGAGCCAAGCCGGCCAACTCTCGGGCAAATGGACGATGGCTGCTATGAGCGCCACAACAATCGTTAACAGGATCAGCCAGCCGCCTTTGCCGGGATTCATGGCACCACGCTCGATGCACTGGCCTGGTCTTGCGGGAACACCACCAACACATGTCGGGATCGATCCAATTGCGCAGCGGGTCGAACACTGACCTGAGCAAACGCTGAGGTTGGTTCCACTACAACCGAGTCTACATGGCCGATCGGATACCCCACCGGAAATCGTCCACCAAGACCCGAGCTCACCACAAGATCGCCCTCTCGAATGTCCGCATTAACCGGTACGCCATCCATCTCCAAGCGGATGTTTTCGCCCAGACCGCTAACAATGCCGCGCTGGCCAGTTCGATTGATCTGGGCCGGCACCGCGTGTAGCGAGTCGCTTAGTAGCAAAACCCGAGCCGTGTACTTGTCCACCGCGACAACCTGCCCGAACAGCCCTTCCGCATCTACGACGGCTTGGCCGACCCGAACATCGGCATCCGAACCCTTGTCGATAATGATTTGCAGGCGCGATGGGCCAGGAACCACGCCGATCAACTCGGCAACCAGAACTTCATGAGGCACTCGACGACGACTGCCTAACAACTCGCGCAGCCGCTCGTTCTCGCTCCGTAGAGCCAGGAATTGTTGGGAAACTTGGGACAACTCCAACACCTGGCGGCGCAATGCCTCATTGTCAGCAATCAGATTCTCGCGCGTGGACAAGGCGTCGCCAAACTGCTCACCCAACAAATAGGGTACCTCGGCAACCACGCGTAGCGGACTCACCAAGGTACCGATCATGCTTCGCGGTTGTTCCAACAGGCGTGTGGTGTACTCCACCGTAATCAGCGCAGCAGACAGCAACAGCAAACCAGCCAGCAGCAGGCCGGCACCGGACTCGCGCACAAACAGCGCCTTAATGTCGGCCTCCGCCGTAAGGGAACTGCGCCTTACTGTGTCGAGAGCAGGTCAGCATTGCCCGCAGCGTCCATCAGCTCCAGCGCTTTGCCGCCGCCTCGGGCGACACAGGTCAATGGATCTTCTGCAATAATGACCGGTAGACCGGTTTCTTCGGCCAACAGCACATCCAGATCCCGCAGCAGCGCCCCGCCGCCGGTGAGCACCATACCCGTTGCCGCAATATCCGAGGCAAGTTCTGGTGGGCACTGCTCCAAAGCGCTTTTTACCGCCTGGACAATCATCGACAGGGGTTCTTGCAGCGCCTCGAGAATCTCGTTGCTATTCAATGTGAAGCTTCGCGGCACGCCTTCGGCCAAGTTTCGCCCGCGCACATCAATTTCCAGCACATCCTTTTGCGGATAGGCAGCGCCAATTTCGTGCTTGATTTTCTCTGCTGTGGTCTCGCCAATCAGACTACCTTGGGTGCGGCGCACGTAGGCCACGATGGCCTCATCGAAGCGGTCGCCACCAACCCGCACTGTGTCTGAGTAAACGACGCCGTTGAGCGAGATGATGGCGATTTCGGTGGTGCCACCACCGATGTCTACAACCATGGTGCCGACTGCTTCTTCCACCGGCAATCCTGCACCGATAGCGGCGGCCATGGGTTCTTCGACGAGACGGACATCACGGGCACCTGCTGACAAGGCGCTTTCCCGAATTGCCCGACGCTCCACTTCTGTTGACTTGCAGGGCACGCAAACCAATACCCTCGGGCTCGGGCGAATGAAGGAGTTTTCGTGCACCTTGCCAATGAAGTGCTTGAGCATACGCTCGGTAACCAAGAAGTCTGCGATCACGCCGTCCTTCAAGGGGCGGATGGCAGTGATGTTGCCTGGAGTACGTCCGAGCATGCGCTTGGCGTCCAAACCGACTGCGGCAACGCTTTTTTGGTTGCCCTGGGTTCGAATAGCCACCACAGAAGGCTCATTTAGGACAATGCCGACGTCACGTACATAGATGAGCGTGTTGGCCGTGCCCAGGTCTATGGAGAGGTCGCGGGAAAAGAGGCCGCGGAAATACTTGAAAAACATTGAGAGTCCGTCTCAATTAAAGGATAGATAATGCGGCGAGTATAGGTCGCGGGCCGGGGCGCACTCTAGCAACCGCGTCACTGTCCAGCAACGTCGGACCTGGCGCGGTGCCGTAACTTCGACATCTGTACCCCAAGCGCGCTCACGGCGTTAAACTGCCCCGCCTCAAAACGACCCGGACCGGAGCCTGAATCCAGTGTCAGATCCCATCGATACTGCACATTTGTGCCGTTTGTCACAGTTGGCCTTAGATCCAGCGCAAACTGCCGAGCTGCAGCGTGACCTCGCCAACATCGTGCAAATGATCGATGCCATGCAAGCCATCGACACCGACGGCGTAGCGCCGCTGGCTCACCCGTTGGAAACTCACCAGCGTTTGCGTGCCGACCAGGTCACAGAAAGCGTCGACCGCAGCAGCTTCCAGGCCGTTGCTCCGGAAACCCAATCAGGGCTATATCTGGTGCCCAGGGTAGTGGAATAGCCGCAGCGTGAACCCTTTTGCCTCTTTGACTGAGCTCCGCGCTGGGCTCGATGCCGGAAAGTTCAGCAGTGTCGAGCTGTGTCAGGCCTATTTGGATCGGATCAGCGCTCACGCTGAGTTGAACTGTTATATCACCGTGACTCCAGAGCCAGCCTTAGCTCAGGCCGCCGCTGCAGACGCAAAACGGGCCAAAGGTACTGCTGCGACAACCCTATTGGGCTTACCCATCGCCCATAAAGACATTTTCTGCACCCAAGGTGTTCTCACCACCTGCGGTTCGCACATGTTGGCCAACTTTGTTGCGCCCTACGACGCCACTGCGGTCCAACGTCTGCAAGAAGCAGGTTGCGTGACATTGGGTAAAACCAATCTCGATGAGTTCGCAATGGGCTCATCCAACGAGAACAGCTTCTTTGGTCCCGTCGGCAACCCTTGGGATACTAGTTATGTACCGGGCGGCTCTTCCGGTGGATCAGCCGCTGCGGTAGCCGCAGGCCTGTGCGCGGTCGCCACCGGCACCGACACCGGCGGCTCGATTCGGCAGCCGGCCGCGTACTGCGGTATTAGCGGCTTGAAGCCAACCTACGGTCGCGTTTCTCGCTACGGCATGATCGCCTTCGCCCCCAACCTGGACCAGGGAGGGGTCATGGCTCGATGCGTCAACGACATCGCGTTGGTGTTGGCGCATATGTCCGGCTTCGATAACCGTGACTCCACCAGTCTTGAAACAGCAAACCCTTGGCTAGAACAGCTCAAGCTGGAAAAGGCAGCGCAGCTAGCGGAGCCTGCCACAGCACTGACCATCGGCTTACCCAAAGAGTACTACGACGGGCAAGTGGTTGGTGCCGAGCATCTGGACAATGTGCGCAAAGAGCTTGAGGCC
Source organism: Pseudomonadales bacterium (assembly GCA_051027215.1). Taxonomy (GTDB): domain Bacteria; phylum Pseudomonadota; class Gammaproteobacteria; order Pseudomonadales; family Azotimanducaceae; genus CALHVX01. The sequence continues at coordinate 6,120 of JBPCXR010000086.1, read as the reverse complement.
ATGGGCCACACCACAGTAGACATCTCACTGCCTAACACCCGGGCCGCCGTGCCCGCCTACTATGTGATCGCCGGCGCGGAGGCTTCTACCAACTTGTCCCGCTATGACGGTGTTCGCTTTGGCCACCGCGCCGCTAACCCGAGCTCTCTCGAAGACCTGTACTGTCGCTCCCGCAGCGAGGGATTTGGGAATGAGGTCAAGCGGCGCATTTTGACCGGCACCTACGCACTGTCGGTAGGCTATTTCGATGCCTACTATCTAAAGGCGCAAAAGGTACGCCGGCTCATTCAACAGGATTTCCTCCAGGCTTTTGCGCAAGTTGATGCAATCCTCGCCCCGACGACTCCCACAGCAGCATTCAAGCTCGGAGCACTGGCCGACCCTGTGAGCATGTACCAGCAAGACATCTATACCATTCCGGCAAGCCTTGCCGGCCTACCGGCAATGAGCATTCCTTGCGGCTTCGTCGATGGCTTGCCCATCGGTGCACAACTCATTGGCCCCCATCATGGCGAAGAAACCCTGCTTACCCTGGGCCATGCCTATCAGCAGCGTAGCGACTGGCACACCCAGCACCCGCCGTTAACCGCGCAGGAGTCGGCGCGATGAGTTGGTCGGCGGCCTGGGAGCCCGTCATCGGCCTAGAGGTGCACGTGCAACTGAGCACCGAAAGCAAAATTTTCTCCGGTACCAGCACCGCATTCGGCGCAGAACCAAACACGCAAGCCTCCCCCGTAGACCTGGGTCTTCCTGGCGTGCTGCCTGTTCTCAACGCGGGCGCCGTGGAAAAAGCGGTACTGTTTGGCCTGGCAACCGGCGCGCAGATCAACCATCACTCGGTTTTCGATCGCAAGAACTATTTTTACCCAGATCTTCCCAAGGGCTACCAGATCAGCCAGTTCGAGCAACCCATTGTCGGCACGGGTCAGCTCACCATCACACTAGACGATGGTAGCCAGAAAACCGTCAACGTGACTCGAGCGCATTTGGAAGAGGATGCCGGCAAGTCGATCCACGATGCCATCGATGGCAAGACTGGCATCGATTTGAATCGAGCAGGCACGCCGCTACTCGAAGTGGTCTCCGAACCAGAGCTGTCAACGCCCGCAGAAGCAGCTGCCTATTTTCGACAGCTGCATAGCCTGGTTCGCTACCTCGGTATATGCGACGGCAACCTTGCAGAGGGCAGCATGCGCTGTGACGCTAACGTCTCGGTGCGGCCAACGGGCGAGAACGCGCTGGGCATTCGCACCGAGATCAAAAACATCAACTCTTTCCGCTTCGTTGAACAAGCCATCGAATACGAGATCAATCGCCAGATCGAAGTGTTAGAAGCCGGTGGGGAGATAGCCCGAGAAACCCGACTATTCGACTCGGAGCGTGGCGAAACCCGTAGCATGCGTAGCAAAGAGCTCTCCGATGACTACCGCTACTTTCCTGACCCCGATCTAATGCCCTTGGTGCTGACCGAAGCAGACATCGAACAGATTCGGCGGACGCTACCAGAGCTGCCGGATGCGCGCCGTAGCCGCTATGTCGCAACGCTGAATCTGACAGACTATGACGCTGCCCAAATTGTCAGCGATCCAGAATTGGCGACGTTTTTCGAAACCAGCGCAACCGTCAGCGGCGATGGCAAGCTCGCCGCCAACTGGGTGCTGGGCGAGCTGAGCGCAGCACTGAATCGCACCGACACAGCCGTGAGCGATGCGCCCGTCGATGCGCCCCAGCTGGGAGTGCTGATCACCCGCATCAAGGACGGTACTATTAGCGGCAAGATTGCCAAGACGGTATTCGAAGCGCTGTGGGACGCCGCTGGTGACACCGACGTTGATCGCATCATCGATGAACGCGGCCTGCGGCAGATGAGCGATAGCGGCGAGCTGGAAGGCATCATCGACGAGATCATTGCGGCCAATCCAAAGCAGGTCGAGCAATTCCGAGCAGGCAAAGAAAAAGTGCTTGGCTTCTTTGTCGGTCAGGTGATGAAAGCCACTCAAGGCAAGGCCAATCCCGGCACAGTAAACGAGCTTTTGCGGGCTCGGCTCGCGAGTTAAGCGACAATTGCCTAAGTCCTTTGAGCTGCAGGTCGATTCAGCAATCATCCGAGGACAATCAGTTCACAGCCCCGGGGCGAAGCCATCCCTAATATTTCTCCATGCCGGTGTCGCAGATACCCGTATGTACTCTCGCCAGTTCGCTGGCTTGACCAACCAATGCAACATCACAAGTTTCGATAGACGTGGTTTCGGCAAAACCAGCGCAACGGACGAACCCTTTTCACAGGTAGACGACCTTCTCGCCGTCGTTGAATCCGTCGAGGGTGGGAAACATATTCTCGTCGGTTGCTCACAGGGTGCACGGATCGCGATCGACTTTGCCATTCGATACCCGAAAAAGATCGAAGCACTTGTGCTGATTTCTGCAACCTACTCGGGTGCCAATGCGCCTAACCCAGATGCCCATGAGGCTGCGCTTATCGCTCAGATCGATGCCGCAGACGAGCGTGACGACCTAGAAGCACTGAATCGACTTGAAGCTCACCTTTGGCTGGATGGTCCGCACAGTGAAGCAGGCAGAGTAACCGCTGAGGCTCGCGAGCTCTTTTTGGACATGAACGGTATCGCTCTCAATTCAATCGAGCTCACTCAAGAACGAGAACCGGGCTCGGCAGCCGAAAAAATCTCAACAATCGAATGCCCGGTGCTGCTTATCGAAGGTGGCCGGGACGCTTCCTTCATCATTGAGCGACACAACCAGTTAGCATCGTGGTTGCACAACTGTAGGCGCGCTGTTGTTCCACAAGCCGCACACCTGATCCCGTTGGAGACGCCCGCTGAGCTCAACGAACTGCTGATGAAATTTCTGTTAGAGATTGGCTAAAACCAACACCTCGAGCGTCCAGACCCCATTGTGCTCGGTCACTACGCACTGCTCAGCCACACTCGCAAATCGCCGAGCGCAGTAAAACCAACAGTTTCCAGCGTCGCTAACTCTAGCGAACTGCCGTAGCCGACGATCGCCCGATTGGGATAGCGCTGGGCTAAAGACTGAATACAGCCAAGCAAATCCGCAGCTGCCCCAAACCCATTGGACACCCCGACGACCTGGTCACTTAGGTTGGCAACCAAACCCGCAACGACCTCACCCGCTCGCCTGACAAACACAAAGTCGATGCCAGGATCGCTCAGCAACGGCGCAGGAAAAGTTGCGTTGCCTTGCGATCGACCCCACGCAAAGGTCCATTCATCGAGCTCCAACGAGGTTTCCACCACAAAAACCACATCGTCATTTTCCAAGCCCCCTGGCCAGACCGCCTCAGGTGCTCGCACATACCAGTGAGCGTCGAAAGCCACCTTGAAGCCTCTATCAGTAATTTGCAGAGAGCTGAAGCTGTCTTTAATCCCCCAACCGCTGGGCAGCTGCCCTTGAAGTTGTTGCAGCTCGTCATCGATTTCCGCTATCGGCTTTAGCGTTATTAGGTTCGGGTAGAGCAATGGCATCGGCCGCTTACTGATCCAAGCCCTTGGCTGAATCTCGCTAGCTACCCCCTGTGCGCGACCAACGGCCGCGCACCACTGAACGTTGTTCCCGATTGCTTGTTCGAGCCAGGTGTTGTTCATACCCTAACCTCTGAATGTAGTTCGAGTAAGGCTCTGGTAGACCGGGTGCAGTCATTAAAGCGCCTCTTGCCGTGCATTGTCACGAAGACGACTCAGGACTTTCGCTGCGTTAGCAAGCTCAGCTGCAGATGTGCCGGGAATAAGCGAGCGAAGAAAGTCCAGCCTGGCTTGATGCGCCGCGGTAATAACCCTTCTGCCCAGCTTCGTGAGCTCGATGCGCTGGCTTCTAGCATCTTCGCGGTTTGGCAAACGCACAATCAGTTCATCCCCTTCCAAGCCAGCAACTACATGATGCATGGTCGCTCGAGTGACCATCTCTGCTCGGGCAAGCTCGGATAGCGAACAGGACCCACTGAAATGCAGAACAGCCAACGCAGACAATCGCGCTCGACCGACACCTTGCGCTTCATCAACCCACCTGAAGGTTCGCATGAGTTGCGTGATTGCAGAGTTCAGCGTGACAAGATCCGACGAGATTGACATAACGGCGCCTCAACACTATTGTTAGCAATGCTAACTAAATAGCTGGAGCATTGCCAATGCGTATAACACGCATTCATCAAGTTGGTGCCAATCTAGTTGATCTAGAAGAGACGAAAGCGTTCTACACCAACGCACTCGGCGCGCGCTACATTGCTGACTTCGATCCGCCGGGAATCCTCTTCTTCGAATTCGCAGGAACGCGAATCCTATTCGAGAAAGGTAATCCGCCAGCAGTGCTGTACTTCTGGGTCGATGATATCGACGACGCGCATGCGACCCTCGTGAATCGGGGCGTGCAGTTTGATAGCGACCCGCATCTCATTCATCGGGACGATTCGGGCACGTTCGACAATCCGGGAACGGAAGAGTGGATGGCATTTTTCAAAGACCCGGGTGGCAACACCATCGCCATAGCGACTCGCCGTTAACGGCTAGCCTTCTGCTAAAATTTGTTCTGAGCCTAACGATCAGCAGCCGCATCTGTTGCCAACGGGTACAGTAGGTTAGGGTGCGGCGATGCTTTTTCTAGCGTTCTACTACGGATTCGCGCTGATTGTCGCCGGCAGCATCAGCTTCTTCGCCTACCGCAAACTGCGCCGCTTTGGCGCTGTGCTCTCGGCGCTGATCGCTTTGCTGTTCATGGCGGTGGCCGTGCTACTGTGGCCTATTCCCATCCATGGAGGTTTCACGGTTCTCGGTGAGGTTATGTACAACGACTGGACTCGAGAACGTGAGCTGGCGAAACAAGCGCAGCTAGAGGTGGTAGCTGTGCGGCAACAGCTTGCGCCACGCTTTGCCGGAACAATCTCTTATCGCAAAACTCGGAGTCTCCAGAACGGATGGTCAGAAGTCGCTGAACCTAGCGGCACCAGCGCATGGCTAAACAGCCAAACCGGAATCATTTGGAGCAACTGGACCGCCCTGCCTCCGAGCCAATCGCGGCCCACCCTCGCCCAGGCAAAGGCGCACTGCGCAAAGCGGGAACCCCAAGGCTACTGGGCGCTGGCCACTGCAGCAGAAAACGCGCTCAGTTGGCATGCTGGTGGTCACGAGCTCATGCCTCGATCCCCCACCAGTTGGATGAGCTTCACAACCCGGGCAGATTTTGGGCTCGAGCTACCAAGCTACCACCTGCGCTCCACCAGCTCGAACCAACAACCGCGCAACGCTCAAGAAGTTTTCAGCGTACGTTGCGTCGCCCGCTCAGACACTGCACCAGAATGGGGTTACACCCAGGATGACGTAGATTTGGAACTCTGGAACGCCTATCAGCTGCAACACTTAATCAATTAGAAAGTCTGCGTGAAGCTCGGCGCGCGCTAGTGTTTGTCTTCGTGCAGGAAGTTGCTCGCTGCGCGGAGCACATCGCGGCGGCTGATCTGGCCGACCAACTTGCCGTTCTGGACGACCGGGTAACGCCGCCGATGCTCCTTGATGAAGCGCTCGGCCAGCTGATAGATGTCTATATCGGGACCCACCGTATCAACAGGCGACTTCATATAGTCCCCGACAACACCAATGGCCTCATCGTAGTAGCTGTCTTGAATAATCACACTCATGAGATCGACCTCAGAGAGGACGCCCAGCAACTCCCCAGACTCACTGACAACGGGCGCGCCGGAAATCTTGTGATCCAAAAACGACTGCATGGCCTCGACCACGTTCGTGTCCGGGGTAAAGGTCACGAGCCGGCGAGTCATGTAGTCAACCACTTTGACAGAGCGCATGGGCATCTTGGTTCTCCTCCTGTCCTTCGGCAACAATGCGCTAGGCGCTTGCGGGGCGCAACTCGGGGGGATAGGGGTGGGGGCTGGGTTTCCCCCTGCGGACCGCCGTTCGCCATCCCTGGCCGCTCGCTCACGCACATCCTGTGCGTGAGCGTCCTCCGGCGGAAACCCAGCCCCCGCAGGCGCGTGTGTCACGATCCCCACCGCGGTTGTAGGTTTGGTGAAGCGGCAAGCACGGACTCGCTCTGGCCATAATTAATCTTTGATTCCACTCGACCAAAGCTGGA
>JBPCXR010000085.1:0-3700 GCA_051027215.1 Pseudomonadales bacterium | reverse complement strand
CTCAACTACTTTAGATTTGCCGCTTCAGTCGCCCCCACCGAAGAGAGGAATAAGATCAGATCCGTAGGTATGAATGCCATCGAATCGATGTCATTTCATAGCAGGTCAAGCCGACTTTAGCTCTGACACACTTCTCCTCAAAATTGACGCTGCTTCAACCAGGCCGACCATTATTTCGTGCGGTCGGTGAATCCAACCGACCGCAGTTTCCGCAGTTGGCTAAGTACAGTGGTGTAATCAACCGCGGTGCGAAAAGGCGGTTACTCCCCTTGGGGGAATCACCCGCGTCGTGGCTAAGTGCGGTTTCTGCCCGCGGGCGTGGGCACCGCGGGCAGTTAATGAGTCCCGCGAAAGTGCACAGGACGATGAATCCTGACGCAGATTCGCAAGTCGCCGAATCCGCACCGGACGATTTGTCCAACGCAGGTTCGGGAGTTTCGTTTCCGACCGGAGTTTGTCACTCCTGGGATGTCTTACCACATATAACAGTAGAGTATCTATCGAAGTGTGAAAGTGGACTTTTAACTCCGATTGAAATAGAATTAGCTGCAACTAATGTACGTGTGAGTTCTCTATGACACCGCTAATAGTTCGCGGGCAATGAAACTATTACATCGACGCATAGCGATTCTATTACCGCTACTTGTTAGCTTTGACGTCTCAGCACTGCCAGCAGCGCCATTAATTGAACTACGACACATCCTGCCAGTTCCTCCGGGACGTGGTGGACGCTCCGGCCAGTCTATCGCCGTTGGCGGTGGTTCTGTATTTGTAGGCTCCCCTTTTGATAACACACAGATTATCGGTGGAGGCTCGGTGTCGATCTTTGACCTCAAGAGCGGTGCACATCTAACTTCGATTGATCCCGTAGTCCCTGAGCTCTGGGGACGCTTTCACAAGGTGGCAGCCAATGCTGACACCTTGGTTATTGGAGCGGGCGGAGACTGGAATAGTCGCGATGATCTAGCCGGTTTCGAGTATATGTTTGATCCCAGTAATGGAAGTCTACTCAGTGAGCTGCAACCTCCCTCTGACGCTATCTTTAACAACGGGGATCGCGCGATAGATGGTGATCTTCTAGTAGTGGGAGGATTAAACATTGCGGGGGTGGACGATATTGCGAACGCATCTTTGCGGCAACTTGCATTGGTTTACGATCTAAATACAGGTAGTCATGTAGCCACACTGAACCCGGGAATCGGTCCGCAGCGAAATGACTATTCTTTGGCTATACATGCCGACTTCGTCTTGTTGGGTTCTAACCCTACGAATGCTGCCTTCGGAACAGCGATTCTTTTCGACGCACGCAGCGGCCGGAGACTTCGTAGATTCGCTCCCGCGAACGGCATTAGTGGATTCGGCGACGCAGTTGCGCTCAATAGTGAATATGCATTGGTAGGCAGGCCATATATTGGGTATCTTCGGAATTTCCCCGGAGAGGTTTACGTGTTTGATATGGCTACCGGACAGCAGCTCGCGAAGTGGACTGCGTCTGACAGCCACCCAGATACTTACTTTGGTGCTGAGATTGCAATGAACGATAGATATGCAGTGATAGGAGCACCTGGAGGTCGGCGCGGCGAGGAATCCGTAGGTGGAAAAGCCTATGTATTTGAGCTTGCCACGGGTAGGGAAGTCGCCATTCTATCGCCCGACGGCAACAGAGCGACTTCCAACTTTGGTGAGTCGATAGATATCGACGGCAATACTATCGTCATCGGCGCAACGGGACTTGGCCCAGTTTTCGTGTATGAGATTATACCTGAGCCGAATAGTGTTGCCATGTTTATGGTGACAGGCCTTTTGGTGCTCGTGCACGCTCCACGCGCTCTTCGGAGTTGTAGACTCTTTATTGACCGGTCCACTGGATTGAATGCACCACGGAACATCTAGCATATTGAGTTCTGGATATTAGAAGTACGCTCGCCTTCAACTTCAGTGATAACTTGTGGACTGCCACAAATCGCGGTTCACTATCCACCGGGGAACGCAGTCGTTGGTCGGAATTGAGCCTTCTATAAGTCGCGTCGGTCAAACAATTCTGTGCGAGATCGCCAATATCGTTCGACGCACAAGAGTGAAACTGGTATGACGATTTAGTATCCCAAAAATCATTATCTGGGAAAAATCGGCAATCTGAGATGTTGTGGGGATTGTGTTTCTATTCCTTCCCCCCAGCAGGAGAATTCCGATGCTACATCGCTCCCGAATGAATCGTCGCAGGAATCGAAAATCGAAGCTTCGACAGTTTGGCTCTCTGCAAAAACCCAATGGTGTCATCAGCCCCCGTGTCCAGCAGGTAGGCGGAGAGCATTTTGCGATTGTGTGTGTCGATCCGGCTAAGCACCGTAGCGAATGGATGATGGCCGACTATTATGGGAATGTCCTCATCCCGCCTCAGACGTTAGAACATCAAGGCCCGTTCTTCAAAGCAGCGATGGACCTGATTTGTCAAGCTCAGCAGCAACACCACATCGAAGATATGATCGTTGCCGTAGAACGAACGGGAAACTACTATCTGCCCCCCAAGCGAGCCTTTGCCAATGCCGGATTCGAAACCCGTGTGGTTCATCCGTTTGCCACCAAGCAGTATCGCGTGCCAGCCAACCCTGGTAACAAGACCGATGAAACGGACTTGCATGCCCAACACCGAGCCGCCGTGGCTGGCTTTGGATTGTGCGAATTTGAACTCGAATCTCCCTATCGAGAACTACAACTCCGCGCCCGGCATCGGCGCAAACTCGTTGAGAAAGGTGCGTCGCTTGCCTGTCAGATTCGCGAGCACTTGCACCTGGCCATGCCTGGCTTTGCGGGTCTGTTTGACCACCTGCTCGAAAATAAATCGGCGCTTGCGCTCGCACGCCGTTGTGACTCGCCAGCGAAGCTGATCAAGCTAGGGCGCACTCGCCTGAGCAGTCATCTGCGCAACAGCAAGATTCGCCACCAAATGCGCACCATTGACAAAGTATTGGCGTGGGCGGCACAGGCGGTCGATGACCCCATTGAAGATGGCGCTATGCACCATGCAATCTGGTCTGAGCTTGAGGAACTTTATCAGCATTTTCAAAGGCGAATATCAGCTTTAGAGCAAGAATTAGCTGGCTATGTCGTGCAAACTCCGTACGTTCGCTTGTTGGCGATACCTGGCATCAACTTGGTTTCGATTGCTGAGTTGGCTGGCGAGATGGGACCGACGAAGCGGTATGCGAACGCCAATGCGATCACCGGTCGTGCCGGACTTTATCCGTCGCGTCATCAAAGTGATCAAACAGACTCTGCCAATGGGCCGATCATTCGCCAAGCCAATCGCCGCTTGCGGTGCATACTGATGCGAATCGCTGACAACCTGGCCACTCATTGCCAATACTATCGCGCTCAGTCGGACATGGATCTGGCACGTGGTGTCGACAAGCGAGCCACCCGCGTGAAAATTGTCAATCGGTTTAGCCGTCTGACGCTTGCCTGTGTGACGGGAAATGAGCCGATGAGGCATCCTTGCTTTCGGCAACCCGATTCGATTTTAGAGAAGTTGCGGAAGTTTCATTACGAGCATCAAACGCCTCCGGATCGGGTTTTAGCCAATCTGGAGACAGCCGTTGGGCAATTGCCGTACAATACGTGTGGCCGTGAAGCGACGGTAGTCAAACGGGTGCTCGAGGAGAATACACCCAGGAAGCGTGACGCCATTGCGGTTGGCGAA
>JBPCXR010000084.1:0-4533 GCA_051027215.1 Pseudomonadales bacterium | reverse complement strand
CTCCTTGCCGTTGTAGTATGCCTTCACCGGCTTGGCCATACTCTTAACCACTTACTCATCCTTGAACTCGTAGTCAGGGGGAAGTTTGTTGCCGACAGCCGTATATACTGATCTGGAAACGCAAATGCCCCCAGGCACCGCCAAGCTCTCTAGCCGCTCCGCAACATTGACTCCATCACAGTAAACGTCATGTCTGTCGACGCTCACCTTGCCCAGGTTGACGCCGATGATGAGTTCCTTAGATCCAAGTCGGTTATTGTTGACTCCGGGTGCCCACGAAATGCCGTCGAAGTTCTTTACACTGCGGCGCGGGAAGCTTCTTCCGATCTCGTAATATATTGAACAAGGGTGTGTTTTTTGGGTTGGCGTGGGTCCTGCTCTACCACAAGGACTTCGCGCTGCAGGGTACCGCCAAATACTGGTGCGGGCAGCTCCCCCTGTGGTGCTTGAGGAAGCCGTCCACTTATGGGCGGCCAACCCAAGGAGAATGTAAATGAAGAAGCTTGCTTTGATTACCGCCTTTGTCCTAGTTACTGGTTGTGCGGCACTCGATCCAACGCCGGAAGCCACGGCTTCAGCGACGCCTTCTGTCACGCCAGAGGATGTGCAGAAGGCCGTGGACGATGCACTAACAGAGGCACTTGCAGTCAATCGTGAGAACGCTGTTGATGTTGAGGCGACTATCGACGAGGCGGTCCAGAAAGCTATTACCCGGACTGTACACGAGATGAAGCCCCTTAAAGCGAAGAACGACCAGGCCGAGCCTGCTGCTAAGGAAGTCGAGCCCGTGACAAACGCCCGGCAGGTTGTGAAGAAAGTCGGTATAACCCGGCTACAGACTGTCCATCCCACGGTTACCCTAAAGCGAGAGATACGTGATTGCACGCTCGAGCTTCTGATGTTCGATACGCACGCGGCGGATGCAGCGGATGCGTGTCTAAGAATCTATCGTTCACAGTATCGTCGCCACCCCTCTAGGGCAGACGGAAGCGTACCGACGACGATAGTGCATCAGTAAGGGGCGCGTGACCCCATACAGGATGCTGGGGCCGATGGGCAACGCTCTCGGCGCAGTTTGCCTTGAAGCCTCTATGGAAGAAATTGGATGTTACGCATAAATAAAGGGAACAGGGTCGCCAATCCAGTCGGAATGGTGGCCTTAACCCACTACTGTCCCGTTAAAGCTGCCTAAATTATCCGTAACGTTGTGTTTCTTCCTATAAAATAGCTGCTTTGTGGGTGTCATCGACTTGAACCACCACACCGCATCCGTGGATGCTCTCCCTTGGGTTTTCAAGGGGGCAAACTATGTATGCAGGCAAGCTCATTTTTTCGCAGGTAATGGGTCACCTGCCCATGCACACGTTTCGCCGATGTGTGTCTCGGTATCAAGGCGAACGCTATGCAAAGAGATTTCGTTGTTTCGACCAATATCTCATCATGGCCTTTGCACAACTCACTCATCGAGAGAGTCTTCGCGATATCGAGGTCTGCCTCAGAGCCCACCAAACCAAGCTCTATCACATGGGCATTCGTTCCTCGACGGTGGCACGCAACACACTCGCCAAGGCCAACGAACGCCGCGACTGGCGCATCTATGCCGACTTCGCACAATCTTTGATCCGCATCGCTCGCCCTCTCTACGCCGAAGAGGATCTTGGACTCGATCTCGACAATACCGTTTACGCCCTCGACGCCTCAACCATCGACCTGTGTCTGTCCGTATTCCCATGGGCGCTATTTCGCTCCACCAAGTCTGGCGTCAAGCTACATACACTGCTGGATCTGCCGGGTAATATTCCAACCTTCATCCACATCTCCGAGGGCAAACTGCACGACGTCAATGTCCTCGATATCCTGCTGCCCGAACCGGGCGCCTTCTACATCATGGACCGAGGTTATGTGGATTTCGAACGGCTCTTCACATTGCACACTGCAGGCGCCTTCTTCGTCATTCGTGCCAAATCCAATACGAAGTATCGACGTCGCTATTCTCACCCAGTCGACAAATCGAGTGGTGTAAGATGCGACCAGAGTATCGTGTTGAGCGGAATCAACACGCCAACCGACTACCCACAACCATTACGCCGCATCAAATACCACGATTCTCAGACCGGAAAGACTTTCAACTTTTTGACCAACAACTTCGCCATTCCGGCGCAAACGGTTGCCGCGCTGTATCGCTATCGCTGGCAGGTCGGCGTGTCCAGTGAAGGGCACATTGTCCAGTCGGTGGAAGTCCGACCGGGGCTAAGAGACTCAGGCCCTGTAGCTTGGGAGGCACCGCGGCGCGAGAGCAAGGCGGTGGAGCCCTCCGACACCATTCTCAGAAAGGAGGATGCGCAACGCACCAGGTTGCAACGTGCAGTGAACGCGGATGTAGCCTCGTTACACGCTAGTCCGGTGGCCGAGACGGTCGATAACGTGCGAAGGCAGCAAGGGCCGTATGAACCGAGTCTGATACGGTGGTCCTCACCGGCGGGGTAGCAGCGGCGACATGGTGCGAAGGATGATGTGTCAACTGGAGAAGCCCTCGTTGCCCGGCGAAGAAAGCTCGTCGAGGAGGCGCGTCCTATAACCGTGAGTGGGAAATGGAGGCGTAGGCGGCAGGGTGACGGATCGGGTTGTAGTACTGAGGATCGGCGTGCAACACAACACGCCGGGAGGGAAGGGCCCGGACCGGTGAGTGCTCCGTTGTGCGAGGTGAGGCAGGGGTGAGATGACAAAGGCACCCATTGAGCTGCAGGAGCTGAGGCGACGGATTTATCGAAAGGCGAAGTCTGAAAAGACGCATCGCTTCTGGGGGATATTCGTCCACGTATGCCGGACGGATACTCTGATGGAGTCCTATCGTATCGCCAAGAGGAATGACGGTGTCCCTGGCACTGACGGGCAAACCTTCGCCGATATCGAATCGGCGGGGCTGGCCGAATTCCTTGCGTCGCTACGCCGAGAGCTCCTCTCAGGCAGGTACAAACCACAGCCGAACCGCCGGGTCGATATCCCGAAAGACAAAGGCAAGGTCCGCACGCTTCAGATCCCTTGTATTCGCGATCGCGTGGTGCAGGGTGCGTTGAAGCTCGTCCTCGAAGCGATATTCGAGGCGGATTTCTGCCCGAACTCCTACGGATTTCGACCGAAGCGCTCAGCGCATCGCGCGCTGGCCGAAGTCAGGCGCAGTGTGCTGCGGCGAATGTTCATTGTGATTGATGTTGATTTGTCTCGGTACTTTGACACGATTCGACATTCGGTCCTGTTGGACAAAATCGCAAAGCGGGTCCAGGACCCCCGGGTCATGCATCTGGTCAAGCAGATCATCAAAGTCAGCGGAGCGGTTGGTGTTCCTCAGGGAGGTCCATTCAGCCCGCTGGCTGCGAACATTTACTTGAACGATGTGGACTGGGCCTTCGACGCGATCCGCCGTAAGACGGCTGAGGAGCCTTATGAGGCGGTTAACTATCATCGGTACGCTGATGACATTGCCATCACCGTGAGCGCGCACCCCAGCAAACGGGGGTGGGCCGAGCGAGTCCTGCAACGGCTCGAGGAACAGCTGACGCCATTGGGCGTGGAGCTGAACCGGGAGAAGACGAAGCAGATCAACACGCTCGACGGCGAGGCCTTTGGGTTCCTTGGGTTTGACCTGCGCCGGGTGTGCCCGCGCACAGGCGGCCGACACTACATCTTGATGACCCCGAGCAAGAAGGCGCGGCTTGCGATCAAAGCGAAGGTGCGCGACATCATCCGACATGGGGGGTCGACCCCCACGAAGGTTATTGTTGCGCAAGTCAACGCGGCGCTCGTGGGTTGGGTCAACTACTTCCGGGTGGGCAATGCCAGTCGTGCCTTCAGTGAAGTGCGCGACTACGTTGAGATGAAAGTCCGGACGCTGCTTACGCGACGTAAACGGCGGCGAAAGCGCAGTGTTGGGTGGCGGCGGTGGAGTAATGAGTATCTCTACGAAGTGCTCGGGCTGTTCTGGGGCTGGACACTCAGGCCTCTGCCGAGCGCGGAGTCATTCTCGTGAAAGCACCCGCCAATAACGACCGGACCCATAACCCTTTCGATGAAACTCACTGGGTGAGCCGCTTGAGGGAAAACCTCACGAGCGGTTCTTATGGGGAGGGGCTGGAAACGGGCCGAGCCTGGACTCAGGTACCGCGCCAGTCCTTTACCCGACAATTGTTCTTCAAATGGATCAAACAACATCTGCGCATCAAGTCATTCTTCGGGACATCCGAGAATGCCGTCAAAAGCCAAATATGGATCGCAATCTCCGTGTACGTGCTCGTCGCCATCATCAGGAAGCGCCTCGACCTCAGCGCAGACCTCTACACAATCTTACAGGTTCTAAGCCTCACGGCATTCGAGAAAGTTCCATTGCAACAACTACTTACTGGAAGCGATTTCACAACGCAAGATACCTACAGTCCTAACCAACTGAATTTGTTCGAGAGTTTCACGGGACACTAATGGCCTTAACGGGACCGATCAAATTCGATTAAATCGCTTTACAGACACGATGAGACGCAT
>JBPCXR010000083.1:0-2656 GCA_051027215.1 Pseudomonadales bacterium | reverse complement strand
TGGTCTGCTGTGCAGGTTACCGGATCAGCGAGGATCGCAATTGATGCGCATCAAGAATTGGCGGCGCACCCTTTCAGCAACGATCATTGTCCGGCAGAGTTCGACGACGCTAAACGGGAGCTAAGGGTCATCCACGCCACTCTGACAGCAGATGATTTACCTTGTTCCGGTCGCTCGACCCAGTAAGCGGACCTTCGTTCTCAAGCTGGTGACTCCCTGAAACTCAAGGAGAAAGCCATGACTGAGAATTTCAACTCAATCTATCCCAACGCTGACCGCGAACCATGGAACAAGGGCCTGCTGATTGGCCCCAAACCACCACAACGGCCAAAGCACGTCTGGGCCATTCGTACCAAACTTCAAATGGAGCGGGAAACACGAGATCTGGCGCTGTTCAATCTGGCGATCGACAGCAAGCTCCGCGGCTGTGATGTCGTGGCGGTCAGAGTTGAGGACGTCGCGCCACGGGGACTGACACTCGATCGAGCAACCGTCCGACAGAAGAAAACCGGTCGCCCGGTCAAGTTTGAGCTGACTGAGCAGACCCGCGAAGCGATCGATGCCTATCTCAAGGAAACTGGACAGGCACCGGGCCAGTATCTGTTCCCCGGTCGAGCCGAAGGCGACGCCCATTTGACTGCGAGGCAACTTGCCCGCTTGCTCAAGAATTGGTTGATCGCGGTGGGGCTCGATCCAGCTCTCTATGGAACCCACTCGCTCCGGCGAACGAAGGCGACGCTGATCTACAAGCGTACGGGGAACCTTAGGGCTGTCCAGCTTCTACTCGGACACACGAAAATCGAGAGCACTGTCAGATACTTGGGCATCGAGGTTGACGATGCTCTGGAAATCGCCGAGCAAGTTGAGGTCTGAAGCATCTGGGCAGAGTCGAAGCGCTCTGCCCAACCTGCTCGGAGGGAACACATGATCGACGATACCGATGATGGACGATGGGTGAGCTACCGCGACTTCAACGCCGTGCAGGTTCATGTCTGTCTCGACGATATCGAGCCGAGGATCTGGAGACGGCTCATCGTACCACTCGACACGACGCTTGCCGACATGCATCCCATAATACAAGCCGGCATGGGCTGGAAGGACTCCCACCTGCATGAATTCGAGGTCGGTGGCCTGACTTATGGCGATACCTGGAGCCTCTCGGCCGAGCGTATGGACGATGACGCGCGCGTGTATGATTCACAGGAAGTGCGAATGAGGGATTTCAGCCGCGAGCCTGGGGTTACCTTCACCTACATCTACGACTTCGGCGACAACTGGCGACACACCGTAACGCTTGAGAAGCTCGTAGCTGCCACGCCAACGCCGAGAAAGCCATCGTGCATTGATGGCGCACGTTGTTGCCCGCCCGAGGATGTCGGCGGCCCATCCGGTTACTTTGAGTTTCTGCGCGTATTACTGACACCAGAGCCTGACGAAGTTGACGAACAGCGCCACTTGAAATGCTGGAGCGGCGGTCGATTCGACCCGGAAAAATTTGATCTCGTCAAGACGGATAAGTCTGTGCGCAATGCGCTACGTCGCAGTCGCAGATGAGCGAAGGACATTGATGGCCGCCATATCTCAAATATTCACCTTGCCTCGTGCAGCCTCGCGACTCGGGATCAGCAAGGAGCTGCTAGCGCAAATCGCTGTCAATCTTGAGCCTGAAGATGGCGTCATTTGGGTTCACCACAGCACAGATGACGGCTGCTACGGGTTCACAGATTTCGGACTCGAAAGCGTTCAGGGGATCCTAGACGACGAGTCGACCCTCGCTTTTACTACAGAACGCATGGAATCCAATAATCGCGGAGAATAGAGTGGAAGCGCCATGCCATGCCCAATGGGCTCAACTCACAAGGCATTGAATTGATCATCTCCGCCAAATACGTTTCGGTCAGCGAATTCGACGATCAGTATTATCACGTCTCCTTCGATACGGAGGACCCAGGAGCTGACATTGATCTGTCAGCACCGCTGAAACCTTACCTAATCGTACAGCGCCAGTTCGAAGATTATGATGGCGGCGTTTGCTACATCGAGACACACGAACCGGACAAGTATGCCGGCCACTTTCGGCTTCGCCTCATCGAGTTCACACCCACGAGGCTCTTGTTCGAAATCGACAGGGCATCCAACAAAACGGTGGACGTTCGCTTCGCAATCGATCAAGCGCAATTCCGCGAGGTACAACGCATTGTTGCGGAGATCTTTGGCGTCGGCTTCACCCCCTCATAGCTGCCGACCTGTTGCACTGCAGAAAAACGACGGTCTGGGCCAAAAGCGGCTGTTTGCCTGGACAATGGTGATTCAGCACTGGAGTGGAGTTCGCGATGGATGCCGTCCTGTCTGCCAAGTCAATCCTGCGCGCCTCCATTCTCGGCACAATTGAGCCTGAACACCTCAACGGGTTCGCGAATACCTTTTAGGCTTACCTCACCGTCGCAGGTGGCCTCGAAGTCATCTTCGATTGCAGTAAAAGCGCGAGGGCTCAACAGGATTTCGCCGTTCTCGGCATGGTCACAGAGCCGGGCAGCCAAATTCACTGACGTGCCTGACGCGGTGTAATCGTAGCGTCCTTCGTAGCCAACCATCCCGACCGTCGCGTAGCCCAGCGAGATGCCGACACCAAAACCGAGCCGGTGGCCGAGCTTCT
>JBPCXR010000082.1:0-22473 GCA_051027215.1 Pseudomonadales bacterium | reverse complement strand
ATAGGCAACTGTCCCGAATCGAGCACGCCCAGCGGAATGCCTCGATAATCTGGCAGCGCAGTGGGCTCATACCACAGAGGTGAGCCGCAGGTGCCGCAGAAGACGCGAGCGCCGTTGCCTGATTGGTATTTTCGGGTTTCTGCGCCGTCGGAGTCTATCGTCATAGATTTTGCGAGGGTTAAACCCCATGCGCATGGCGAGGTACCGGCAAATTTTCGGCAATGCTCGCAGTGGCAGTATCGGGTCTTACTGATTTTTCCTCGAATCGCAAAGTTCACAGCGCCACACAAACAGCTGGCCTCAAACAAATCCTCAGGATTCCTGTTCATAGGTTTCGCTCACTCATTGTTTCTCACCACTGAGTATAAGATTGCAGGGCTTGGTTGACCCTTCACCATGGTGCGTTGCTGGAGAACTGCATCCCGCTGGGCGCCTAATTTCTCTGCCACTCGCTGGCTCCGATGGTTGTCTATGGCGGTGACGATTTCGATACGATTGAGCTCGGTATTTTGAAACGCCCAATCGATCACCTGTTGTGCGGCTATTGCGGCTATGCCCTTGCCAGCTACCGATGAGCGCAGCCAATAGCCAAGATTCGCAACGCGGTCTTGAGTGTTGACCTGATTGATTCCGCAGGCACCTACGAATTCTCCATCGATAACGATCGCGAAGTCGTACAGCGAACCTTCTTGGCGGCCACGGATCGTCAGTTCAATCCAAGTCTGGGCCTCTTGCAGAGTGTATTGCGCGTGACACCAGGGCATCCAGGGGCTGATTTCTCTGTGGGACTCTACTGCTGCTCGAGCCAAAGATTGGGCATCGGCCAGCTCATAGGGGCGAATCTGAACATTCATGTTAAGAAGGATGATTGCTGACGATTGAGCACTAGGGTAGCTAGAGCGTCGGCTTTCAGCCACAATAATTTGCCAACCTTGGCGTGGCCATTCTACGACTGTAGCACTAGCCTGGCGGCGTTGAATTCGAACTTTGGCAACTGACCAAATCAATAAGCGTGAAACATATGTCTGAACCCATCCACGTTCTAAAGGCCTTCGAAGGCCTAAAGTTTCTCGCGAATCGCACCCCGACTACCGGTGAGGCGGCGGCGAAAGACTCGTTCAAGCGTCTTTGTGATTATCGAAATGGTGGTGTGTTCATAGCGACATTCGCGGGTCGGAGCGAATGGGAAAGACATCCACATGGCGATGAGCTGGTGATGGTTATGGAAGGAGAGGCGGTAATCGCCCTTCTCGAGGGTGAGCAGGAGGTACTGCATACGCTTCGCCTCGGTGAATTGATCGTTGTGCCGCAAAACGCCTGGCATAGATTTGAGACACAGGGCGTGAAGCTCCTAACCCTTACCCCGCAGCCTACTGACCACAGCAGCGCTGCTATACCAAGTGCCATGCCAACAAATTGAGCGACTGGCAAAGGAGGACAGGTGAGTGCAAGCAATCAGCGAGTCACTGAATATTCGTCCTTTCCGAAATGAGGACGAGGCTGCCGTAATCGCTCTCTGGGAGAGGGCGTTCCCTAACGAGCCGCCTTGGAACGAGCCGGCGGATCTGATTCGACGCAAATTGGCTGTGCAGAAAGAACTGTTTTTCGTGTGCGTATCTGAGGAGCGCATCGTGGGCACGGTCATGGCTGGATTTGATGGAGTGCGAGGCTGGGTTCACAAGGTGGCGGCTCACCCTGACTGCAAGCGGCATGGCATCGCCACCAGGCTCATGCGGGCCGCGGAGCAAGGGCTAGAAGCACTCGGCTGTCGCAAGTTGAATTTGCAGGTGCGTGTCGACAATACGTCGGCAATTGAGTTTTACAAGAGCGCGGGCTATGTGGTTGAAGAGCGGGTGAGTTTGTCAAAAAGACTCGGCCCTGCTGAAGAAGGTGGCCGGTAAAAAGCCAGCGGTACTGCTACGAAGACCGCTCAGAGATTGCCGCGGATGGCGCCAGAATAGTGCGCTCACCGCCGCTAAGCCACCGATCGAATTTCACCAGCAATGGTGGCAGAAACAGCAGATCCAGCAGCAGCGCGACCACGATAATGGGCGTTAACAATAGGGCTACGTTCTGAAAGTGGAAGGTGTTGGAGAACACGAGAATGAACGTGCCAACCGCCAGCGAGAGCGTAGTAATGGTGATCGCCGAGCCAGCTTTGTCGAGCGAGTACTGAACGGCAGCCTCTGGGGCAAGGCCTTGGCGCGACGCGGTGATGTACTTGCTTAGAATGTGCACCGAATCGTCCACCACTAAGCCAATGCTGATTGAGAAAAGCATAAGCACATAGGGCCCGATTTCTCCCATAAATAGCCCCCAAAACCCGAACACTATGGTGGCGGGGAATAGATTGGGCATGATGCTGAGCAAGCCGTAACGCAGGCTTTTGAGCCCTACGATTAGGGTTAGCGTGATGAGCAGAATGCTAAAAGCAAAACCCTGCATCAGCTCCACGGTGATGGCGCGGTCGAGTCGTGCGCCAAGAATGCTGGTGTCTCCGTGCAACACCTGAAATTTGGGATCAAGGTTCTCCGCAACCCATCGCTCGATGCGATCGTTAAACTGTACGAGCTCCAAGTTTGAGAGATTAGAGGTCCCTATGACCAGGCGGATAGCGGAATAGTCTGTGTTGAATATGGGTTCTAAACTCGGTTCGATCTCTTGAATGAGCTGATAGCCCACGAGATAGTCGATCATCTGTAACTTATCGTCAGGGAGCCGATCAAATGCCTCGTCGTCATCGTGCTCCGATTGGTTTAGAGAGCGCAACAGATCGGTGTAGCTGGTTACGAAGCTGGATTCTGGCTGGGATTCGAGCCATAGAGAAAAGGCGTCAACCTGTTCCAAAAACTCGGGCTCGGTAATGCCGTAATACTCTTTGCTATAGATCCCGTAGACCAGACTTTGATCATTGCCAATTTTCTCTGCCAATGCGGTCATCACATGGTGTAAATCGGACTCTTCGTCGACGAAACTTAACCGGTTAAAATCGAGTTTGTTTAGGGGCAACATTGCCAAAGTCAATACAATGAGCAGCGTAGAACCCCAGAACAACAGGTTCCCGCGATTAGCCACCAGCTGACTTACCTGCTCGATGAATGTGCGAATACCTAATGGCTTTGGTGTCTTCGATACCGGCAGTGCCAGGATGATGGCCGGTAGTAGGCCGAGGCTCAGCAGGTAGGCCCACACCACGCCAATGGCGACGATATTGCCAAAGCCGTAGATGCCTGGTGATGTGCAATAATTCAAACACAAAAAGCCAATGGCTGTGGTAATCGTGGCCAGAGTCACTGGTTGCAGATTGATGGACAAGCTCTCTCGCATGGCCGCGCGTTTATCCAGCCCTTGGTGCAGCCCCTGCGCATAGATCGACACGATGTGTATGCCGTGTGCTACGGCAACCACGAAGACTACCAGCGGCCCCAAGTTAGATATCTGATTAAAGGGAATCCGCAGCCAGCCGTAAGTCCCGACGCTGAGCCCGATGCTGGCGAAGGCAATCAAAAACAAGCCGAAAGAGAACGACAGCGACTTCAGGCACAGCCACAACAGTCCAATAGCAACGACTACAACCAAGGGGAACAGCAGTTGGTTGTCTTTAATTTGAGCCTGGTAGCCTTCCCATTCAAAGAGAATGTTACCAAGCGTGTAGATTTGAACTTCCGGGTGGGCCTGTCGGAGTGAATCCCGCAGAGTGAGAACAGACTGGGCGATACTCAAACGCTCTGCCTGCTCGTCGCTGCCAGGATTGTACTTCACTTGTGCGAGAGTCATGTCGCCTGACTGCGCCAACAGGCTCTTTGTCAAATCGGTGTCGGCCAGAGCGATGGCGCGAATACGGGCGAGGTCCTCTTCGCTGAGCGTGTCTAGTTCGGGAATCAAGTAGTCCCGGTTATAGCGTTTCGCATCGACTTCACTTAAGCGTCGGTTTATGAGCGACCCGGCTGCGATGGCAGAGTCGATCTCGGTATAGCGCTGATCGAGATCTTCGATCGCGCGTAGTGCTTTGAAGCTGAAAACGTCCGGTTGGGCTTCGAACACAAAGAGCACACTGCTCGTGGGCGGGAAGTCGTCGCGCATCTGGTCCACTTCGGCTCTGTAGGGATCACCTTCGCTCAACACGGCGCGGCTGCTGCTGTCTAAGCTGGTGTGTTGGATACCGAGCATGACCATCGCGCCGATGACTATGGTCAACAGGGCTAGAGCGTAGCGTTTGTCCAACAGTTGTTCGATGAGTGCCGACATTAATCGTCTGAGTTCTGGCTTGCACGAATGTAGCGGGCGAGATTGTCATATTCCGCTGAGATAGGCCAGTCGTGCCCACTCAAAATCAAGATATGTTAAAGTAAATCAGTCCTTTACCTTGCGGTGCTCAGCATGCGATCGATCACTCAGCCCTCCGGAAAAAACCCATTGTGGCAGACTGCCCGCGCTTTGGGCGTGGCCCTCCTATGGCTTTTGTCCGGTGCTAGCCTTGCGATAACCGAGTCCACAAGAGTGGGTGACTTCGCGCTGCTAGATCATTTGGGCACCTTTCACCAGTTGAGCTATTACGGTGATCAGAAAGCGGTCGTCATCGTTGTGCAAGCTAATGCCAACGAACGCGTGCACGAAGCGGCACCTGAACTTCGCAAGCTTCAGTCAATGTTTGCGGATCAGGACGTGGTGTTCTTCATGCTCAATTCGCTCGTGGAAGACAATCGCACGGCCGTTACCGAAGAGGCGCGCGAGCACGGGTATGAATTGCCCATCCTGTTGGATGAGACCCAACTGGTTGCCGAAGCATTAGGAGTCGAGCAAATCGGCGAAGCTTTAGTCATCAATCCAAAAAAGATGACGATGGACTTCCGGGGATCCGTTGCCGATGCGAAGCAGCTTGAAAAGGTTATCGGCGCACTCGTCGCAGGTGAGTCGGTGCCGGGATCTAACGAAGCCATGAGTTCGTTCGCCAAGAGTGACAAGTTGTCGTTCCCTGCTCGCGAGCAGCACCAGCTGAAACCGGTGTCCTATGAGAAGGATATAGTCCCCATTCTCGAGAACAATTGTGTGTCTTGTCATCACGAAGGTGGCATCGGCCCTTGGTCGATGAACAGTCATGCGATGGTTCGCGGTTTTGCGCCAATGATCAAAGAAGTCGTTGCCACCCGGCGCATGCCCCCCGGGCAGATCGACACGCACGTCGGTCGGCCCATTGAGAACGCCGCGGGTCTAAGCGTCGCAGAGCAGCAAAAGCTCATCCATTGGATTGATGCCGGTGCGCCCTTAGACACAGAAGAAGATCCCCTCATGCTGCTGAAGTTCGAGCAAGAGAGATTCACCCTGGGCGAGCCTGATTTACTTTACAAAGTGGCAGCGCAAGAAATTCCAGCCACAGGTACGGTGGACTACCGCTATGTGCCGGTACAACTGAATCTTGATCGGGATGTTTGGATTAAGGGAATGGAGTTTGTGCCCGGGGACCGCCAAGTTCTGCATCACGTCATTGCCTACGTGCAGAGCCCGGCTGATCGAAGCGAGCGCGGTGCCCGCAGTGCAGCTGCGCGAGGAGAGAGTGTAGGCGGATTCGCCCCGGGTCGTCAGGCAGACTCTTTCGGCGCCGAAGGCGGCAGGCTGCTTCCCAAGGGTTCTAATCTACTCCTGCAAATGCACTATACGACCTATGGCAAAGCGACCATGGACGAAACAGAGGTTGGCATCTACTTGCACGACAAGCCACCGCGCTGGGTTATGTCCGAAGCGGTGGCCGGTCAACGGCGCTTCTTAGTCCCGCCCCACGCCAAGGAGTACAAGCTCGAAGGTGAGCACTTGGTAGAGAGAGACGCCTACCTGCACGCCATGATGCCGCACATGCACTATCGCGGTAAGTACATGAGTTACAGCGCGCTGTATCCGGATGGTACGGAAGAGTTGCTCATGTCAGTACCGAAATACGACTTCAATTGGCAGTTCAATTACAAGCTTAAGGAGCCGGTGTTGCTGCCTGCGGGTACGCGGCTGGTCGCGCGAGGGGCGATGGACAACTCAGATCGCAATCCAGGAAATCCAGACCCAAGCAAACCTGTGCACTTCGGCTTGCAGACCAAGCATGAAATGTTCTTTGGATTTACCACCTTGAGGTACGTTGGGGAGACGACCGAGACGGTAGTGACTGAAGAGTCTGCAGGGAAGACTCGGCCAACAGAGTTGGCTGCCACTGACTGAAGCCATTTACTAGCGGCCTCAGTAAGGCGAACCCCTAACGGGCGCTAAAAGAAACCGTCTGCAGTCCAATACTACGCAAGGCATCTTCGATTGGAATGAGGAAATTCGTGTTTAGCGAGCCTCCCGCCTTATTGAAGAGGCCGCTGACCGACATGGCTACCACGTTGCCGTACTCGTCCAGTACCGGACCGCCTGAGTTGCCTGGATTCACCGCCGCATCGGTTTGGATGTAATCAAGGCCCTGCAAATTGCGCATACCAGAAACGATGCCGCGGGTTACGCTGAAGCTGAGCCGTTCGTCTAGTGGCGTACCTGCCACGTAGATCTGCTCTCCGACTTTTGGCGGCGTTCTAGTGATTTTCAATGCCTGTGTGGGTAGTTTTTGTACGAGCTTTAGGAGGGCAACATCGCGTGCAGGGTCGCTAGCAATAATGTTCGCATCGAGCTCGCCGTAGGTGGTAATAACCAACACTTTGGGTGATCCCGCCACAACATGATGGTTGGTCAGAACGTGCCCTTGATCCGATACGAAAAAGCCACTGCCGTGACCCTGGGCGCTTCGTATGGTGACCGTGCCTCGCTTCAACGCATCAGATTGATCGATGAAACGTTGTTTTTGATCGCCATAAACTACAGCGAGATCGTCAATTGGAGTAGACAAAGCGGTCGCCGTCTGAGTGACGGGCGCAGATTGCACCGCATCAGCAAAGCCATCATCGTTCAGTAACTCGGTCGCAGCACTCAAAAACGCCGCATCGAAGCTCACAATATTCCCCTGCTGAATGGGCGGTTGGTTGAAAGAGTCGGCGTTACCCTCGGTTGTTACGCTGTAAATGACTTTGCGAGAGAGATTGTCGAAAAGCTTCCATTCAATCGTTAGCTTGGTTTTGTTGAAAGTTTCGGAAATACCTCTGGGTTTGCAACGCTCAAAGTACGCCTTGCGAATCAGCGCTCCAATGCTAATTTCACCCAGCTCTGCTGTTTGATTGGCGAATACCGCGTCTCGATTGTCGACTACGCGGTAACCATTGTCGCCCAGTAGATCGTGAAAATTCTTCTTGTAGAGATCTTGTCCGCTTTTCAGTATGTGCTCGGCAACGCCGACACCCATTTTGGTTCCACTGCCCTTGGAACAGACGTGTGAGCCCAGAGTCTTCTTTTCTCGTGCATTGAAGCTGCGGGAGGACCGATACTCTAAACCAATCTCTTTGTCGTACTGTGTGCGATCGATTCGGTAGCGAATCGTTTCTAACTGTGACACTCGCGTATTATCCGGTGCTCGGCGGATCGAACTCGACTTCCAAGTCGTCCCAGAAGACTTTGCTTGAGATTCGACTGGTCGGCTTTTGACCGCTTGTCCGGGCGCTGGTTTATCGGAATATTTTACGTTGCCATTCGCGTCAACCCACTTATAGATTTGAGCCCAACTAATGGGGCTCAGTAGTAGTGCTAGCAAAACCAAGGCGATTGTTGAGCGGGAACGGATCATCACGTGTTTCCGGTTGTACACTTTCGGCAAGCTCAATTTTGGCACTACCGTTGGATATATCTGTGATGCGTTGCTTTTCCGAGCTTGCTGGCGCTTTTCTAGACGATGAATTACTGGGTAAAACCATCGCTATTGTCAAAAATCATGCCGGAAATTGGGTTGGCTGTCTTTGGGACCGCACCTGTCTAGCCCGGTAACTCCAATCCGCCGACGTCGACCAGTAGGAGATTTACGGTGCCTGGGACGCCATGCGCTGATCGATCTGGGCACGAATATGTTGCTGACGTTCTTTGGTGATCGGATAGCCCCACATGACGATTGCCGCCAGTACGAATAACGATGCTGGCAACACACCAATGGTCAGCTGCAGACCCATAAGGGCTTCCGGTGTGTTCTGTGCGCCATTGGCGGCGTCGAACCCGAACAGCGCCAATGACTGGAGCGCTATCCAGCCACCAAGGCTGGAAGCCATTTTCATGACCAACGACCAAGCGGAAAAGAAGAAGGCTGCTCGGTTTTCGCCACTCTGGACGGTGTCTAAGTCGATGACATCGGCCTTCATTGAATTGGGAAGCGCTTGAAAAGATCCGGTCGCAAAACCCATGAGGAAGATGAACGGCATCATGACCCAGAAATCACCGGGTCCTAGCAACAAGTACACAGGGCTGAACGTTGCCAGCATGAGTAGCCCAGAAATCCAGGCTCGATGTTTGCTGATGCGTTTGGACAGCCAAACCCAACATGGGATCGCTAGAAACCCTGCGATGGAACTGATGATGACCAGGTAGGGTACGTTCGCTGGTGACTCCACAACGATGAATTCGACATAGAAAATATACAGGGGCATGACAATGGCCAACCCGGTGGAAGACAGCACGAAACCGAACACAAGGCGCTTGAAAGGGGCGTTGTTCCACATCAGTCGCAATCCCGCCCAGAGCGCTACTTGGGAACCACGCTCAGATGGAACTTCTGGAACCCGCCACAGGGTTAAACCGATACACAGGGGCACCAGTACTAACAGACAAGTGCCGAGCAACTGCATGACGTTTGCCGTGCCTCCAAAACTGAATACCACCAAGGCGATAAACGGAATGAGCTGGGCAGCGATACCACCGACGCTACCCATCAAGGCACGCCAACCGGTGATGCGTGTGCGTTCGTTGTAATCGTCTGAGAGTTCTGCTGCCCAGGCATAGTAAGGAATCATCAACATGGTCCACCCCAGCCACAAGACCATCATCCACCAGAACAGATACCAGACGTCGGCGCCGGCAGGCGGCAGGAATACTCGATAGATGCCGAGCATCAGGAACGGTACGGAAGCCAGGATCCATGGCTTGCGGCGGCCCCAGGGGGTGTGGGTACGGTCGCTAAGATATCCAACAATGGGATCGGTGATGACATCGAACAAGCGGGCGAACAATAAGATGTTGGCTACGGCAGTCAGGCTGAGTCCTACATCGCCTGTATAAAATCGCGACAGCCAGATCGCCATGGGAATGATGGTCAGCATGATCGGGAGATCGGCCAGACCGTAGTAAAACAATGTCGATTTGTTCAGCGGTGTATCACGCAACTTTGTAGGCATCGAGCGACATCGAGATAGTTTACCTTTTAAACGCCACGTAGTGATCAGCAAGCATGCTAGTCGAGCTTGCTGATCAGTCGATATAGTGCAATCAAAATTCCGCAGCCGACATACAGTCCAATGAGTGCCACAGAAAGCAATCCCGCTTCTTCAACACTGATGATACTGCTCCTTGCCAAATAGACGATGAGGCCAAAGATGCCAAGAAAGGTGGTGATGACAATGCTTGCGACTACAGTTTTATGTCGAAACATGTCTGTTCGATCGATCAGGTAGTCGTAATGACTAAATAATGATCAACGAGGAGGAACGCAAATAGACACGCTAGATAGAAGATCGAGTAACGAAAAGTGGCCATTGGCGCTCTAGCGCTCTTGTTCTGGAGCAAGACGATCGCCCAGTAGAGGAATACGCTCCCGAGGCCAATGGCTCCCAAGAGGTAGAGCAACCCAGACATGTTGATAAAGAAAGGCAGCAGGCTGACGATGAACAACAGGACCGTATACACGAGGATGTGCACGCGGGTCACGCGATCGCCGTGAGTGATCGGAAGCATGGGAATGTTCGCATGGCGATAATCTTCTTTGCGCTCTAAGGCCAGCGCCCAAAAGTGTGGTGGTGTCCAAACGAAAATGATCAGCACCAAGAGTATGCCCTCGGCATCGAGAGAATTGGTCACTGCAGTCCAGCCGAACAACGGCGGTGCGGCGCCGAACAAGCCGCCGATGACGATGTTCTGCGGTGTTGCTCGCTTCAAAAAGAGGGTGTAGATGAGGCCATAACCTACCCAGGACGCAACGTTCAGCCAGGCGGTGAGCGGATTGATGCCGACGTAGAGTATGACGGCGCCAGCGATGCCTATGACCGCAGAGAACAGCAAAGCTTGTTGGGAATTAACTCGACCCATGGGTATTGGGCGCGATCGGGTACGCGCCATACGCGCGTCGATCTGGGCGTCGGCGACGTGGTTGACGACCGCCGCCGAGCCGGCCACTAAAGCCATACCGACAGACAAAACGATGAGATCATCGACGGACACAGCACCAGGTGTTGCCAGGCACATGCCCACCACTGCACACAGCAACATCAATAGCACTACCCGTGGCTTGCACATCTGTAAGTAGTCTCGCCAACTGGCTTGACTCTCCAACCACTCGCTCACACGGGGATTTCCTGATGCTATTGCATAGGCAAATTGTAAGGCAAACGGCTGCCACAGTAGAGCTGAATATACCTTTTTGTCACTCTAGGCCCCTTTCGTGCGATGAATGGTTATAGCGAGTTGGTGGTTTAGAGTGGCCATGAGCAGTATTATTAAAATGTCGCAAAGCTCTGATTTCGAATCCAGCGACCGCGAGTGCCGGAGGGATGATTGTTGAAATTGGCCTATGGTCAACATACTGAATCCGATCAGGACGCGCCGAATACAAAGCGCGAAATAGGTAGAAGTTGGCGATTCCTCCAGGTCATTGGCGCGATAGGTGTAACAGCGTTCGCGCTGTGGTTTTTGTTTGGTATTCCCGCCTACTTGCTCTTTGGGCAGTTCTTTGGATAGTCATTTGCGCATGACGGCGGTCGCATGGGGAGGAGAAAACTAATGAAAGTGTTAAGACACTACTTCGTCAGTGATGATCTGGATGATCTAGAAAACATAGAAATTGAACTAGAAAAGCGTGGGGTAACGACGCCGCACATCCACGTATTGAGCCTCGACGATACAGCGACCGAAAACCATCACAATCTGCATGATGTCAGCTCGTTCATGAAGAAGGACTTCTGGCACTCAGGTTGGATTGGTGCGGTGGTTGGCATTTGGGGTGCCATTGCGGTGTTAGCCGTCACCTATTTTGCCGGTTGGGCAGATACTGCGGCTGGATGGATCCCCTTCATCTTCCTATCGATCATTGTCTTGGGCTTTTGCACCTGGGAAGGCGGTTTCATTGGCATTCAAAAAACCAACGTCAATTTCAAGCGGTTCGAGGACCAGCTAAACGAAGGAAAGCATATCTTCTTCGTGGATGTTGGTCTCGATCAAGAAAAAGTCCTCGAAGAAGTCGTCAGCCGGCATCCGAAGTTGCAGCTGGCAGGCACAGAGCGAGGCACACCGAACTGGGTCATGAAGGGTCAGGAGAGCGTGCCTAAGCTACTCAGAGAGACGTTACCTTAGTCCCAGCAGTGAGTCCCAGCTAGCAAGTAGTTTCGAACTTCTCCATTGCCGAGCTTTCTAGGCTCGGCAGTCTAAGCTCGGCAGTCTAAGCTCGGCAAGGTCTTTATGGTCGTGCCCTTAGTGAGGGCTAACGGGTTCGAAAAAATTCCGCCAGTCTGAAAAGAATATCTCGCGTGTACCTGCTGTGTAGTCCCCTTCCAGGGCCATTAGCAGTATCAACACAAGGATCACCAAGGGCGGTACCAGAATCGCGTACACGATCGCCAGCCGCTCCCACATCATATGCATGAAAATTGCGACAATTAGTCCCGCCTTAAGCATCATAAAAATGAGGATTAAGGTCCAGCGCAGATAACCTTGAAACTGCACGTAATCCACCGCATAGGAGCATGCGCTGAGCACGAACAGCAGACCCCAAATCCAGAAGTAGATGCTGATCGGATGTTGTTGACCTTCTGCAGACATGAATTGTTCCCTAGATGCTCTGTCTTATCGATTACCAAAGATAGAAAAACGCGAAGATAAAGACCCAAACTAGGTCGACGAAGTGCCAATACAGGCCCATCGTTTCTACCATTTCGTATCGCCCCTTACGGCCTGTCATAAACCCGGGGCGTTCGTTGTCTAAATCGCCGCGGCGAACTTTGATCGCGACGATAATGAGAAAGATGACGCCAATAGACACGTGAGTGCCGTGGAATCCGGTAACCATGAAGAATACCGAACCAAATTGCGGTGCACCCATTGGGTTGCCCCAAGGGCGCACGCCTTCATCGATAATGAGCTTGGTCCACTCAAATGCTTGCATTCCAACGAACATTGCACCCATAAACGCCGTGGCTATGAGTAACCAAAATGTGGCTTTACGGTTTTTCTCATAGCCAAATTTCACGGCCATGGCCATGGTGCCGCTGCTGGTAATAAGAATGAATGTCATGATGGCGATCAGGAGCAACGGTACGCTAACGTCAAAAACCGTTAGCGCAAACACTTCACTAGGGTTGGGCCAGGCTACCGTTGTCGACATTCGCACGGTCATGTAGGAAACCAAGAAACAAGAGAAGATGAATGTGTCGCTGAGTAGAAAAATCCACATCATCGCCTTGCCCCAGGGCACGTTCTTAAAAGCCTGTTGATCAGACGACCAATCAGCGGCCAGCCCTTTTAGTCCCGGTGCTAGTGTGCTGCTCTCTGCGATATCGCTCACGCTTCGTTCCTCATCCTTGCCGCCACGGCTCTTATTTGGGTACTAGGTCATCAGTAACATGCCGAACAGAACTAGCCAAACTGCTAACAGGTAGTGCCAGTACACAGCGCAGAGCTCGATGCCGGTACAGATGGCTACGGAATCCTGCCCCTTCCAGACCTTAATCAACGTTCGATTCAAGGCGATTAATCCGCCGATTAAGTGTACGGCGTGCAGCCCGGTTAGGAGGTAGAAAAACGCGTTCGCTGGATTGCCTTGTATGAAGTAGCCTGCGCCGGACAGTTGTTGCCAAGCGATCCCCTGCCCGAAAATAAAGCCAAGGGTGCCTAGGGCTGCGGCCGTCACGCCCACTCGCGCATTGGTAAGATTTGCGCGTCTAGCATTGTTGTAGGCCCACTGCAAAGCGATGCTGCTGAAGATCAACACTGCGCTGTTGATCCACAACAAGCTCGGCTCTGTCAGGGGGCGCCAATCGCTGTACTCCATGCGAATGGAATAGGCGCTGATGAACAGTGCAAACAGGGATGTAACCACCGCCAGAAATACACCTAGGCCAAGTTTTACAGAGATTAGCGGCGCTGCGGTGAATGGGGATCGCACCCCTTCGTCGCGGACCGCATTGGTCGACGTCTGTGCCGCCCACGGACTGATATTGATCGTCTGCTTCACCAGCCACCAGACGACTGCGCTCATGAGTATCGCCAAGAATCCTAGGGTGTAGCTCATCCGGGACGTTCCTCAGGTTCTGCAGCTGACCGTGCTGCCTGCGCTTCGAGTTCGGAAGGCGAGACATTTTGCGGCACATAGTCTTGCGGAGCACCGGGTACGCCAAAATCATAGGCCCAGCGATATACCGAAGGCAGTTCCTCACCGAAATTTCCATGCCGCGGCGGGGTGTGTGGCGTCTGCCACTCGAGTGTCGTGGCCTCCCACGGATTACCCCCTGACTCACGCCCGCGGTAGTAACTGACCACTAGGTTGTAGAGAAAAAATATCTGGGCGAAGGCGACGACAATGGCTGCGACACTAATGGCGGCATTGAGATCTTGCGCTGAATCCGAGATGAAGGCCGTGTCGCCATAGGAGAAGTAGCGTCGCGGCATGCCTTCGAAGCCTAGGTAGTGCATGGGGTAGTAAATAGCGTAGGTGCCGAGGAACGTCATCCAGAAATGAATCTTGCCCAGTGTGTCGTTCAACATCCGCCCGGTTATCTTCGGGTACCAGTGATAGATGGCACCAAATACCACCAATATGGGCGAGACCGCCATGACCATGTGGAAGTGCGCAACGACGAAATAGGTATCAGACAACGGCAGATCGACGGTGACGTTCCCCAAAAACAGTCCGGTTAAGCCGCCGTTGACAAAAGTGAAAATGAATCCAATGGCGAAGTACATAGGCACGGTCAGCCGTATGTTGCCGCGCCACAAGGTTAGCACCCAGTTATAGACTTTAATCGCCGTAGGCACGGCGATGATGAGCGTCGTGGTGGCGAAGAAGAATCCGAAGTAGGGGTTCATGCCGCTGACGTACATATGGTGCGCCCAAACGATAAAGCTGAGGGCTCCTATGCCAACGATGGCCCATACCATCATTCGATAGCCAAAGATTGCTCGACGTGCGTGGGTGCTCAGCAGGTCGGACACAATGCCAAATGCGGGTAAGGCGACGATGTAGACTTCGGGATGCCCAAAGAACCAAAACAGATGCTGAAACAGTACCGGGCTGCCGCCGTCGTAGCTGGTTTGCTCGCCGAGGGAAATCATGGCTGGCATGAAGAAGCTGGTGCCCAGCAAGCGGTCAAGCAGCATCATGATGCAGCTTACAAAGAGGGCAGGGAACGCCAGCAATGCCAGGACAGTGGCCATGAAGATGCCCCAGATCGTCAGCGGCAAGCGCATCAGCGACATGCCACGGGTGCGGGCTTGGAGGACAGTCACCACATAGTTCAATCCGCCCATGGTGAAGCCGATGATGAAGAACGACAGCGACAGCAGCATTAGGATGATGCCGCCATCTATGCCTGGCGTGCCCGGGCTGATGGCCTGGGGTGGGTACAAGGTCCAACCGGCCCCGGTCGAGCCACCTGGAACGAAGAAGCTGGCCACCAGCAGCAGGACGGCAAACAGGTATACCCAATAGCTGATCATGTTCACGTAGGGAAAGACCATGTCTCGAGCGCCGACCATGAGCGGAATCAAATAGTTTCCGAAGCCGCCGAGGAACAAAGCCGTTAACAAATAGATCACCATGATCATCCCGTGCATGGTGACGAACTGCAGGTAGTTCGTGGGATCAATCATGGTAAAACTGTTAGGAAATCCGATTTGCAATCGCATCATCACGGACAACACCAGGGCAACTAGGCCAATGGCAATTGCCGTAATGCTGTATTGAATGGCGATAACCTTCGCGTCTTGGCTCCAAACGTATTTGCCAATCCAGGTTTTCGGATGGTAGAGCTCCATCTCCTCCACTTCAGCGGGGGGGACGAAATCCAGAGCATCATGGGCAACTTGCGACA
Source organism: Pseudomonadales bacterium (assembly GCA_051027215.1). GTDB lineage: Bacteria > Pseudomonadota > Gammaproteobacteria > Pseudomonadales > Azotimanducaceae > CALHVX01. Next base: position 7,291 of record JBPCXR010000082.1, on the reverse strand, counting down.
TGCTGTTTACTCCCTGACAGCCACAGTTAGCTGGGTTTCCGGTTCGGGTAGGGTGTTGATGTAGGCAACGACGTCATTGACGCGGTCCTCTGACTGCAGGATCGCTGCCATCATCGACATCTGTTTGCCGTACTTATCTTTCGGGTGTGCGCCTCGTTGGCCATCACGGAACTTTTTCAGTTGTGCGGCTAGGTACCAGTCGCTCATGCCAGCTTGGCGTGGCGCATTGAGCGCCTTAATGCCTTCGCCGTCCCAACCATGACAAGCGCCACAGGTGACGTAGATGTCTTCGCCTGCCTCGACGTCCCCTGCAATGGTAGCGGCTGCAGGCTTGTCTGGCAGAGTCTGAATGTAAGCAATAACATTCTCGACGGCGGCATCGTCTACCAGGGTATTGGACATTGCGGCCATTTGTAGCGCGAACTCGTCATCTGGCGGTGCTCCGCGTGCCCCGTTCTTGAAATATTCTAACTGACGCCGCAGATACCAGGCTTCTTGACCCGCAAGCTTAGGTCCGCGCTGATCGTAGTTGCCTTCGCCTTCACTGCCATGGCAGGTGGCGCAAACGGCGTACAGGGCTTTGCCGACGTGGGGATCGCCTGGCGCTTTCGCCAGCAGCTCGGCATAAGTCGGCTGATCATTTAGCCAAGCTTCGTAGTCTGCTTGAGTGTCCACCACGACCAAGCCGCGCATGGTGTGATGCCCAACCCCACAGAGCTCTTCGCAAAGTATTTCGAATTCTCCGGTTCGGGTTGGGGTGAACCAAAGGTAGGAAACCAAGCCCGGTACCATATCCATTTTCACGCGGAACTGGGCGACTGCAAAGTCATGTAGTACGTCTTTGGAACGCAGTAGCGTCTTCACCGGCTTGTCGATGGGCAGATGTACCGTAGGGTCCGAGACCAGAACGTCGTCCTGGCCGTGCGGGTCGTCGGGCTCCATGCCGAATGGGTTTTCATCGCTGACATAGCGAGATTCAACGGCGCCAAACTTGCCGTCAGCGCCGGGAAAACGAAAGCTCCAATGCCACTGCTGGCCGACAACTTCTACTTCGTGGGCTTCTTCTGGCACAGTGACAAAATCGGCCCACACGAATAGGCCGGGTGCCAACATGGCGGCGACTCCAACAGTCGTCAGGCCAGTGAGGATCCACTCCAGTTTCTTGTTTTCCGGCTGATATTCTGAGCGCCGGTCTTTATTGTACCGATAGCGAATGACGGTGTAGGCCAAGAAGCCATTTACCGCAACGAACACGAAACCGGTCACCCAGAAGGTGACGTCAATGGTGAAATCTATGGTGCTCCAGTTCGATGCGAGTGGTGTTAGGTACCAGGGACTGAGGAAGTGAAAGAGAACGGAGCCAAGGGTCAAAATGATCAGTGCAATCGCGAACGTCATCCGCTACCTCGTCTCGTCCAATGTATTTTGAGCCCTGTCCAAAAGTCTGACGAGGCGGGAATCTAGAGCCTTGGCGTCTTCTGTTCGAAAGCCTTCGTGTCGGCTTTGAATTGTGCCATCAGAATCTATGAAGAACGCAGTCGGCAAGCCTTTGACGTTGTAAACGTCTGCCAAGGCTAGCGAGGGATCACTTGCCACGGCGAAGTTCAGTGGGTGCTGTGCCAGGTACTGTATTGCGTCAGTGGGATTTACATCTAAGTTTACCGAGAGAATAACCAAACCATCTTCGCGGAAGCGTTCGTTCGCTTGTGACAGTGTCGGCAGGGACAATCGGCAAGCCTGGCAAGCCGAACTCCAGAAGTCCAAGTAGATGGCAGAGCCGCGATGGTCAGACAATTTGGTCTGGGGATAGGGCGCCTGAGTTTCGTTCTGATCGGCCGTGATCAGAATCGGCAAAGAAAAATCTGGCGCGACCTCACCCAACTCGACTGCGCAAGCTGATTGCGAGACGAACAGGGCGGTGAGTAGAAGCCACAAATGACCTCTAACCCGGCACCCATTTGCTGGTGTCCTCCAAGACATTTTCCCTCCCCAACCCACATCACCATCAGTCAAGATCCAGTGAATACGCGGGTTACGGTACGAGCCAGACAAAACAGGTTGGTCGACTGGTCCGATTGAAGTATCAGTCTGTCACGGCGGGGAGGGCCGTTCCAAATAAGTCATCCTGCTGAAAACCCGCTTTCTTATATCTTTTGGCGCTAACGGGACCTTGAAGCGCGACCGAAAAGCGTGAATAGAATTGTTAGACTCAATTATGGTTTTTGGCCTGTATAGATCTGAATTTGAGGTAGCCATTCACCCGCCACGATTTCTCATTACACTCACCAGCATGCTTCGAGTTTTCTCCAAGTGCCGTTTTGCTCTCCTCGTGATGATGCCAATGCTTTGGGCTGCCCCATCACTGACATGGGCCCACGGCGGCGTGTCCTTCGAGGATGATCAGTGCCTCATACAAGTCGGCTTCTTCAGGGGTCATTTCACCGCATTTCAGCCTCGATCCCGTGGGCATACCCAGTTTTGCGAAGACCTGCCGGAAATCGGTGAGACAGTCTTTGTGCTCGAGTATCTGCACGATGGCTTAGCCGACCTGCCGCTCGAGTTTCGAATCATTCGGGACGTTACTGGCTTAGGCCGATTCGTCCGCTGGGATGATGTGCTGGCGATAGAGGACTTGGATGCGGCAACGGTGTTCCATCAACAGCCACTGTTAGAACCCGATGCCTACGCCGTCATCCACACCTTTAAGGAAGCCGGCGACTATGTGGGCATTGTTACCACGCGGCACCCTGACACCGGCATTCTGTATACCGCGGTCTTTCCTTTTGCCGTTGGGGAAGGCGTTCCAATCGCATGGATTGTTGGTGCTCTGGTGTTGTTGCTGCTAGCGGGCCTGGTGATGACTAGACGTTTGCTGCCCGCTCGGCCGCTGGTCCCGGTTCAGATGGTGCTAGCCGGGTTGGCGTTGTGGATCTTGCCCACCGGAGAGGCTCGCGGTCAGGAAACATTCCCCTTGGTTGCGACGACAGATCATTTTGAATTGCGAATTGCCCCACAGTTATGGCCGCTACGCATCAACCAGATTCATGCCTGGGATGTCTATCTGCTAACCCGCGATGGCACGCCCGTTCAGGGCGCTGAAATTTCTCTTTTGGGAGGCATGCCAGCACACGATCATGGATTGCCGACCAGTCCACTGTCGACGCAACGCCCTGCCGATGGCCACTATTTGCTCGAAGGCATGAAGTTCCACATGAACGGTAGCTGGGAAATTACGATTACCGTTCGGGTTGATGGTGTTGCAGAGACGGTGGTCCTTGCATTGACACTATGAAGCGTCGATCAGGGGGCAACGCCAGACAGTCTATGCAGGGCGCGGTCTCATACCCCTGGGTGATTTTCTTGCTGCTGTTGTTGGTTGTCGTTGGGTTCTGGTGGGATCGTCAATACACCCTTAGACCATGGTCGACGGCAGAACGGGCGCTGTTAGAATCTATGCGGCTCGCCGCGTTGCCAAGTTCGCCCCTCGATCCCACAAACCGGGTCAGTGGTGATTTGCGAGCGGCAGAGCTCGGCCATCGTTTGTTCTTCGATCCGCGGTTGAGTGGCAACGGCCAGGTATCCTGCGCGACCTGTCACCAACCGCAGCGGGGCTTTACCGACGGTTTGCCGCGTTCAGTGGCAGTTGGTCAGTCTAAGCGCAATGCGCCCAGCCTAATTGCCGTGGCCTACAGCCCGTGGCTGTATTGGGACGGACGTAAAGATAGCCTGTGGTCCCAGGCCCTCAGCCCCTTGGAAGACCCGGCTGAGCATGCGGGTAATCGAGTTCAGTACGTCGACTTGATCGGCGCGGATCTCAGCTACAGAAAAGCCTATGAAGAGCTGTTTGGGCCTTTTCCTGAACTACTGCAGGATGCAGAAGTGGATAAAGTGTTTGCCAATCTGGGCAAGGCCATCGGCGCTTATGAGCGCCTGTTGCTTCCCGGTCCATCACGGTTTGATGACTACGTCGATGCGCTGTTAGCGGATGATGCCGAACGGCAACGACGCAGCTTGACCCCACAAGAACGCAAAGGCTTACGGGTGTTCCTCGGCAAAGGCAATTGCACCCAGTGTCACAATGGACCGCTACTGACCAACAACGCCTTTCACAACACCGGTGTGCTGTCCTCACCGGGCGTTATTCCCGATAAGGGACGGTCCCCCGGCTTGCGCCAGGTACGTGCCGATGCGTTCAACTGTATCGGTCGCTTTAGTGACGCGCAGACTGAATGCGCTGAGCTGAGGTTCGCCAAAGACGGTCCAGAAATGCTTGGCGCTTTTCGCACGCCATCACTTAGAAACCTTCAGGATACGGCGCCTTATATGCACGCGGGCCAGTTGGAGACACTGGCAGACGTCATAGCACACTACGACACGGCGGCTGATGCCATGCTAGGCCACAATGAGGCGAAACCGCTAAACCTCTGGCCTTGGGAGCGCCGCCGGCTGGAGGCATTCTTGCACAGCTTGCAGGCACCACCGGCCATCGCTGATCGCTGGTTGCAGACGCCGCCGTAGTCGAGGTGGAAACTTCGCTCTGCTAGGGCCGGCGATCTCTGCAGAGCGTGAATGTTTGTTTCGAACGCCTCGACGAGCAGCAGGCGCATCGTCGGGGCAGCTGCTGGTTTGGATTCCTGATAGGTACGGAAGGAGTGGGAACCTTTTCGCTCCCGCAAGAACTTCCGTCGATCATGGAAGATCAGTCTTCCTAATCTGATACATCAACGAACATCTGAGTCGAGTTGCCGTTGTTTAGGCGAATCGTTGTGATGTAGCGCCCTGGTAGGGGTTCTATGCCTGGATCGAACTGGATCTCGTAACGCTGCGTCGGAGGTGGTGGACCGCCGCCGGGGCTAAGCCCGATCACGGGCGTATTGGGCAATGTGTCGGAAAGCGTATTGGTCAACGTGAACCCCGAGGCGCCATCAGGCGCTTCAATGCTTGCTTGGCCAACGGTTCTCTTGCCGTTGAGCCTCAATAGATAGTGATCCTCGGTGACCCGTTGCAACTCAATGCCAGTGAACGGAACCCCACCTTTGTCCCATACAAAATAGTTCCAAGGCAATGGTAGTTCGTCGGGTAAGACTGATTGATAAACTGCGTTAAGAAATCCCGGAGGAGGCGCCGGATTAGCGGCATATATGCTGATTTGATTGATGCTCGGCCGAATTTTTGGAACGATGTGTAACCGTCCGCTATCTTCCTCGATCACCTCACCATCAGCAGCCACGTGTTGGACTTTGACGGTGTACTTTCCCGGACCGGGGTTGATGATCGCCTTTCCAATCACGTGCGCGTTCCTGATCACTGGCCCAGTATCGCCCCGCGCTGTGTAGATCAGCGTGTTGCCATCGCGACTGACGAAAGGCGGGATTGCGCTTTGCGGGTAGCCTTGCAAGAACACACCCGTCGTGCATGCGAGAGTACCGCCCGCGCAGGCATCAGGCATGAGCGTGCTCGGACACATTCCCCCGAGTGAGCAGATCGGAAACTGTAGTAGCAGTCCCTCGTCGAAAATGAAGCTATTAGGTAATGTGATTCGAAGCTGCTCGCCCTCAGCGAGGTCTAATCCCGGAGCTGCCGGATCCTGGGAACTGCCCAGGTCGATTACAAAATCAGTCTGACGTCCCGCGGTGACACCGTCTGCAACAATCGGTGCTTTCTTGAAGCGATCGATGAGAGTGCCGGCGTGGGCGAACTGGAACGCCCCGGAAATCAAAAAGGATAAAGTGCAGAGTACTGTGGTCCGGCGCAATGACCGACCGGTTAATCGCTTAATCATAGTCCACCCCTAGTGTTGCCTGGATTGCACACGGCCGACACCCCTTGGCCATACGCAGTGTCAGCACGCTTTGATATTCTGCTCGACGCTGCGCTCTGTAAAGATATTTGGCCGTTGAATCCTGTGGAGCACGCGTCGGTCCGCCGGCGTAATACCCAGTTCCTGCCTCTGCTATTCCTAATAGCGGATTGTTTCGATGTAACCACCGGTGAGTTCAGACATCTTGCAAATTGTCAGACGATTGCTGCTCATTGGGATATCGAGCCTTCGCTTGAGGGAGGGAGTCCCCCATGAATCAATCCGATCCGTTGGAGCGTATCAGCGCGGGGATATTGGCACGCCTGAATCTGTCATTCATTGAAACTGGCTAGCGCGAAAGTGAATGGAAGCTCAACAGAGCCTCCATTCATTTAGGCTATTGGGGTGTATCTTCGAACGCCACGCCATGAAAAGAAGGGTTAAATCCCGCAGCCGCTAGAGCTGCGTTCATTTCCATCCACGCCGGGTTTCCTAGACGTCGATTTTGTTCCTCTTCCATCTGCGCAAGGCTGTCGTATTCGTACTGGATCGACATTGTGCCTGAATTGGGTCCCGCGATTTGCATCGTAAAATATCTAACAGTCGACTTGTTTCCGAGTTCTGCGTCAATTTTCCTCCGCGCAGCATAATTTTCTGTTAAGTGCGCCATCGCGCCCGGGCTGTTTTCGAACATTATGATCTGTCGAACGGTCATGATTTTCTCCCTCTCCCCGGCAGGGAATCATATTTAACCGCGGTTAGAACTGCTTGGCAAAACAGCACCTGAGTGTGTCCAATGTATCTCCACACATAAAGCTTCGCCCCTAGTCGAACTACTACACCATTCGGGGTTTTCGCCTCAGAGAAAGTTGGCCTCGTCATTCATCACTCTGTCGCACAGCGATCCAAAGACAAACTATCTGGACGCTTGCCAAGCCTCTAGCACCTGCTTGCAACCTACCAGTGCGATGGTATTGCCATCGTCGTCGATGAAGTTGAGCGGTCCTATAAAGGTCATGTAGAACTCGCTATCCTCGCTAAAATCGGTGTGATCGTGCTGTGCATTGCACTCCTCGTAGCCATAGCCGGGGGCCACCGCGGTGGCGCCACCATCATCGGATCCTCCGCGGACGTGCATCCGACCCTTGGTGAGAAAGTACTCACCCGGACCCATGTGAATGTGCTTGGCGAATGAAGTGCCCGCAGGGCAATCGAAAATTGCGGTCCAAGCACCCACTTCAGGTGAAACATGCAGCAGTTTCCAGCGGATTGGCCCTTGGCACAGGCCTTCGGGAAAGGGCATCCAGTCGACGGCATCCATTTGAACGTAATCGGCGGTTGGGCTATTTGCAGTCACGATCGTCCCCCTTGGTTCGGTTGTCATAATCGTACCTCTTGTATTCACAGTTTGTCCCGTAGATCGGGCTTGGACCGTATTGTGAGAACTTCCACGTTCATGACTTGTTGTAATTTCATTGATACAGTTGGGCT
>JBPCXR010000081.1:0-7452 GCA_051027215.1 Pseudomonadales bacterium | reverse complement strand
AACGTCGCATAGAGCACGGGCACTAAGATCATGGTCAATAGGGTCGCGAATCCCAATCCGACTGCGATGGTCACCGCCATGGAGACAAAAAACGCATCAGGAAACAACGGCGCCATGCCTAGAATTGTGGTGGCTGCTGCCATAGCAACTGGCCGCAAGCGACTAACGGCGGAATCCAGAATGGCGTTGTACGTGTCTTTGCCTTCGCCAATTTCCAAATCGATCTGATCGATGAGGACGATGGCGTTTTTAATCAGCATGCCGGTGAGACTCAGGAATCCCAGGGTGGCCATGAATCCGAACGGTTGCCCACTACCCAACAACCCCGCGGTCACCCCGATGAGCGCCAGCGGCACCACCAACCAGATAATGGCCGTTTGTTTGAACGCATCAAACAGCATCAGCGTAATGAGCACCATCAGCAGTAAGAACAAAGGCACGCTCCCCGCAAGCGAAGCTGTGGCATCGCCACTGCTCTTGTACTCGCCCCACCACTCCAAGGTATAACCTGGCGGCAGTTCTATGGCTTCAATCTTGGGTCGGGCACTATCGAACAGCGGCGCCGCTTCGCCGACTCGAGGATCGGCCAGCACGGTAATCGCCCGCTTACGATTTTGCCGCCAGATAATTTCATCTTCGAATACCGTCTCGAAGCCCGACACCACCTGCCGCAACGGAATCATACGCGCCGCAGCCGGACTCCAGATCTGTAAGTTTTGGATGTTAGCCACATCCATGCGCTGACTGTCGGGTGCCCGCAGGATGATGGGCAACAACTCATCGCGTTCGCGGAACACGCCAGCGCGAGCGCCTTCGAAGGCCTGCAGCAACACCTGTGTGACATCCCGATAGCCAATGCCATTGAGGTTCGCTTGGTTTTCCGCCAGCACCGGCCGAATCAACTTGGTGCGCTCGCGCCAGTCATTGCGAATACCGAATGCCAACGGCTCGTTGTGCAGAATCTCTTCCGCCTGGGCAGCCAAACCGCGTAGCACGTTGGGGTCCGGGCCCATGAACTTGGCCTGAATTTTACCGGGCTCACCCGGGCCGAGAATAAACTTGCGAACCTGAGGCACAGCGTCTGGATAGTTATCTTCCAGATGTCTCTGAATCTCATCGAACAATGGATCGATGAGATCGAAATTGTCGACATCCACCAGCAATTGAGCGTACGCGGAGTTCTGCTTTTCTGGTTGATAGGTCAGCAGGAACCGCATTGCCCCCTGACCGATCACCGATGAAACATGGGTAACGCCTTCCAGACCCAGCACGTATTCCTCAATGGACTGCACGTCTTCGGTGGTCCTCTGGATGTCAGTGCCCTGGGGTAGCCAGTAGTCCACCATGAATTGTGGTCTGGTTGAACTGGGGAAAAAGCTCTGCTCTACCTTCCCGAAACCGAACAGAGACACGACGAACAGCGCAATCACCATGCCCAGAGTCAATACCCGAAAGCGAATACAACCGGCTAGAAAGCTGCGAAAGCGAGTATAAAAACTCGACGCATAAGGGTCCGCGTCTCCGTCTGAGGCGACCTTCGGTTTCAAGAACATCATGCTCAGCAGCGGCGTAACGGTCACGGCAGTTACCCAGCTGAGCAGTAGCGAGATCATGATGACGCTGAACAGCGAACGCGTGTATTCCCCGGTTTTATCCTCGGACGTGCCGATGGCAGCGAACGCCAACACGGCGATGATGGTGGCGCCCAGTAGCGGCAAGGCGGTCTGTCCCACGACCTCCAATGCTGCCGTGCGACCAGGCACGCCTCGCTGCATTTTCACCAACATGCCGTCCACCACCACTATGGCGTTGTCGACCAACATGCCTAACGCAATAATCAAGGCGCCCAGAGATATGCGCTCTAGCGTTACGCCCTGCATGCTCATGATGATGAAGCTGCCGGCGATGGTGACGAACAGAATGAAACCGATCAGCAAGCCGCTGCGCAGCCCCATGAAAAACAGCAGCACCACGACGACGATTACAATGGCCTGCAACAGACTGACAACAAAACTGGATATGGCGGTCTCCACTGCCAAGGATTGCACTGCTATCTGACCAAACTCAATGCCCAAGGGAATGTCGCCGCGCAGCTCCGTCATACGTTCCAACAGCGCAGTACCCATCTGCACGACGTTACCCCCGGCAACGGTAGAAATGCCGAGTCCAATGGCCTGATTGCCGTCATAACGCAACAACGATCCGGGTGGCTCTACGTATCCGCGCTTAATCGCGGCGAGGTCTCGCAGGTAGATCTGCGCGCCCCCCGGTTCGCCTTTGATCAGCAAGGCACCAATATCGTCGACGCTGTCGAATAAGCCGCTGGGTGAGATGGTGATGAACTCGGATCCCACGCGTACCTGACCCGCATCGGCCACCACGTTTTTTTCTTGCAGTCGGTCTACGACCAGCGCAGGCGGCACGCCCAGCTGCGACATGCGCTCCCGGTCCAGCTCCACGTAAATCGCTTCAGGCTGTAGCCCAAAGGTTTCAATCTTGGCGACGTCTTGGACCAGCAGCAGTTCTCGGCGCAGGAATTTGACCACTTCCCACAGCTCGGCGTAGCTATATTCAGAACCATAGACAGCCACGAACACGCCGTAGACATCGCCGAAGTCATCGTTCACGTAGGGCGTGCCAGCCCCCGGTGGCAAATTGCGCTGGGCATCTCCCACCTTGCGCCGCAACTCATCCCAGACTTGTGGCAGCAAGCTTTGGTCGTAGTTGTCTTTCATGGTCGCAGTAACGATGGACATACCACGGGACGAGCGGGATTTGATTTCTTTAAGCTGACCGAGCTTCTGCAGCGCAATTTCTATTTCGTTGGTAACCTCCTCTTCTACTTCGGCTGCAGAGGCACCAGGATAAGGCGTGATAACCAGCGCGTCTTTGATGGTGAACGCCGGGTCTTCCAAGCGCCCCATGTTCGTGTAGCTAACCAGACCGCCGACGATCAATAAGGCCGTCAGAACGAGCGTCGTTGTGGGGTGATCGATGCAGTATTCGGTTAGCTTCATGGCTTATGGCTCAAAGCGCCGGACAACCATGCCCGCGCGCAAACTATGCACACCGGATGCTACAATTTGCGTACCCGCATCGAGACCGCTAAGAATCTTGATGCGGTCATGTGCCAACTCGCCTACGGTCACCGTCTGTTTTTGCACTGTCATGTCAGTCCCGACCACCCACACAAACGGGGCGCCATCGGTATCTGCTAACACCGCCGCGGCGGGTAGGGTCGCGCTGGAGCCGCCTGCGGCCGGCGCTGCTACGTCCGTTGGGATAGTCAGCTTTACCAGGCCGGTCATGCCGGGACGAACATTCAAGTCTTCGGGTTTGTCGAACGCAAACGTGATGGCGTAGGTCCGGGTAACCGGATCGGCAGTGGTATTGAGCTCTTGCAATCGCGCAGGAAACTGCCGATTAGCGATCGCCGGAATAATCACCTGTGGTTTGGCCCGCTCGGAACGTTGCATTAAATCAAGCCCCGGCTTGGCACGAGCCCAATCCTGCTCAGGCACATTGACATCAATTTCTAGGGAGGATTCATCCTGGAGTACCAGCACCGGCTGTTTGGCTTGAACGTTGGCAAAGTCATTCACTAACTTGCGCGCCAAGTTGCCGCTAAACGGCGCCCGCAGCTCCGTATCTGCTACCGCTTTGTCGGCGGTTCGCAGCAGTGCTTCGGAAACTTCCAGGTTGCGTTTTGCCAGGTCCAGATCCTGTTTGGTGACCGCGTTATCGTTGTAAGCTTGCTCGTAGCGTTTGAAATCCGCCTGTGCGGCATTGCGATCCGCCCGGGCCTTGTCCAGCGCCGATTCGTAGTCACTCGCATCAAGCCGCGCTAAGACCGCGCCCTCTTCAACACGGTCGCCTGCAGAAAAGACGAATTCGGTTATACGACCAGGGACTTCGAAAGCCATGTCCGAGCTTTGCGCCGCAGCAACTGTGCCGGAGTACTCGACGACTTCGGTATTACCCACCGAACCATAAGTCAGGATCTTGACCGGTCGCGCAACCGTATCGGGCGCGGTGACTTCTGGCTCGCTGCAGCCAATCAGTTGCAAGCCCAGCAGCCAAGCGAACAGCACAGCAGCGGGCCTCGTTTGCAAGTTCTTCATCACCTTCGCCCTCTGTTGTTACTGAGCGGCACCTGCGCCCGCAGACCAGCCACCACCCATCGCCCGGTAAGTGGCGATCAGATTCTGCACCACGTTACCTTCACTGATGGCATACAGATCCTGTTGCACAAACAACGCGCGTTCAGTATCAAGAACGTTTTGAAAATCGGTCAGGCCGCTGCGATACAGTTTGCGGACCAGATCTGCAGACGTGGAAGCGGCCTCTACCGCGCGCTGCAGGAAACCCAAGCGCTCCAGTTCGTAAACGTAAGCCACCAGCGAGTTTTCGGTATCCCGCAGAGCCTCTAGAACACTGGCTTCATAGGCTACCAGCGCCTGTTCTGTGCGCGCCTCTTCAACGGCGATCTGATTTCGCACTCGGCCGCCATCGAATAAGTTCCAGAAGAACACCGGGCCAATGGCCCAATTTTCGTTGTCATCGTCGACGAGGCTCCCGCCCACTGCGCTGTAACCAAAATTGCCACTGAGCGAAAAATTCGGATACAGCGCCGTCCGTGCAATGCCAATGCGGGCGGTTTGGGCAGCCAGCGCACGCTCGGCACGGCGCACGTCAGGACGCATACGTACCGCATCAGCGGGAATGCCTGCCTGCAACACATCGCCTGATCGCGGCAACGGGCCCGGGTCCAGCAGTTCGCTGGTCAGCGGCCCGGGTTGTTCACCCAGCAGCGTGCTGAGGTTGTTGATGGTCTGGCGAATCGCGGCCATGAGTGCCGGCACCGCAGACTGTGTTGTGGCAAGGTTCGAGCGTGCCTGTTCCAACTCTAAATCTGGGGCTAGCTCAGCGCGGTGCCGAGCTTCTACCAGTTTCAGTGTTTCCTGCTGGCGATCGACGTTGGAATTGGCCAAGCGCAAGCGCTCCTGCAGTGTGCGCAGCAGCACATAGTTGCCGGCAACTTCTGCATTCAATATAACCTGAACGTCCCGGAATGATTCTACTGACGCTTCGTAGGAAGCCTGTGCAGATTCAACAGTGCGACGTACCCGGCCCCAGAAATCCAACTCCCAGCTACCGCTGGCGCCGGCGTCGCTGAATTCATCGATCGTATCCACAAACGGCAAAACGCCGGCCACCGACTTGCTGCGCTGGTAAGCACCACTGCCGTTAACGTCCGGTGCGCGTTCACCCTTGGCTATGCCTAGCAGCCGCTCAGATTCGTCGATCCTGGCGATCGCTGCGCGTAGGCTCAAATTGCCGCTCGCCGCTCTGGCAATCAGCTCCTCCAGTTTCGAATCACCCAGCGTCGCCCACCACTGACTGTTGTCGGCACTACTACTGCCGACTAACTCCTGGTGCCAATCATCCGCGACAATAACTTCAGGCGCTTCGTAATCCGGGCCTAGCGTCATGCAGCCGCTGAGTAGGGCCAGTTGCGCTATGCCTCCGGCCCAGAACGCTGTGCCATTGCGCTTCGCTGTGCGCAAGGTCCGAGAGATCATCACTCCTCGACAGTTACCGTTATTGCCGCGCAATCTTCACGCTCGCCATCGGCACTGCGCGCATTATCGAGGTTACACACCAGCCGCGCTGCCATGGTCTGCATGGTGCCATCCAAGTCTTCCCAGCTGACCAGTTCCTGTTTCTGTTTCTTGTTTTTGTCTTTGCGATGACCCCGATCCATCACCACCGCAGCCAGCACCTCACCGGTCACGCTGTCGATAAACTCCGCTTCAATGCTCAGCTCAACGATGTCGATCTTCTTCCAAACATCGCGCACTGCCGCATTAACCGTGGAATGGACGACGAAACCGACAGGCGTGTACGCCAGCAATCCACGCTTCTTTTTCTTCAGGTACAGGTCAGTAATGGCCCAACGCATGTATACGGTGCTGCTTCCGGGCTGATCCGCGATCGCGTACCCACCTTCCTCAAGCTTGATCACCAAGGTTGAGCGTAACGTATCTGACAGCATCTTCAATGCATCCGGCTTGGCGCCTTTGTACTTCGATGCCGGCGACATGAAGATCTCGGGTTGGTCCACCATGAGCGAGTTCACACCGGCCAGCTGCGATTCGGTATTTGGCCCGATGTAGATTCTGCCAAACATGTCGTTTTGGCGCTTCTTCAGCTTGGAATAGTCGTCCATGAAGCCGCTTTCGGCGACGGCATTTTGGCTGAACAGCGCCGCGGTAAGCGTCAGGACGGCCAGTATTTTTCCAGTTTTCGGCATGGGTAAGATCCTAGGGTTCGGATGGTAACCAGTCTACCGAGATCTCCTAACGCATTGCTATCCACTTTCGGACATGGCCAGCGGCGGCGTCACTGCGTTACTTTGGTCGCCAAGATCGGATCGGAGCCCGTGATGCATTCTAGACGCCTGATGTCGTTCATCCTCGCCTGCAGTGCCTGCAGCTCAGCAACCGGCGCTTTCGCTTCGGCCAGCCTCTGCCGGGACCTCGGGGAGCTGCAGCGACCCAGCCTTGGGTTGGTGCTCGGCGGTGGCGGCGCCCGCGGCGCTGCCCATATCGGCGTCATCCGCAAACTGGAAGAACTCAACATACCCGTCGACTACGTAGCAGGTACCAGCATGGGGTCGTTGATCGGTGCCCTGTACGCCACCGGTATGAGCGCCGACGAGTTGGAGCAGACGATCAGCAAACTGGATTGGGATGACCTTTTCACCGACAGCACCCGGCGGGCTGATCGGACGCTCAGGCGCAAGCGTGACGACGATCTGAGCCTGTTCGGCCCCAAACTGGGCATCGGCAGGGACTCCAAGCTCCTGCCAACAGGCGCCTTAAGCGGACAGAAAATCTCCTTTCTATTCGAATCCCTGGTCCAGGGCAGGGTTCATGTGGACGACTTCGACCACCTGCCTATCCCGTTTCGGGCCGTAGCTGCGGATATTGCCACCGGCGACGCAGTAGTGCTCGGCACAGGCGACTTAGCATTGGCGATGCGCGCTAGCATGTCGGTACCCGGTGCCTTTACGCCGGTGCCACTGCGCCAGCACCTGCTGGTGGACGGCGGCATCGCGAACAACCTGCCTATAAACGTGGTTCGAGAAATGGGCGCTAAGCGTTTGATTGCGGTAGAAGTCGGCTCGCCACTCACGCCTCGGGACGAGCTGGATAGCGTGCTGCCGGTACTCACGCAGATGAGCACCCTGCTGATCCGCAGCAACGTCGAAGCCCAACTGGCGACCCTTGGCGGAGACGACCTATTGATTGAGCCCGCCATCGGCACCAAGGTGACGTCAGCCGATTTTGACAAGTTCGAGCGCGCAATCGCGATCGGCTACGCAGCCGCAGATCAGCTGGAGGCCGACTTGGGTCGCTATTCCGTCAGCAACGCCGAGTATCAGGCGTA
>JBPCXR010000080.1:0-7595 GCA_051027215.1 Pseudomonadales bacterium | reverse complement strand
GCGCCAACTCGCTTGCTGCCATTCATTGAGCACCAGGCTGGGCGGCTCCAGGGGCGCCAGGCGACGCTGCACTACGGCGGCTGGCGCCAGATCGGCGGCGAGAGCACCAGTCGGTGCTGGGAAGCAGCGCACCGGCAACCAACCCTGCTGCTCGTTGTTTTCCAGGGGCGGCCTTGACCAAAACGGCGCTTGTTGCCGGGCGTCGAAGTGCTCTCCCAATACTGGGTCGCTCTGCAGCCAACCGCTGGGCCGATAGCGCCACTGCGCGTCCGAGGCAAAGCGTTGTACACGCCCATCAGCCGATACGACTTCTAGCTGCGCCAGCAGCATCGGTCGATTACCGTACTGCTGGCGCTGGTTTCTACGAACAATATTGCCGGCATAAGTGCCATCAGCGAGCAACAAACCAAGACGGTTGTGTCCACGGGTGAGCAGCGCAGTGACGTCAACGCTACGGTAACGAACACGACTGCGATAGTCGCTGGCAGTTGGCGAGCTTGGCTCAATGCCCAGCGCCTGACCATTCATCTCGCCACGACAGTAGCCTGCGGCCGCAAGGTACAAGCGGGCCCGTTTGGGCATGGCTGTGAGGACGAAGTCTCGCACTAACATCGGCACCGGAGCCGCAACTGTACGGCTACCCATGTAGGCAGCACCAATCCAGTGACCTAGCCAGTCGCTCGGTTGCAGTAACCCCATCTCGAAAAAGGCTGGCCGGCTATACCCAGACGGTAAACCATCGCTGTCGAAGCTCTGTACCGCCCACCAGATACGCTGACGGGAAACCAACGCAGCGCCGCCATAGTGAACCTGCACGTGACCACTCGCGCTGACCCGGCCGCTGTCCCACAGGTCTGCTTCTAGCTCGTTCAAACGGCCAGGTTCCGAGGCAGCCAGAATTTGCCAGGCCGTCTGCAGTTCCGCGGGTCGAGAATCGTTGGGCAGCCAGGAGAGTTGGGGGCGCAGGTTATCGATTCCCAGAGGATTCTCCAGGAAATCACAGCGCAGTCGCGTTGGCGCAGCCGCCATAAGCGGTCTCTTGGCTAGGACGGCCCAGTTTGCAGAGAGACCCCTATAAAATCAAGGGCTTATGCCTGAAGACAGCGTACTTTCCACAGATTATAAGAACGATCGGGGAAGAAGATATTCCAAACAGTTCTAGAATCTGCTGTCAAAAAACGTTACCTGGGGTTGCATCGAGTGTTACCTAAGGTAACATGCTTCCTGCAGCTGAGGAATTGATACCCATCGATTCCCAGCCAGTTTCCCAGAGGAGTGCCCGAACCTCCCCTCCCCTCCCTTCCCCTCGGGCACTCCTCATATTTTTTCCACAGGAACGAGCCGCAGAGAATCTCTAGGAGTCTCGCGATGCGCTCTGCACAGAAATTAAAACTTGAGCGTGACGTTACCGTCGTCGATCCGCACCGTTGGCCTCTGCGTTAACGCTAGCCCTTGACCGCTGCGGCAGGCGCCGCTTGCAAGGTCGAAACGATAACCGTGCCAAGGGCATTCGATACAACCATCGCTGATCGCGCCCTCATGCAAGGGGCCCAACAGGTGTGGGCACAGGGCTGGTACGACGTAGAGGTTTTCCGCGAGTCGAATCAGCAACCACTGGCGACCGCCGAGTTGGTGCAGGGATCGCTCAGGTAACGCTGACAGCGCTCCTAAGGCTAAGGAATCTTCTTCGCGGGAACGCTCGATGCGCTGATCTAGTTGGCGTTGACGCTCAACCATCATGGCAACGTCTTCATCGTACAACGTGGCATACAGGCCAGCATAAACACGACCTACCTTTGCCCGCTGCTCAGGTGCAACGCCGGGAACAAAGAAGTCGACGTTGAGCTGTAGCTCTTGTGGCCCAAGCTCAAATGCATGAGTCCAGATTTCTGCTCCAGTAGCACTGCCAGAAAGATTGCGCGTAATCCAACGACGCAATGGCCGATCAAGTCGCAGCTCAATCTCACTGGGATCGCCTGCGACGCTGGTCAGCGCAGCACGCCAGCCCCAGGGCCCACTATCTAAACAATCGATGCTGCCGAAGGAGGAGCCATGTACATAGGGTAAGTGCTCCCAGTCCAACGCATTTTCGTACATGCGCTCCAGCGACACCGGAACAATGCGGCGATAGGTTCCAACGTGAGGCAACTGGCCACCGGTTAGCGGCTCCAGGGTTTGCTGATCTGTCACGCGCGGCTCGCCTTGGCACCGGTTTTCGCAAGTACCAGCTGGAACATGAACGGCTTATCGTTTACCAGAGTCGAGTGGGTCGGCTGCGCCGCGGTGGCTTTTGGCAACCCTTGATTCATGGACAACGCCAGCACTTCTCCAGCGATGTAGTCACCATGCTCTGCCACGGTATCGAGCAGCTCCGAGTCGCCGTCGTAGTGCAATTCGATTCGATCTGAAACCTGAAAGCCCTGTTCTTTACGGGCGCGCTGCACACGATTGACGATCTCCCTTGCGTAGCCTCCGCGAATCAACTCGTCATCTAGCGAACAATCCAATGCCACTGCAATGTTGCTGTTGGAAACCACTTCGGTGCCTGGCTGCGGTTGCTGTCGAACTTCGATGTCTTCGCTATCGAACTGTTCGCCATCGAGCAGGATCTCACCGCTTTGCTGCAACTGTATAATTTGCTCAGGCGTCAAGGCTTTGATTTGTGCGGCGAAGCTTTTCATCCGCTTACCGAGACGTTTGCCAAGCTTGGGAAAATTTGGATTCGCCACCAGTTCGATATACTTTCGCTCATCGCTATCGTAGCGAACCTCCTGCACATTCAGCTCGGTGCGAATATAGTCTTCGAGCTCCCGCATCTGGGCGAGTAGCGCCGCGTCACGATGAACGATCGTCAGTAGTCGCAGCGGCGTTCGCAGATTTATTTTTACCTCTTCGCGGCGCTGGCGTCCGAGCAGGATCACCTGCTGCATGCGATGCACTGCAACCTCCAACTCCGCATCCGAGAGCGCGCTGTCTGGCTCGGGAAAATCGCACAGGTGCACTGACACCGGGGAAGGCTTCTGGCCACCGAGACTCGACAACTCATGGTATAGGTGCTCTGCGAGAAACGGCGTGAAAGGCGCCATCATCGTGGACAGCTCCATGAGCGTCTCATACAACGTGCTATAAGCAGCTATTTTGTGCTCATCGATTTGCTCGCCCCAAAAGCGTTGCCGATTTAGCCGAATATACCAGTTGGTCAGATCCTCAATGAAACGCAACAGCGCAGGCACTACGTTGTAGAGTCGATAGGCTTCCATCTCGACGGCAATGTCTGCCTTCAAGGTCTGCAGTCGCGAAGTGATCCATCGGTCCAAGACATTGTTACCACGGTGGGTACCTTTGTCAGGTGACCATTGATCGATGCCAGCATAGGTTTTCAAGAAAGAGAAAGCGTTGTACCACGGCAGCAATGCTCTTCGAGTCATGTCGCGCACGCCAGCATCGACAAAGCGCTGCTCTTCAGCTTTTACTAAACCAGAGTTGATTAAGTACAAACGCAGCGCATCGGCTCCGTAGGTCTCCATCAGTTCGTCCGGAGCCGTATAGTTTTTTAGGCTCTTGGACATCTTCTTGCCGTCTTCGGCCATGACCATGCCGTTGACGATGACATTGCGAAACGCCGGCTTATCAAACAAAGCCGCGCCCAAGACAGTAAGCGTATAGAACCAGCCGCGTGTTTGATCGAGCCCTTCAGCGATGAATTCTGCCGGGAACCCGGCCTTGAATACTTTCTGGTTCTCGAACGGATAGTGCAGTTGTGCATAGGGCATCGAGCCAGATTCGAACCAGCAGTCCAGCACTTCAGGAATGCGCCGATAGACGCCGTCCTCGCCGTCTCGGGTAAACGTCAACGAATCGACGTGTTCGCGATGCATATCGTCTACACGAACGCCGGTGAGCGACTCGAGCTCATCGATCGAGCCGATGCAGTGCGCTTGACCGGTGACATCGTTGATCCAGATGGGCAAGGGTGTGCCCCAGACTCGGTTGCGGGAGATGGCCCAATCGATTGCACCCTCGAGCCAATTGCCAAAACGTCCGTCCTTAATATGGTCAGGAACCCAACGCACTGCCTGGTTGGCTTTGATCAACTTGTCACGGACTTGCGTTACCGCCACATACCAAGACGGAATGGCTCTGTAGATCAATGGCGTATTGGATCGATAGCAGAACGGGTAACTATGATCGATGACTTCCTGTCGCCACAGCAGGCCGCGGTCTTTGAGATGGCGAATGATTTGCTTGTCAGCGTCTTTCACGTGCTGCCCGGCAAAGTCGCTCACTTCACTCGTGAATACGCCTTGCATATCTACCGGACAGGCAAAGGCAGAAAGTCCAGCTGCCTGAAAGGCCTGATAATCGTCCTCACCGAAAGCTGGCGCTTGGTGCACGAGGCCGGTTCCGCTTTCCGTGTTGACGTAGTCGCCGCTGATTACCACAAAGGCGCCATCTTTAGCCTGCTCGGCAAAATAGGGAAACAACGGTTCATAGCGGCGACCCACGAGCTGCTGACCACTGCGTCTGTCGAGTACCTCATGCTCACCATAAGCGGCTAAGCGTTCTTCTGCGAGATAGATAACCTTGTCAGATTGGGCATCCCTGATCCGTGCATAGGTGATGTCTTCGCCGACGCAAACTGCCAGGTTCGATGGCAGCGTCCAAGGTGTCGTGGTCCAGGCGGCGAGATAGGCGTCCTCATCGCTCAGCTTGAACAGCGCCGTCACTGCCGGATCCTGGGTTTGCTGATAGTTGCTGTTGGCCTCGAAGTTCGACAGAGGCGTGCCAAGCGCTGTGGACAAAGGCATCACCTTGTTGCCCTGATAGATGAGCCCTTTGTCCCACAACTGCTTGACCACCCACCAGACCGACTCCATGTACCAGGGATCCATGGTTTTATAGTCGTTATCAAAATCCACCCAGCGGCCAATGCGGGTGATGGTATGCCGCCATTCCGACACGTAGCGCTGCACGATGGCCCGGCAATGGTCGTTATAGCCCCCAACCCCGAGCTCTTCCACGGCTTGTTGGGCAGACATGTTCAGCTGCTTATCGATCTCGTGTTCGATCGGCAGCCCATGACAGTCCCAGCCAAAACGCCGGGAGACGTATCGGCCTTTCATGGTCCAGTAGCGCGGTACAACGTCTTTAATCGTGCTGGCAACCAGATGGCCATGGTGTGGTAGCCCAGTGGCAAAGGGGGGGCCGTCGTAAAAGATGTAGGGTTGCTTGGATTTAGTATTGGCAAGGGACTGCTGAAATACCTGCTTGTCTTCCCAGAATTTGAGGATCGCGTGCTCCATAGCAACGAAAGAAAACTCGCCACTAGCGGGTTCTGCATCTGGCGCCGGTTCTAGGTGGGCAGTGTCGCTAGTCATTGGCTGTTCATCATTAGGGGCTTCATAATGGCGCGAATTGTACGTGAGCCACGGGGTGCTTAGAAACGCCGCTGACTCGCTGCCTGGCCTGCAAGATCAAAAGGAACCCTCTATGCAATTTGGCGCCGTGCTACCGCACAACGAAATTGGTACCGATCCAGGTGCGATGAAAGCTTACGCTCAGGGCGTGGAAGCGCTCGGCGCGACTCATCTGTTGATCTACGATCATGTGCTGGGAGCCGATCGCGACCGCCCTGGAGGCTGGCCGAAAAACAGCTACGACAAAGACGTCGCCTTTCACGAGCCACTGACCACCTTTGCCTTCATCGCGGCCATCACCGAGCGACTGGACCTCATGAGCACGGTGTTGATCCTACCCCAGCGACAAACCGCGCTGGTGGCTAAGCAGGCAGCCCAAATTGCCATACTGTCCAATAATCGCTTCCGGCTGGGCGTCGGCATTGGCTGGAACACCGTCGAATACGAAGCGTTGAACGAGCGCTTTTCTAATCGCGGCAAGCGCCAAAACGAACAGGTCGAATTGCTCCAAGCCTTATGGCAAGCCGACAGCTTGGATTACCAAGGCGCGTATCATCACATCGACAAGGCCAGTATCAACCCTCGGCCCAGTGCCCAGATTCCAGTGTGGTTTGGAGGATCAGCACCCGCGGCCCTGGAACGTTGTGCGCGCTTAGGCGACGGCTGGATTCCGCTCATGGGCGCAAATGAGAAGGCTCGCGCCTGCGTCGATAGCATTCGCCAACACCGCCAGGCAGCCGGTCGCAGCATGGACGACTTCGGTATACAGGCTCAGGCCCAGTACCAGGGAGGCACGCCGGAGCGCTGGCTGTCTCACGCCGGCAAATGGCGAGACATGGGCGCTAGCCACATCGCCATTGCCACTCACAATGCCGGCCCTACTGACGTGGATGGCCATTTGGCCCGGGTAAAAGAGTATCTGGACGTCGTGACTCAGGCCTAGGGCCTCGAGTCAGTTACGCTCGGCGGACGCGACTAGTGCACGGCTGAAATTTGGTGTTAAGGGGCGACCCATGGAATAGGAATCCAGCACGAATTCTCGGATCACCGTCAGTGCCGGGTCACCCTTAGCGGCGCTACGCAACAGTTCCTTGAGCATGCCGGATTCAATTTCCGCTTCGAATTGAGACGGATACGGACCGACATCGACGCCTTCCCGAGTATGGAAGTACCATTCATTGTTACTGAGAAAGACCCGATCTGATCGAAACCAGGTTCTGGGACGTTCGCTGCCTCTAACTGCGGACATGGACGTACCTATTGGATGTGACATAACCGGCGGCCAGTTTCAGGGCAATTCGAATCCCTGTCTGTAGGGGCGATGTTAGGACTATGTGTTTTTGCAGCCGTTTGATTTTTAACAGGTAAACAGCCTTGAACGGCCAAAAAATGCAATTTACTTACAGGAATTTCGGTGTCTGCCAGCCCCTCGGATCTCGCTAGCCATCGGCCCGGCGCTTTTCGCTGGTATCTAACTGCATCCAGCCTGTGGATGGCAGGCATGAGCTTGCAGGGATTTCTGATGACATCTCTGTTGGTGGTGGTCTTAGATCTGCCCGCTGATCGGACGGGCTGGGCACGGCTGATGTCCGAGCTTCCCCCCCTGGCAATACTCCTGCTCGGCGGTTTCCTCGGTGATCGCCGCAATAGTCGCGGCTACCTCATGACCATGCACCTGTTGATGGCCGTGCCGCCGCTCTTAATCGCCACAGTCTATGGACTCGGCGCGCTCGGCTACTGGTGGGTCGTGCTATTCGGCGTGCTCATGGCCAGCGTGCAGTCACTGTCCGATCCAGCGCGCCAGTCGACGCTGTCACGAGTCACGCAGCTGGACATCCAGCGCGCGGTGACACTGATGACTGTTGTGACTTCGTTGGTGGGGCTAGTGGGGTTCCTCCTGGGCTCTCAGCTGGAGAACTGGGGCGTCATCACCGTGCTGGTCCTTCAGTCGCTGCTGTTTTTTGTCGGGATCCTCGCCATCTACCAGCTCCCTAGCCTACCGGCGCTGACTACCCAGTCCGGGTCGCAGACACCAAGGCAAGCGCTGCGCCGGGGTCTCACCGCCGTCTGGCGCTTGCCTTTAGTGCGCAACATCATCGGACTAAATTTTCTCTCTAGCCTGTTTAACGCCGGTGCCTACATCGTCGCGGTTCCGTACATCGTCACTCAGGTGTACGG
>JBPCXR010000079.1:0-4108 GCA_051027215.1 Pseudomonadales bacterium | reverse complement strand
ATCCCCGCAGCGTGCGATTGCCGTTTGAACCAGGAACCATGAGAGTCTTTCAACTCGCGACTGACCCGACCTTGAACTCCAATGTTGCCGTCTAACGTCAAGCACAGGAAACTGCATGAGCAAGAATGAAAACAAAGAGCATTCCGCTCATGCGGAAATCCGCAACCAGGCTGGTGAAGTTGTTGCAATGATTACTACCTTGTGGATTTTAGGGCCGGAAAAATGAACGAGGTGAATTCTGTGGCGAACCCCTACGAAAACGAATTTACCCAGCTGCTCGGTATCGAACTTCCGATCATTTGTGGCGCGATGTACCCGTGTTCCAATGTGGAGCTAGTAGCTGCAGCGTCGGAGGCAGGTGGTATCGGTATCGTGCAGCCAATCAGTCTGACTTACGTGTTCGGCTACGACTACTGTGAAGGACTGAGAAAAATACGGACGCTGACCCAAAAACCGATTGGTGTCAACATGCTGATCGAAGGCAGCAACTCACGATATCGAAGCGCCCTGGAGCGATGGATGCAGATCTCGCTGGAGGAAGGAGTGCGCTTCTTTGTTACAGCGCTGGGCAATCCACGTTGGGTTGTCGAACAAGCCAGACAGTTTGGCGGCATAGTGTTTCATGACGCGACCAATGTGAAGCATGCCAAAAAAGCACTCGACAATGGTGTCGACGGATTCATTTGCGTCAACAACCGCGCTGGTGGCCACGCCGGCGAACTTTCGCCGCGACAGCTTTTCGAAGAAATCGCACCGTTGGGCAAACCGACAATCTGTGCTGGTGGCGTAGGAGGTCATCATGAATTCCAAGAGGCACTGCAAATTGGCTACCAGGGTGTACAGCTGGGAACCCGCTTCATTGCCAGCAAAGAAGCCGCTGCACACGCCGATTACAAAGATGCGATCCTCGCCGCAAAAGCCACCGACATCGTGCTCACTGACAAGATCTCCGGCGTGCCCGTGTCGGTGATCAATACGCCCTACATTCAGCGGATGGGACTCAAAGCTGGCTGGTTGGCTAAGAAATTGCTGCAAGGACGCAAAACCAAGCATTGGATGCGCACCTATTATGCGATCATGTCAGCTATCAAGCTCAAAAAAGCCAATAATATCGGATCAGGCTATCAGGAGTTTTATCAGGCGGGCAAAAGTGTCGAGAACATCGACAAGGTGCTCTCAGTAGCTGACATCTTCAACGAACTTCGTGGCACTCCGGAGACGATTTGAGAGTGCGATCGAATTGTCCGCAGGGCAGAGCAGGCAGACTCAGCGCGGCCTTAAGGACACTAGAGCCGCTGCTTGAATTGGGTGTTCGGACAGCCACGGCTTGAATCGCGCTGGCCAACGCCGCCAGCGTAAATAAATTGAACAGGAGGAAACGGAGCGAACAGAGTTTTGGAAGCAAGGCCTATCGATCGTTCCCTCCGCCCTTACACGGGGACGCGGGTATGCTGGAGCAACTTACTTTTATCCAGCCTTGTAGCTACGCTCGCCAGAGCGTGGAAACGCGGCAGAAACTACCGTTTGGCGGTCCCGGCGCGCCGGGACTACGACCTCGCATTTTCGAAAGTCGCTCTCGCCTGTATCCGTTTATTCTACGGCAACGTAGTGCCTCGTTCGCCGTCGTCTCGACCCCCCAGCACGTAGAACGCCAGGTCGTCGATGTCGAAAGAAACGCTGGATGTTGAACCATCGCAATGCACGAGGTTAAATACGCCTGGGTGCGCACTGCCGAATTCGTAGCCGGTTAAGATTAGGCCCGGTCGATCCTGCTGCGGTAGGTAGACTTCGTTGTCGTTGTTGTCGGTGCCTGTGCCGGTAAAGCCATTTACGTCTCGGTCCATTCCCAGCAAGATATTTTGGTCATCGGCCGGATCGTGGCCGTCGGTGTAGCGATCGGGGTTGAGATATTTTTCGCCGACCAGCATGGTGTGGCTGGTTCCGTCGGTAATCTGGGCCAATCGAATCTCACTGCGTGCAGAAGAAACTCCAGAAATTAGTGCTGGATCATCAAATCCATGCCAGTCGTAGGTCTCGGCTGCGTCGTAAGAGTCGGGGCCAGTCGTTTCACCGTGATAGTTGTTGCCGATTTTGATTTGGCGGTTGCCGCTGTTGATCTGATAATCGCTACGCCCGACCTGGCATTTAAATCTGGTATTACAACTTCTTAGGTTATGTCCCAAGTAGTCGTTACGGACGAACGGATACAAAACCGCGTCGCGCCGCGTCGGGCAGTTGAATCCCTCTATCGGCGTACTAGCCATTTGTAGTCGCGGATCGTCAGGACTGAAGGTGACTACGACAGGAGTACCCTGGCCGATGCTGCGAATATTCCCCTGCTCCATGAAGTCGAGCAAATTGTAGGCCCAGCCACCAGGCTGCTGTTTGCCATAGCCGAGGTTTGGGTCGCCTTGCCATCTCCATCCCCAACCGCTGGAGGGCAAGTAGCCATACGCGCTTTCATGATTGAGGCTTGCCAGGCCAATCTGTTTGAGCTGATTAAGACACTGCAACCGCCGAGCCGATTCTCGCGCAGCTTGAACGGCGGGGAGCAAGAGTGCGACCAGCACACCGATGATTGCAATCACAACCAGCAGTTCAACTAGAGTAAAACCGGGTTTGTTTCGCATTGAATATTTGAGGTGGTAGGAAGAAAGAATGAAACCAGCTAGTCCTTGATCGCCAGGGTTTGCTTTGCGTAACTAAAAGGTTCGACTGACGCGCCCAGCGACCGAATCGATTCGCGTTGAGCGTCGGTTTTGATCAGAGCAGATTCTATTTCGACACGGTAGTAACCAAGCTGCATGGCGCGCAGGTCGGCGGATTCGGACTGAGGTCTCAGAATTCCGGCGGTATTCGTTTTTCCGAATGCCGGTTCGAGGATACCTTCCATAAATTTTTCTGGGATCAGTCGCACGTCAGCTGCAGGCAGCGGTTTGCCATTGAGCGTGACCAGAAAAGACGCCGCTTTCAAGCCGGTGCCATTGGCTTCAAACGCTTGCAGGCGAGCGAGCAACTCGGCACCACTCATCTTTCCATCCTTGTCCGAATCGACGGCACGCATGTCCCGGGCAAGTCCCGGGCACTGCCGTAGCTCTTGGGCGTCCAATCCGCCGTCTTGATCGGTGTCCCAAAGATCCAGCGCTTTTGCCGCGGAAGAACTTGGATTCCACGCTGGGGCTTCGATGCGTGAAGGACCTGAGCAGCCAAGCAGCAGGGTACCCAGTGCCAATAGGAGTAACTGCAGATTCCCCGTCATAGGAACTCTGAGGGTTTGTGGGAGGAGTGCGAGTCATGATTAGCTGTGAAGTATGGGAACGCAAGCCCATCAATGCACGCTACATTGCTGCGGGCTTTGAGTCAAGTTATTACACAGTCTCAATTTACGTGTAACAGTTTTCACGCCTGCGACTGAACATTCGATACAGCAGGAGAGCTCGCTGTCGACGACCAACTTAACTTCTGGGCGAGTTGATGCCCCGGTTCACGCAGGTGCCAGATGCAGTTACAATGATGTCATCCGACAACGATTCTCTTCAAATCACGGGTCGCAGATGCACCGAAGCCGTGGATTTGATCCGCGACTGGATCGCAGCGATGCCCCAGGAGAAATAGCGTTAGCGTTCCCGGTGCGTTGCCTTCACTCAGCCTTTTTCTATTTGAAGATCATCTCCGGATGACTAAAGTTCTCCCGACCACAGAAATTCACAACGCGATCGCAGACCTCAGGCGAGGAGCGACCCGTTTGGTGACGATGCCCGTGGCTGAACGTCAGCGGTTGTTGCGTGAATGTATTTCCGGAGTTGAGCAGCACTGGGAGCACTGGTGCGAAGAGGCCTGGATCGCAAAGCGAATTCCCCCTGGAGAGGCAGCCCGCGCAGAAGACATGATGACCGCAGTGCTGCCCACGCTGCGACACCTGCAGCTGCTCCACCAGACGCTCGACGACATCGCTCATCATGGGCAACCACGTCTGCCGGCCGAGCCTTTCGAAGCCGGTGGTCGTTTGCGAGTGCCCGTCTTCCCAACCACGAGCCTCTTCGACCGCCTGTTATTCGGACCGATCAGAGCCCATGTGCGGGCGCCTGCAGACAGCAGCTCGGACGCT
>JBPCXR010000078.1:0-7070 GCA_051027215.1 Pseudomonadales bacterium | reverse complement strand
AAGGCGCACCAGCAAGCGGGCAAGACTGTTTTCTTGACCACCCACGACATGGCAACAGTTGAGGAACTTTGCGATCGTGCCGCGTTTATTGTCGATGGCAAGATCAGGCTTATCGACCAGCCGCGGGCGCTCAAGCTCCGCTACGGCAGCCGGCGTGTTTGCGTTGAATATCTTATCGATGGTCAGATTCAACAGCAGGATTTCGTACTGGGGGGATTAGGTCACGACCAAAACTTCTTACAGATTTTGCGCGAAAACGATGTACAGACTCTGCATACGCAAGAAGCCACGCTGGACGAGATCTTTATTCAGGTCACCGGCCGGAGCCTGTCATGAAGCGTTTGCTGAATGCCGTCAAGCTTGACTATCTCCTGCAATTTAGAAACGGTTTTTACTATGCCGCTGGCGTGGTGGTGCTGCTGCAAGTCGTGTTCTTGTCTTGGTTGCCGCCGGAGAGCCTGGACTGGTTGCTCCCGGTGGTTTTGCTCGGGAACATACTCATCAACGGGTTTTACTTCATCGGCGGACTGGTCCTCCTTGAAAAGGCCGAAGGCAGTCTAGAGGCCCAAGTCGTCACACCGCTGCAAAGTCATGAGTATCTTGCCTCGAAGGCAATCACCTTATGCCTGCTGTCGTTGATCGAAAGTCTCATCATCGTGGGCATTCTTCTCGGCGCCGAT
The DNA here is from genome assembly GCA_051027215.1 of Pseudomonadales bacterium. GTDB lineage: Bacteria > Pseudomonadota > Gammaproteobacteria > Pseudomonadales > Azotimanducaceae > CALHVX01. Next base: position 6,390 of record JBPCXR010000078.1, on the reverse strand, counting down.
TTCGAGGTTTTGCCACTTGTCGCCGGCATCGTGCTGACGACCGCTATGCTATGTCAATTCGGATTCTTAATCGTCGCTCGCTACGATTCGATCAATGAGTATTTGTTTCCGTCATTTGTGTGGACACTATTGCTATCGTTGCCTCTGCTCAGTTACTTCGAGGTGTGGCAAAGCTGGGTGTTTTATCTTCATCCAGTTCAGGCTGTGTTAGCTGTGCTGCAGGCGGCAGTTCTTCCAATATCTGCTGGCGAACTGATTTACGGCGTACTGTATTCGACAATTTGGGTGGGAATCGCGTTCGCATTCTCTGTGCAAACGTTTTATCGATTCGTCGTTGCCAAGGCGCAGCCATGAACATCTTACGGGTTCTCACGGCCTTGGGCCCGATGGACGCTAAAACCATCAGTCGGGATTCCTTGCTACGGTGGATGATCGTCATCACTGTTCCGCTAGCATTGTTATTACGCTGGGGGCTTCCAGCGCTCGCTGGCCGTATCGAGCAACTATATCAGTTTGACATCACGCCTTACTATCCATTGGTGATGAGTTTCAACATGGTGCTCATGCCAATCTTGGCGGGCTTGGTCATCGGCTTTCTGTTGCTCGACCAACGTGATGACAACACCCTCGCGGCCCTGCAGGTGACGCCGTTGTCATTGCGGGGCTATTTGGCTTATCGCATAGCCGCGCCCATCGTATTGAGCATTGTTCTCACGATTGTACTGTTCAGGATTGCGGCGTTGACACCGGTCTCTTTCTTTCCTTTGTTTTGGATGTCGATAGCGGTGGCGCCGTTAGCCGCTGTGTTCGCTTTGTTCCTCGGCACCTTTGCGGCCAACAAAGTGCAAGGATTCGCGCTCACGAAGGCGAATGGTGTGATTACCTTGCCGCCCGTTACGGCCTATTTTGTCGCGGGCGATTGGCAGTTGGCCTTTGGTGTTGTACCAACTTACTGGCCGGCGAAGGCGTTCTGGGAGTTTGCCGGCGGGACGGATGTCTATTGGGTGTACGCGCTGATTGGGTTCGTGTTTCAGTGTGGCTTGTTGATTCTGCTGCTTCGACGCTTTGAACATGTGATGCATCAATGACAAGGCATGTTCATTCGATTCAACGCAGAATATTGAACTTAGAATGAAACAATTCGAGTTGGAATTTGCCGTCAGCTTTGAGATGTGCTGAGCGAGTTTCGCACTTCCTCCATAAGCCAATCACGAAGCGCTACGATGTTAGCTCTACGCGAGCGCGCTTCAGGGTAGGTCAGATAGAAGCTAGAACCCAGAGGTAGTGCGAGATCGAAGGGCTCCACAACGCGGCCCGCCGCTAAGTCTGGCGCCGCGAGCGACCGCCACCCCAATACAACGCCTGCACCGTCAATGCTGGCTTGCAAACCATGATCCGGCAAGCCGAAATGTGTGCCTCGCGACGCGTCGACGCCGCACGCACCAGCCGCCTGCAGCCAGCTCGCCCAGGTAGGTGCGTCGGGGTCGTAGTCCATCGAATGATTGTGCAACAGAACATGGTTGCGCAAATCGTCGGGGCTTTTGAGCGCGTTGGCACCTTCAAGCAGACTGGGGCTGCACATAGGTGTAACCGATTCATCAAACAGTTTAATCGTTTCCAAACCAAACCATTGCCCGCTGCCCAACCGAATTGCCGCGTCATAATCGTCACGCTGAAAGTCCACCAAACCAAGGCCGGTTGAGATTCGTACATCGATGTCAGGGTGTAAAGCGTAAAACTTCTGTAAGCGCGGGATCAGCCACATAACGGCAAATGTTGGGGCAACGCTCAAGGTGAGCGATCCACGCTGACCACTGTCTATGACGCGCTCCATAGCCGTATCCAGACTAAGAAATACATCACGCAATTCGGTTAGCAGTAGCTGCCCCGACTCTGTCAGCAACAGGCTGCGCGGTAAGCGTCTGAACAGCGGCAGACCCAGATACTCTTCTAGTTTTTTGGCCTGGTGACTTATTGCCGCCGGCGTAACCGACAGTTCTTCAGCGGCCTTAACAAAACTCAAATGACGTGCTGACGCTTCAAACGCACGCAGTGCATTAAGCGGATAAATTCGACGAGACATAACATAGCCTTAGTTTTTCTTAGTCTATCGTGAGAAATCGTCGCTTGTCTATCTAATTAAAATAGCCAAAATACAACTATGCCTTCGGAATTGAAGCATAAGAGCTAACGTTTTCTGGAAAACCAGCATTAGTTTGTTTAAGGCAGAAAACGCCAACATCACTCACTTGAATACAAAGGAACACCATCATGTCCACTATTAAATTGTACCGCCACCCTCTTTCAGGCCACTCTCACCGTGTTGAGCTGCTGCTGTCATTGCTTGGAATTAACGCCGACATTATAGACGTTGATTTGCTGCAGGGAGCACACAAAACACCCGAATTTCTGCTCAAAAACCCGGCCGGCCAGGTGCCGGTTCTCGAAGACGGTGACATTGTGTTGTCTGATTCCAATGCGATTCTGGTTTACCTGGCCAGTAAGTACGACGCCACGAATACGTGGTTGCCTACCACGTCCTATGAGGCGGCCGAAGTGCAGAAGTGCTTGACGGCGGCGGCTGGGCCCATTGCATTTGGCCCTGCGGCAGCGCGATTGGTCAATGTCTTCGGCGCTGGTCTGGATCATGAAAAGGCCAAGGAAACGGCCCATGGCATATTGCGAACGCTGGACGATCACCTAGCGTCGCGCAACTGGATGGTGGGCTTCACACCAACCGTCGCCGATGTCGCCAATTACGCCTACATCGCCCACGCACCTGAAGGCGATGTTGCTCTCGACAATTATCCCAATGTTCGAAGCTGGTTGCGGCGAATTGAGACGTTGCCAGGATTTGTACCCATGCAGGCCACGCCTGTCGGGCTTGCGGCCTGACACTACCGGGGCAGGCGCACCTGCCCCTTTTTTTAAATAAAGCGCTTTCACGCTCATACTGCTGGAAAAATGTAATGAACACTATCAACCAAGTACAAGTTGACCAGGTATCGATAGACGATAGCAGCCCGTTTCACCGCGGCGAACATGAGATTCAGACGCGGCTGGGCGTACGGGAAAACATGGAGCGGTTTGGTCGCCGGGTCATTAGAGGCTACCTTCCGGAGCAGCATCAGAAGTTCTACCAGCAGCTGCCCTATTTATTCCTTGGGCATGTCGACGCTCAGGGTTGGCCATGGGCCTCGATACTAACTGGCCCACCCGGTTTCATTTCCTCACCTGATGCGACGCGCCTAAGAGTTTCTACTACTCCAGTGATGGGTGACCCACTGGCCAAAAATCTAAAGAGCGGCTCGCCGATTGGTTTGGTAGGTGTTGAATTACACTCAAGGCGTCGTAACAGACTGTCTGCGGAAGTAGAAGACATCAATCCAACCCATATGTCGCTCAAGGTACGACAGAGTTTTGGAAACTGTCCTCAGTACATCCAGGCGCGCGAATTCGAAACGGAAACACCCAGTGCCTCAGCGCACGCCAAAAGCACTTCCGTCCTTCTATTGGATGACGAAATGAAAGCGCTGATCAACCGCAGTGATACGTTCTTCGTTGCCAGTTATCTAGCCGACGAGTTAGGCCATCCCAGCGAGGGTGTAGATGTGTCCCACCGTGGCGGCCAGCCCGGCTTCGTACGCATAGACAGCGATGAAGTACTCACCATTCCCGATTACGCAGGCAATTTTCACTTTAATACCTTGGGCAATTTTGTCGAGAATCCGAAAGCGGGTTTGTTGTTCGTGGATTTTGATCAAGGCCATCTACTGATGCTGACGGGCCACGCTGAGATTCTGTGGAACGATGGTCAAACTTCTTTTTTTGAGGGCGCAGAACGTCTTTGGCAGTTTCAAATGGTCCAGGGTATTTACATCAAGAATGCGATCAAAGCGCGATGGACATTCGATTCATGGTCGCCGAACACGCTGCTAACCGGCAGCTGGCAAGCCGCAGAAGAAAAAAGACAGGCTCATGAGCTTCGTATGGCCTGGCGACAGTATGCGGTAGCTAGGATTGAAGATGAAAGCGCCTCCATCAGATCGTTTTATTTTGTACCCGAAAGTGGCTCTAATGCTGATTTTAGTCCCGGCCAGTTTCTGACAATTCGAGCAAACATAAGCGGTAAGAGCGTTGTGCGGACCTACACTGTGTCCAGCGCGCCGTCTGACCCTCACTATCGAATCAGCGTAAAACGAGACGGAGAATTTTCGACTTTCCTGCACGACCAGATCAAGGTGGGCGACTCGATCGAATTGCGCGCACCGGCCGGAGAGTTTGTGTTCAACGCCAGCGCAAAACGACCCGCCGTACTGATTGCAGCTGGTGTCGGTATCACACCAATGATCTCGATGCTCCGACACGCAATAGTAGAAAGTGTTCGTGCACGGCACCTTCGACCCATGCACCTGGTGCTATTAGCACGTAGCAGTGCAGAACGGGCTTTTTTTAAAGAGATTAACAATCTCGCAACAGAATTTCCAAATCACCTTAAGGTTACATGGTGTCTCACCAAGCCGGAAGAATCGCTACGCGTGGGACCGGATTATCAACATCGCGGTCGGTTAACGCGCGAACTACTTCAGCTGGCCATAGAAAGTAGTGAGTCAGATGTTTTTCTATGCGGACCACCCGCATTCATGCAGAAAACCTACGATCTGTTGTGTGATCTAAATATCGATGACGAGAGAATCTTCGCAGAAGCGTTCGGCCCGGCCGCTATCTCCCGAATAGGAAAAGAAAACGCACAAATAGAGAGTGCCGATGAGGCCATCGTGACCGTGCTGGATGCGGATGGTCAGCAGTTAATGGAACAAAGCTGGCAGCCTTCCGAAGGCAACTTACTGGAATTTGTTGAGAATCATGGCTTGCAGGTGCCATTCTCATGTCGGAGTGGTCGCTGTGGTGCTTGCACTACCCGGCTTATTTCCGGTGATCTGGTGTATGATCGACCGACTACTGCGCCAACTGACGATGACACAGCCCTGGTGTGTTGCGCGTTGCCAGCCGCCGTCAGCACACCAGACAGTGGCCCACAGCAATTAACGCTACAGCTATTGGCGTAGCTCGCGGAGCCGCCAAGGGGCCATCAGCTGCGGGATTACAGCCTTCCGGCAATATGCCCCCCGTCAACGGGTAAGTTGACGCCGGTGGTAAATTCAGCGTTTGCCAGATGCAACACTGCATCAACAACCTCTTGTACTTCCCCGACACGATTGAGGAGGTGCAGCCTGGCCAAATCATCCACGTCATAGCCATTGTGAATTGGTGTGCGAATGATACCGGGTGCGACGATATTTACTCGAATATTATCCGGTGCGAGCTCGCTTGCCAGGCTCGTAGTCAATGCATGGATCGCCCCTTTGCTTGTCAGCGCTGCACTGGCTGCTACGTTAGTCAACGAGTGCGTTACTAGCACGGTCCCAATGTTGATGATAGCCCCGCCTTTACCTTGTTTTTTCAGCTGTTGCACAGCCGCCTGGGTCGCGAAGTACGTCCCTTTGAGATTCGTGCGATAGTACTGATCAAGATCGTCTTCGGAAGATTCAAGAAAAGGCTTGGCGGCAAATCGACCGGCGTTGTTTACCAAAACGTCGACTCCACCAAACCGATCGACCGCGATCGCCACTAATCTGTCTCCAGTCGCCGGATCTCCGATATCGCCAGCTACGAGCGCGATACGGTCTTGTGGCGCCAGAGTTGCCGCAGCCGATTTTAGCTTTTCGGCGTTACTGGAGTTCAGTACGACATTTGCACCATCTTGTAGAAAGGCTTCTGCCAGGCCTAACCCGATGCCGCTTGATGCGCCAGTGATCAATACTGTCTTTGAATTGTGAGATTTCATGTCATTTTCCTCTCGCTAGGTTCGAATTGAGACTCTGAAAATTCAGAGCTCGTATGGTCGCTCGATTTCTACATATCTCGTATAGTGCCTGGCTTGTTCCCTCCGTCGTTGGGTTGACTGGTGACCAGTTACCAATTCTCGCCAAACGGCCGAATCTCAACATCGAAAGACCACGTTGAACGCCGCTGGTGGGCGACATGAAAGACTTCGTCTGCGATATCGACCGGATTGGCGAAGAACTCTTCGGGTTCGTCCTGGTTAAACTGGTCCCGAGTCCAGGGGGTGTCGATCGCCGCATCAATCGTGACGTAGGCGACATGCACGCCCTTAGGTCCCAGGTCGCGGGCAAGAGACTGGGCTAGAATCCGTTGTGCGGCTTTGCTTGGCGCGAAGACCGCGTAGGTCGGGATGCCGCGCAATGCGGCGGTGTTGCCCGTAACTATGATGGCACCCCGACCTGCTGCCACCATATCTGGCACTAACGCACGGGCGAGATACAGTAGCGATGTGGTGTTGATACGAAAGTTACGCTCAAGATCTGC
>JBPCXR010000077.1:0-26533 GCA_051027215.1 Pseudomonadales bacterium | reverse complement strand
ATCTTGACCCATGGGCATCGCGACCACACAGGCGGCGTGGGTGTGTTTGCTGCAGCCGGGAAGGATGTCCAAATATGGACGCGAGATGAATTCAATAAAGAAACTCGAACCCTTGCGGACGCAGGGTTAACGATTCACCGAGCGCGAGGGGCACGCCAAGGCGGGTTTCTGCTTAAGCCGGAGCAGAGAATCAATAATGGCGTAGCAAGGGCCTACTTTCCTAAACGCGGCGGCGAAGTGTTTGCAGCGGCAGATACGAAGCCAACTCATTTGCTCACGGATGCTAGAAAAACAATCAGCATTGCAGGCGTTGAGGTTGATCTAGTGACCGCAACCGGCGAAGCCTACGATGAGCTTTATGTGTGGTATCCAGCAGAGCGTGTGATTTTCGCAGGCGACAATTTCTACAAGTCTTGGCCGAATCTTTATGCGATCCGAGGCACTCCATACCGAGATGTACAGGCCTGGATCAACAGCCTCACCCTGATGATTGAGGAACAGCCAAAACATTTGGTAGGTGGGCATACGCGCCCAATTTTGGGGGAAGATCAATCCGCTGCGACGCTCACAAACTACCGAGACGCCATCCAATCGGTGTTCGATCAAACGATAGACGGAATGAATCGTGGCCTGACACCCGATGAATTGGTAGAGGCCGTCAAGCTCCCTGAAAAATTCGCTGAGCTGGACTACCTAAGAGAGTACTACGGAAATGTCGAATGGGGTGTACGGGCCATTTTTTCCGGCTATCTGGGATGGTTTGATGGTAATCCTTCGAACCTATTCCCGTTGTCAAACCGAGCGGAAGCGGAACGAATTGCTGCGCTTGCTGGTGGTGCTGAAATGCTGCTTAAGCAAGCGCGGGCGTCTCTCCCCGAAGACCCTCAGTGGACGGCTCAGCTAAGCGATCATTTGTTGGCTCTGGGCCTTAAGGTTGGGGAAGTGAAGAACCTAAAAGCGGATGCTCTTGAACGATTGGGCAGCCAGCTGTTAACGGCGACTGGGCGCAACTATTACTTTACCGTGGCAAAGCAGCTTCGTGAATCCGCTGAGAAGTAATTGATCCGACCTGAATCCGCTTACCCAGCCAGAATCCCATTTAGGGTCTTGCTCGGGCACATGGCCGCAGCGGCTTTACCGACATCAGGGTGGTAGTAGCCTCCGAGATCAACCGGCTCGCCCTGGATTTCCACCAGCTCCTTGAGGATCTGTTCTTCGTTGTCCGCCAATGACTTGGCCAATGGTGCAAACTGTTTCTTGAGTGCTGGGTCTTCGTTCTGGCTTGCCAATGCTTCGGCCCAGTACATGCCGAGGTAGTAGTGGCTGGCGCGATTGTCGGGTTCATGGGTTTTGCGCGAAGGCGACTTGTTGTTCTCTAATAGCTTGCCTGTTGCTGCATCAAGAGCGTTGGCAAGAACTTGCGCCTGCTTGTTGTCCGTTTTTACCGCAATGTCTTCCAGGGAAACGGTCAGCGCAAGGAACTCGCCGAGCGAGTCCCAGCGTAGGTGGTTCTCCGCTTCGAACTGCTGCACATGTTTTGGCGCCGAGCCGCCGGCTCCGGTTTCGTAGAGACCGCCGCCCGCCATTAGCGGGACGATTGAATACATCTTGGCGCTGGTGCCCAGTTCCATGATGGGGAACAAATCCGTCAGGTAGTCGCGCAAGACATTGCCTGTAGCTGAAATAGTATCCTGACCATGACGCACACGCTCAAGCGTGTGACGCATCGCAAGTGTTAACTTCATAATCTGAATGTCGAGGCCATCGGTATCGTGCTCTTTTAGATACTTTCTAACCTTTTTGATGATCTGCGCATCGTGACCCAGCTGAACAGACTCGCCTCGATGTTCATCCAGCCAAAAGACGACGGGTATGCCAGATGCCCGGCTGCGATTCACAGCCAACTTGACCCAGTCACGAATCGCTGCGTCTTTGGTTTGGCACATGCGCCAGATGTCGCCTTTTTCGACCCCTTGATGCTCAATCAATACCTTTCCGGCTCCGTCGATCACGCGCACGGTGCCGCTAGCAGGTAGCTCGAAGGTCTTATCGTGTGATCCGTACTCCTGCGCTTTCTGCGCCATCAGACCAACGTTTTGCACGGTGCCCATTGTGGTCGGATCAAACGCGTCGTGGTGTTTGCAGAAATTAATCACCTCGAGGTAGATCGTTGCGTAGCAGGAGTCGGGAATGATGGCCTTAGTATCCCGTAGGTTGCCATCAGCACTCCACATTTGGCCGCCGACACGAATCATGGCAGGCATAGAAGCATCGACGATGATGTCACTGGGCACGTGTAGGTTAGTGATGCCTTGGTCGGAGTTGACCATAGCCAGACCGGGACGTTTTTCGTGGCAGCGGCGCAGATCCGCTTCGATCTCGTTGCGTAAGGAGAAGGTTAACTCGCGTACTTTGTCTTGCACGCTGGCCAGGCCAAGGTTGGGGTTGACCCCGAGCTCGTCAAAAGTCTTTCGATGCTGATCGAAAGCTTGCTGATAGTACACTTCCACCGCATGGCCGAAAATGATCGGGTCAGACACCTTCATCATTGTCGCCTTCAGATGCAGTGAGGCCAGCAGGCCCGCACGCAGCGCGCCTTCGTATTCTTCCTCCAGAAATTCACGCAGGGCCGCGACATTCATATAGGAGCCGTCGACGACTTCGCCGTCTGCGACAGGAACGGCGTCGCGCAGCACGGTGACTTTGCCATCGTCCTGCACCAGTTCAATCTTAAGCTCACCTGCCTTTTCGATCGTTACGGATTTCTCGCTGTGATAGAAATCTCCGTGGCGCATATGGGCCACGTGGGTGCTGGAGGCTTGGCTCCACTTGTCCATCGGGTGTGGGTGCTTGCGGGCGAACTGCTTGACTGATTCCGGTGCGCGACGGTCTGAATTTCCTTCTCGTAGTACCGGGTTGACCGAGCTGCCCAGTACGTGCGCGTAGCGGTCGCGAATCGCTTGCTCTTCATCGTTTGCAGGCTCTTCCGGATAGTTCGGCAGGTTGTAGCCTTGGGATTGCAGTTCAGCAATCGCTTCAATGAGTTGCGGTACCGAGGCGCTAATATTCGGTAGTTTGATGATATTGGCACCCGGGTCTTTGGTCAGTGCACCCAGCTCTGCCAAGGCGTCTGGAACGCGCTGGTCTTCTTTCAGGTTTTCCGGAAACGCGGCCAGAATACGCGCCGCCAGCGATATATCGCTGAGTTCAACGTCAACCTCTGCGGCGTCCGTATACCTTTTAATGAACGGCAGCAGTGAATAGGTAGCAAGGGCTGGTGCCTCGTCGGTGAGGGTATAAATAATCTTCAGATCACGGTCTGTCATTGCTTTCCTAACTGCATAGAGATTTAGCACAGGCTTGTGCTAAACCGGCTCAAATATCGAGGTCTTAGTATACTAACAATTGCACTAGGGGCGCTAAATTGGGCGCAGTATGGACCAATACAGCCGCTTTCTCGTGTGGCGAGCGGGTTCGCGACTATTTGGCGGCCTTTGCCCAGCGTACGGATAGCTGGCGGCGACACGGAATGAGCATCGCTACTAGCATCGCGAATAAGGGAAGACTCTGCGGCTCAGCCACCGGTGCCGCTCCAATGACGCGAAGCCCTGCATAAATGAGCGTGTGTTGCTCCCACCGGCCCCCGACATTCGGCACACCATCTCCATTCGAAATGGACATTCGATAGGTTCCAGGATCGAGTACTACCGGAATAGGAGCGCCCGATGAAACCTGTTCTCCACTGGTAAAGTCATCGTGGCGTGCACCGCCGCCAAAATCGACCGCTGACGTCAATAAGAAATCCGTCCCAGCGTCCCACAGATGAACCTCTGAAGGACGGCAGCAAAAAATACCCGCGCCTTCGTAGAAAAGTTCAATAGTGACTGGACCGGACAGTACCCGAAATTGCACATCGAAGTTGATGCCGAATCCCATGCCATTAGGCAACTCTTCATTTGGCGCACTTAAGATATAGGTGCCATCCTGTGACAGGCTGATTTCAGAGTCGAGCAGGTTTGTGCTTATCTGTTCGTCGATCTGGGCTAGATAGAACAGTGGGTTGAGCGGGTCGCCTGTCCAACGCTGTGTGTCGTTATAGTTCGATGTAAAGCTACCCAGTGGTCGTGGAGTGACGTCCAGATAACGGGCATGATCGCTCCCGCCACCCGCCAACCCTCTGAAATGAACCGTGTTGCTTGTGATGTCGATGCGCGGTTGGATGGGCGCGGCAACGGCGTTGCTGGAGAAAGCGATTGGCACCGTGAGGCAAAGCAATCCTTGCAGAACGATGCTCATGCAGGATGGCTTGTTGCGGGTGGGTGAACGATTAAGCATTGCTCGGTACTACTCCTTTGGGTCAAGTCGACTCAATATCGGATCCGGTCAGGGCTTGTTGATGGCGCGGGTGGCAGAACTCGGAGACCACGACCCATTAGTACTATTTTCGTAGCTGATCGCGAAAGGTGGTATGAGTATGTGTACTTAGGCCATCCTGGGTTCTCCACCAACAGGGCCAAGATCCTACGGATTGAGGGAATGCTTCAGCATGCCTTGGCGAGTGATAAACTCAATGGTCTCCGTTGCGCTCAACTAGCTATCACGCTCAAGCGTCCCGAATCACAGAGGTTACAACATGGAAATGCGCGTTCTCGGACATACAGGAGTGTCGGTCAGCAAATTTTGTTTTGGTGCCGGTATGTTCGGGTATTTCGGCAACAGCGATGAGAGTGAGTGTCAGCGCATGGTGCACAGCGCGCTCGATGCCGGCATCAACTACTTCGATACCTCCGATGTCTATTCCCACGGCGAATCCGAAACCTTGCTCGGCAAAGCGCTCAAAGGCATTCGTGACGAAGTCGTGCTCGCCACCAAATTCAGCTTACCCATGACAGACAATCCGAACCATCGAGGTAACTCACGGCGTTGGATTTTTAAAGAAGTCGAACAGAGCTTGAAGCGTCTGGGCACCGACTACATCGACCTGTATCAGGTGCATCGCCCCGATGCCAGCACCGACATTGATGAGACGCTGGGAGCGCTGACCGATCTGGTACGCTCCGGAAAAGTGAGACTGCTCGGATCTTCCACATTTCCAGCAGAGCAGATCGTGGAAGCCCAATGGGTGGCGGAGCGCCGCCAGCGAGAGCGCTTTCGCGTTGAGCAGCCGCCTTACTCCATCTTCGCGCGACGTATAGAGGCCGATGTGCTGCCGACCTGCCAGCGCTATGGTATGGGCGTAGTGGTCTGGAGTCCTTTGTCCCAGGGGTGGCTGACGGGAAAGTGGCGACGGGATGCGCCGCCGAACGATACCCATCGGCAAGAACTGCAACCGCACCTGTACGACATGTCGCGTGCTGATAACCAACGGAAGCTTGATCTAATTGAACAGCTTGATGCCATCGCGCGTGCTAACGGCATCTCGATCTTGCAGATGGCGCTGGCGTTCACCGTGGCGCACCCCGCCGTGACCTCCGCCATCATCGGTCCACGCACGGTCGATCAACTCGACGGGCTGCTATCGGCCAGCGACATCGAACTCGATAGCGCAACACTGGACGCTATCGATGAGGTCGTAGCCCCTGGCGTCACGGTTAGCCGAGACGACGACGGCTATGTCGCGCCGGAAATCACCGATAAGCGACTGAGGCGCCGTTCCAGCGCCAACCAGTTGCACGAGTCTGCCCGCGAAACCATAAACAACATCGAAGCCTATCGGGAACAACAGGGCAAAAAGTAGCCCTGCTGTTCAAGGAGTACTATTCCCCCAGCGTGACTACCAGCGTGGCGCCATATTGGCGAGGCTGGGTGGGCGCGGCAAACGCAAACAAGCCACCTACAGGCGTTCCGCCTAAGCGTTCTATGTTGTCCGTGATGTTTTTGCCCCACAGAGCAAAGCGGTATCGGCCGTCAGAGGACTCCCAGACCGCTTGCGCATCCCAGGTAGTGAGTTCGTCTCGATAAAAGCCCACGTCGTTGGGTGTGGTAAGCACCATATCGTCGGTGTAGCTGAAGCGTGTGCCTAAAGTTAGGGACCCGAGATCGTTCAGATTGAACTCGTAAGTCGCACCGAAACTCATATCCCACTTAGGTGCGCGTACCAAATCTAGCGAGCTGTTATCTGTAGGGACGCTACCCGGTCCTCCCAGTAGATCCGCTTCGAAACCATCGTACTCGATATCTAAGTAGCCGATGTTGCCGTTGATGTTAAGCCCTTCTGCGGGTGCAAAGCTAAACGATATTTCTACCCCAACGGATTCTGCCCCAGCGGCGTTGTCTACAAAGGTTTCCTGACCCGTCGACGTATTCGCCGCGCGAATGACCCCGCGTTGTAAGTCTTCGTACTCGGCGATGAACGCGCTGGCGTTTAAACGCAGTCGATCGTTGAACAAATCGCTGCGAATACCGATCTCATAGTTGTCTACCTGTTCGTCATCGTATGGGGTTTCGAATACTGATAAAGATCCCGCGTTGTTGCCGAAGCCACCAGATTTGAACGCTCGCTGCCAAAACCCAAACAGCATCACGCGATCGTTGACTCTGTACTCGAGCCCAACCCTAGGCGAAAAGCTATTCCAGCTGTCGCTGACCGGTCCGAAGCGGACTGACGGGTCAATATCGGTAACGTCTGTGGGATCGTTGCCAGCAAAGGGGACGCCATTGCAAAGCGCAGTTTGTGGCGTTTCTCCTGCTGGGCAAACGCTGTCGTTAATCGCCATACCCAGCACGTCGTCCTTTTTCTCATAGCTGTAGCGGCCGCCCAAGTTCAACGTCCATTGTTCGTTGAAATGCCAGTCGATTTGCGCGTAACCCGCGACAGAGTAACGTTCCTGTTCGTTACTACCCCAACTCACCACTGGGCTTTCGCGGTTGAAACCGGGACCGCCGAAGAGGTTGCTGTCGGCGAAGATCCAAAGGAACTGTTGAACCTCATATTCATCCTGTAGATAAAACAAACCGGTAAGCAGATCGATGTTGTCGTTGATGGTGGTTGCGAATCGTACTTCCGCCTGGGTCGATTCAAACTCCTGTACTCGGCTGCTGGAGAACAGTTCGAAATTGAAGCCGTCGGTGTCGCTGACGATGTCTTCTTCCACGTCGCGGTGATTCAGGACGAGGGAGAACGTGCCGATATCGGTGTCGTAACTGGTGTCTACGGTGATCCCCCAGATATCCTGTTCGCCCTGATTGGGAGACATCTCGAATCCAACTTCATAGGGGTCACTACCGTCGCCCGATATGTCGAAGCGCTGATCTCCAAATGGATCTTTGCAGGGAAAGCCAAAGATCGTATGCAGGTCCGGTACGCCGGAAGGGCCATTGCCCAACGGCGCAGGCACGCTGCCTGGTTGATAACATTGTGTCCAGTTACCCGTGCCGTCCCCTTTGTCTTCCCAGTACTCGCCGATGATGTCGATGCGCCAGGCGTCGTTGGGTTCGATGCGTACGCTCGGACGTATTAGGACAGAACGCTCGCCGTTCTCACGATCGCCCTTTTTGTCTCGGTCGACTCGCGTAACGAGGGTAGCGGTTGCAGGATCATAGCTCTCTACAACCACGCCGTCGTTTTTGTAAAATCCCTCCAGCTCGTGATAGTTAGCCGCCAAGCGAAAAGCGGCCTTATCACCAATTGGCATGTTGCCTACGACGCCAATGTTGCGGCGTCCGGCGTTGCCGGCGTCAACGTGAAGTTCTACGTTGCGGGCTTCGAGGTCCGGTCGTTTGGTGCGCACAGAAATCGCGCCTGCGAACGCGTTACGACCGTAGAGCGTGCCCTGGGGTCCGCGAAATGCGGTCACCGATTCGATGTCGAACAAGTCCAGCAGTGATACAGCATTACGTGAGTAATAGACGTCGTCTACGAATACCGCAACTACGGGATCGGCAAAGCTCTCGATACCCGCGGTGCCAATGCCGCGCATACTGAAAGACGCAGCGGCCTGAAACAGGCCCACATGCTCAAGCTGCACGTTAGGAACGGCGTGATTTAGATCCTCGAGTGTGACGGCGAATTCCCGTTCCAGGCTCGGCCCGACAAAGGCTGACACCGCTTCGGTCATTTCCTGCACATTTTCTACCCCACCACGCTTGGTGGTAACGATGATCTCTTCAATACTTCCAGAGATATCAACAGATTCCGCTGCCTGAGACGGCAGGTTAGTAGCGGCTAAGACAATAGCGCTCGCCATAACGCAGCAAGTGCGAAGCCCAACTCTTCTCCATATGGCCATGGTTCTCTCCCCCTTAATGGCAGTAATGGTCAGACGTTGTTGGTAGGTATGTCGATTAGTTCCAATATATAAGGTGTAACACGCAAATCCGCGTGAGGTATTGACAAAAGTCTATCAACTGATTGTTTGAGTCTGGCGATTGAAAGTCAATACCAATCTCGAACAGATCGTTGAGGTTCAGTCGAGGTAGCCCGGATCCCGCCCTTCAGGGAACGGCGCATCCATGGTCATGATGGGACTGTCGCCGGGTTTAAGATTCTGGTGCGCGCGTTTCCAGGTGGCGAAAGACCCCAGTATGTGTACCGGATCGCCATGGATTTCTGTAAAACCACCGTTAACCGAGCGTGTATCAAAGTAGGCTGCATTCACGTCATCAGCCCAGAGTTCACAGGCATTCTCGAAACCAAGCTCCAGCAAATGGGCGCGTGCGGCTTTGAAATCGTTGACTAGGCAACCCGCGTGGTGAAAGCCCTCTTCGCCAGCCTTAAACATATCTCGATAGATGGAGGGGGTTTCGTCGTGTTGTTGTATAAACTGAATTTGGTTGTCACCCAGGTAGCCAAACCCATAGCTGACGTCCGCCTCCTGGTTGGTTCCGCGATACTGGAATTTGTCGGTCTTGTGATGGGGCACTAATACGAAGGGGCCTGCGCCATATAGACGATTCCACTTATGAGCCGCTTCTTCGACGTCGTTGACGAAATAGGCGTGCTGAAAAATTGGATAGAGTGCTGCTGTCATTTTGATTCCTCCCAGAGACAAAGTTTGCAACGACAATAGTGTTCCACGGAGGCCCCGTCTGAGTCAAAATGCCGGTGCTGTTCAGTATTTGCCTCACGTTCCAAGTTGGTTGAGGTGGCGATGGCTGGCTTGTGGAACACATCTACCCTTGGGGAAATCAAAATGACCACCATACAAGCCGCAGTCGCGTTGAGTGCCGACGAACCGTTTGTGATCCAGACGGCGGCATTGGAGCCACCGCGAGCAGACGAGGTGTTGGTGCGTATTGTGGCGTGCGGTATATGTCACACAGATGTTGCGGTCAAAGAACAAGCGGTGCTCTTGCCACTGCCAATGGTGCTCGGGCACGAGGGTGCCGGTGTTATTGAAGCGCTCGGCAGTGCTGTGCGACATCTCAAGGTAGGCGATCATGTCGTGCTCTCAGGCGACTCGTGTGGTCACTGCCGCCAATGTCATCTCGGTCTACCCTCGTATTGCGATGAATTTGTTGCTCGAAACCTGACCGGCCACAGAACTGACGGCTCGAGCCCCATGCGCCAGGGCGATGAACCTCTGCGTGGCCGATTCGTTGGCCAGTCTTCCTTTGCCAGCCACTCCGTAGTACCGGCGCGCGCCGCCATCAAGGTTCCCAATGATCTACCGCTGGAGCTGCTCGGACCGCTCGGATGTGGTTTAACCACCGGCGTCGGCACAGTTATGAACGCACTTAGACCAGCGGCCGGCAGCCGCATCGCGGTGTTCGGCGCAGGTACCGTTGGTCTGGCAGCCGCAATGGGCGCGGTGCTGTCCGGTTGCGAGCAAATTATTGTGGTGGATCCAAAGGCAGGGCGTCGGCACATGGCGACAGAACTCGGAGCCACCCTGTGTTTAGACCCGAATCAAGATGACGTCGTGGCCCGTATACTTGCCGAGACTCAAGGGGGCGCAGATTATTCGGTCGAGTGCTCTGGGGTGCCGCTCGCAGTAGAGCAGGCCATTGAGTGCCTCGGGCGGCCAGGTTGGTGTGCGCAGGTGGGCGCCCCACCCGGTGGCACTAAAGTTGCACTGGACATGGATCATGTGGGATTTGGCCGGGGCATTCGCGGTGTTGTTATGGGTGATGCCAACCCGCAGAATTTTGTGCCCTATTTGGCCGAGCTCTATCGAAGCGGGCGTTTACCATTTGATCGGTTGGTTAAGTATTACGACTTTGCCGATATCAACCAAGCCATCAGCGACAGCGCCGTCAGCGGTGATGTCATCAAGCCTATCTTGCGCATGTAAATTCGCGGTAAACATCAACCCTGAGTATTTACCGGTAAAGGCCTAATCAGAGGCTGCAGATTTCCCTATGTTTAGGCTAACGCTTAAGCATAGAACGGGAGCAGCGCATGATTCGATTTAGTGGTTTGATATTGTTGGTGGTCACGAACGCCTCGACTGCATTTGCCGGTGAGGCTCGCATTCCCAACCCGAACATCGACTATCAGGGTTTCAAGATACTCACCCAAGAAGTTCAAACGTTGCGCGAAGCTCGCAGAGTTTCAGAATCTCAGTTCATTGAGATGTCTAAAGATCGCAACACCCTGATTTTGGACTCCCGCAGTGCCGCCAAGTTCGCGCAGATGCACGTCGCCGGTGCGGTGAACGTGGCGTTTAGCGATATGACGGAACAAACCCTTGGCTCTGTGATTGCGTCGAAGGGCACACGCATACTGATTTACTGTAACAACAACTTTGTCAATGCCCCGGGACCTTTTCCCACCAAGATCAGCTCGGCTGCATTGAACGTCCCCACCTTTATTACGCTGTCGGCTTATGGCTATGACAATGTTTATGAATTGGGGCCTGTCGTAGAACCAGGCACATCGGCCATAGAATTTTCCAGCGAATCTGCACTAAAGGCGCCGCGTCGAGCGGCCTCGGGAAAAAAGTGAAACCTTTTTCCAGATGCGGTGTACCGCTGTTATATGGACAGGCGCTGTGGGTTAGGCAAGCATCTAGATGAATCGGGACTCGCAAAATCACCACCTGCAAGTGGTGGATATGGAGGAACTGCAGTGGCTGCCGCGGCATGCCCGGGGCGACGCCGATGCGTTTGCCGAGCTAATGGCCGCCTACCGCGCACCGGTTTGGAACTATTTGGCTCGTTGTGGAGTCGCTGTGCAATTACGCGATGACCTGTTTCAGGACATTTTTTTGAAGATTCATCAGTCAGCAAACAGCTATCGGGCTGGACTGCCGCTGCGCCCATGGATATTCACGATTGCCGCCAACACTCTGCGGAATCATGTGCGCGATCGACACCGCAGTCGGCAGATTTTCGCGCCGGATGAACTCCCAGAACAAACTGACCCCCAGCCACGCATAGAAGACAGCGCGGCGCTCGGGGAAACCAAGGCCTGGCTGGAACAGGCGATGATGCGACTGCCATTCTCCCAGCGTGAAGTTCTGGTCTTGGTGGCCGTTGAAAGCCTGCCGCTAAAAGAAGTCGCCGCCGTCGTCAATGTATCTGAGAACACCGTGAAAACGAGGTTACGCCGAGCGCGGTTGAAGCTCGCCGAGATGCTCGCAGTGTACGAAGCCCGCAGCCAAGGGCCAGGGCAAAACCGCGGAGGCCCCCATGACCGAACGTAAAGACGAGCATCTGCAACGGGTTGATGAGTTACTGGAAGATCTGACCCGCAAAGATGCTGCGGAATCTTTGGTCCAAGACACGCTGGATCATGTGCGGCGCGCTCAGCAGCTCGGATCTGAACCATCTGCATCGCGTGATCGCTGGATGGCGAGTGGGCTAGCGGCTGCTGTGGTGGCCTTTGCTAGCGTTGGTCTCGTTTATCAGCAACTCGGCGATCAATGGGCCGCACCGGCAACTGAGTCGTTAACCTCGATCTACAGTACCGATCGCGCCGAGAGGCCTGGGTCCGCTGGTCACGATCGATCCGATCTCAACGCAGCCCCTGGCCAGTACGCCGAGCGAGAAAATGAGCGCTTGGAATCTCGTATAGCGCAAGCGCCAAAAAACGGCGAGCGCGCATCTGTTGCTGGGGAAATTAGGCAGCGCGCTGATGCTGATGGCCCGATGGCTGATCAGGCTGGGGTCGGAACCTCGAGCGAGCCAGCAGATTCCGCTCCTGCTGCGCCAGTGCCAACATTGGAACCATTACTGCGTGACTACATGGCAGGCGCCGAGCGCTACCGGCAGCAGTTGCCTGGCAGGCAACTAGAGGATCGTGCGTCGATCTCGGAAGTTTTGGTGAGTGAATCAGAAGGAGGTGGAAACGAGGCTGCAGGTAGTTTCGCCTATGACAACCAGAAGGCGCAATCAAACAAACGTGAAGGTCTGTCTAAGGGCGACAGCATGGCAAACCGAGCGCTGCGTGAACCGAAGTCTCGGGCTAAGCGAGCGCTGGTCGATGAGCTTGAGGCCGACCGTCGTGGTGGATTGGCGGAACAGCAAACTAAGCTAAATGAGCTTAGTCCACGGGCTGAAGGGTTCTTAGCGGGATACCAGAACGTGGAAGGGCTCGAATTTCTGGAGCCGGTAGGCTATTGGGCAAATAGCTATCTGCCTGGTGACCCGGTGATGCGCCGGCTCGAAGCACAGCTGCGCGCAGGCTATCCGGAGGCGTTGGCGACTACGCTCGAGCGCAACGCGCAGCCGTTCGATACGCCAGTCAACTCGGCGCTCGGCGTATATCTACAGGCCAGCCAGGCTGCAGTGAAGAGTCCCGGGCGAATTCAACTGCAGGTGGGCCTACAAGCAGCACAAAGACAGGCGGGCGTTCGCCCGCCCATGAACGTTGCGGTTGTCCTGGACCTCCCTGGTACGGTTGATGTTGTGGTTGCCCAGCAGGTGCGTGCGCTACTGACGTCGCTCAATGAACAGCGCCAGACGAATGATCGTTTTTCCGTCACCGTAGCCGGAGTGCCAGGTGGTGAGGTTGTTCGGCCAGATGACTACCGTCACGGTACCGTGGTGACTTTCACCGAGCAGTTGGTTAGTGGCGAGCTCGAAGGCGCCACACTGGATCTCGTCAATGCTTTTGCCGCCGGTGTTGATCGCCTCGCTGCCGACGATGACCCCAACGCGGTGTTGGGTTCCAGCCTGGTATTGCTGGTCAGTGCCGACGGTATTGAGTCTAAAACGCGTGTTCGACTTGAAACGTTGGCGCATCGCAGTGCCGTGGCTGGTATGCCGGTGAGCGTGGTGGCGCTTGCTGGGGTGAATGGGCTAGACATGGAAGACATTTCTTTGGCAGGTCAGGGCAGGCTGCGAGCCCTGGGAGCGGCCGCCGAAGCGTCCCGGATCATCGACAAAGAGCTGTACTCTGCGAGCCGTACTGTTGCTCGGGCGGTGCGCCTGCGAATTCAACTTGCTGCGGGTGTTCGACTGGTAAACGTCATTGATTCCTATCGGTTAGATGAGCAGAAGGCACAGCGGGTGCGAGAAGCAGAGCTCAGCATCGACCAGCGCCTGAGTCGTAACTGGGGAATCCAGGCTGATCGTGGCGAAGATGAAGATGGTATTCAGATCGTTATTCCTGGCATGGCTGCAGGGCAGAGCCATGTCGTTCTACTAGACGTTGTTGTGGATGGGCCTGGTGAGATTGCCGATGTGCGCGCGCGCTACAAGGATCTGATTCGAATGGGGAACGGCGTGGCTCGTGCCAGCTTATCGCTGGCGGATGCCGATAGCGCCAGCCAAGTCAGGGGTCCGTTAGAGCTAAACGTGCTGAAGAACTTAGTGGCCATCGAGATTGCGGACGCCGCCCGTCGTAGCGGCCGCATTCTGCAGCAAGGGCAAGTGCCGGCTGCTCGTCAGGAGCTCATCAATGCACTTGCGCTGCTGACCGAGCTGCGCCGAGCGGTTCCGAGTTGGGAGCGCGATGCGGAGCTATTGCTCGATGAGCAGCGACTAACGCAATTCGTACAACAACTAGATGCTGGGAAAACCGACATGCTGGCGGCTGCACTCGAATACGCGGCATTTAGAAAACGGCTGCCAGGCGTTTTTGAAGAGTACTCATCCGAGGAATAACCAATGAAAGTAGTATGGTTTCTAGTGGCAATGCTGTCGGCCATGGCCGCGTTCGCAGAACAAGTTCCGGACGCTCAGATTGAGTTGGGTACTGACCCTAGTGGCGAAGTTCGAGTCCCCCTATCTGTGTATCAACAGATGTGGCAGTTGCTAAGTGAAGAGCCAGGTTCCGCACCAGCATCGTACGCCGTTGGTACTTCGAGCATTCGCGCGGAGGTTGTGGATTTTGACGATCGGTCTTCGGCGCAGATCCGGGTCACCTTATCCATTGAAGTGTTCGAGGATGAGTGGACGCTGGTGCCGGTGCTGGCGACAGGTGCGGCGCTGCAAGCGGCATCAGTCGATGGTCAGCCAGTACAACTTGTGCAGACTCCTCAAGGCCTGGCCTGGAGCACTTCCGAGTCCGGTCGCTACGAAATGTCACTCAGCTACGACGTGGATGCACAGCGATCCGAGGCGGGGTACGTACTGCCTTTGCCGGTCCCCGTTGCCGCAGCAACGGATTTACAGCTGGATTTTCCCAGCACAGGACTGGATCTTGCCGTTGTTCCGGCGGCCAATCTGCGTACGGTAGAAGCAAACGGTCGCACCAAGATTACCGCGAGCGTACCGGCTACCAGTGCCATTCTGGTTTCGTGGCGCGTGCCTTTGGTCTCAGATTATGCGATTTCCCGCGCTAGATACGTTGGCAGTCTGATAGACGATGCTGTCGTTTGGGATGGCGAGTTACAGGTTCAGGCATTCTCTGCTAAGCGGCTCACCATTCCATTGCTACCGAGCGCGGTGACGCTAACCGATGTTGGCATTGATGGTGCGCCGGCAACGGTGTTCGAACAGGACGGCAAGTTTGCCACAGTGTTGCAGGGGCGTGGATCCCACGAGGTCAATGTGCGCTTCCTTACTCCCGTGATTCACACTGGCGGTCCACCTCGGGTCGACGTGTCTATTCCAAAGGTTCCGGTATCTCAGTTTGAGCTGAAACTACCCGGTCGCAAGGAAGTTAGCGCATCGTCCGGTGCCAACGTGCAGATTAACGAGATCGACGAATTTACTGTTGCGACAGTGCATGTTCCTTTGTCCGAACAGATTTCCCTAGGCTGGGTGGATGCGGTGCCAGCGGAGCTGCGCACGGCAGCGCGCGCAAATGCGGCTGTCTACCATGCGGTGCATGCGGAGGAAGGTGTGCTACAGGTGGCGGGCACTGTGGTCTATGAAATCACCCACGGTGAAATCAGCACGTTGAACCTCGAATTGCCCGTGCGTGCTGAAGTAAATCGTATCGTGGCGCCTAGCGGTGGCGTGTCGGACTGGACCGAAGCCATTAGCGAAGATGGCGATAGCAAAACGATCATCGTATTCCTCGATCGTGAGGTGCGCGGAGAATTCACCCTCAACGTTTTCTATGAGCAATTGCTCGGGCCCGAAGCTGAGGGCATTGATGTGCCGCTGCTCATGGGCAAGGACCTGCATCGCCAGCGGGGCATGGTGGCTTTGCTGGTCGGGTCAGAGTTGAGCCTGAGCCCCAGCAAAGAAGTAGACATCACGCGGGTCGGTGAAAATCAGTTGCCAGCCTATGTTCGAAATGCGCTAAGCATGCGGGTCGCTCACACTTACAAGTACGTTAGCGCAAAGCCGATACTGACTGTGGCGACGGTTGCGCCAGAACGAGCCCAAGGCAAGTTCGATGCCCAGGTAGACACCCTGATATCCATTGGCGAGGTAACGCTGAAGGGCGCGGCCAGCGTAGAAATCGATGTTAAATCGGGTGCGATAATGGCGTTAGATTTGCTGGTGCCGGAGAACCTCAACATCCTCGGTGTCACTGGGCCTTCTCTGCGGACTCACGAAGTGGCGAGCGGAAGCTCAAATAGTGATGGGCAAACGATTCATCTAGCGTTTACCCAAGAGATGACCGGACAGTTTCGCCTCGAGGTGAACTACGAGCGGATTCTCACTGACGCTGAATCGGATCCAGTGGTTCCGACGTTACATGTCGTTGGCGCGGAAGTAGAGCATGGGCGCATTGCTGTGGAGGCATTGACTGCAGTTGAGGTGCAGGCCCTCACCCAGGATCACTTGTCGACGTTGGAAGTCAGCGACTTGCCCCAGCAGATGATCCTCAAGACGACCAATCCGATCCTGCTGGCATTCAAGTATGTACAGGCCATTCCTCCGGCAGCGTTGCAGCTGCAAATCACTCGCCATGAGCAAATCGAGGTACAGGTTGCCGCTGTGGAGCAGGCCACCTATAGCACGCTTTTGACGCGAGATGGCTTGGCGGTAACAACGGCCTCGCTGTCTGTGCGTAACAGTCGCCGGCAGTTCCTGCGCTTGCAACTGCCCGCCGAATCGGATGTCTGGTCGGTATTCGTAGACGGCAAGCCAGCCAGGCCCGCGCGGACCAATAGCACCACTGGCGAGGAAGGAGCTACGGTGCTGATCCGCATGATCAACTCAGCCAACGCATTCCCGGTTGAGGTGGTGTACGCCACGCGGTTGGGCGCACTTGGCTTTATTGGCGCACTCGATCTGAGCTTGCCGAGACCGGATATGGTGGTTACCAACTCACGCTGGGATCTGTTTCTCCCCCAAGGCCCCGACTATCGTGCACCCAAATCCAATATGGATGTTTTACATGCGGCGAGAGGTGTCAATCCAGAAGCGGCGACCAAGCTGATGATGGCACGCGCGGCGGATGCCTTGGCAGCCTACGGCCAACCGTTGCGGATCAACGTTCCGCAGCGTGGCGTTCATCTCGCTTTTGAGAAACTCTATGCGACACAAGCTCCGGAGGATCCGTATGTACGCGTCGGCTATACGTCTGCATCGGGAAATCGGCTTGGGGAGTTGCTCGGAGTTTTCGGCGTCGTGCTCATATGGGCCAGCATTTTTGCGTTGGCTGCAGCACAGCTCTCAGTGCCTCGACAACTGGCCTTCACCGGAATTGGTATCGGAAGTCTCATTGTGCTTGTCGCGGTCGGGCCCTTGGGTGCCTCAGCAACGATGCTTGCGCTAGTCGCGCTAATCCTGGCAGCGGCTTTTGGAATCTATACCAGCTTGCCGACCATTCGGGCCTGGAGGGACGCTCGAGCGACAGGTTAGTCGGAGGATCGCGCCTTAGTGAAGTTGCTGTTCCCGATGCCGAGCCGCTTCTAGTAGTTCCTCGAAGCTGGCCTCGGTTGCTTCCACGATCGTCTGCAGGTCGGGTAGTAACCTTGGTTCACAGATAAAGCTGAAGAAGAGCTCCTTGTTGTAACTCATGATCGTCATGCTAAAACCCACGTTGAAGCTGAGCACCAGCAGGCCTATCGTGGCTGTAACTTTGTGACCTGCAAGGTACTGCGGCACTTGTACACCCGGGATGTTGGTGCAGACGAAGTTGTAGCCAAAGTTTGGTGGACGCCAATGGGATTTTGGCCAGGCGGGCAGGGGGATCTTTGTGGCCAGCACCGTAGGATCCCAACGGGTTCCCACGAGCTGAGTTGGCGCCAGCGCAACCGGCCAGATCGATGATGCTATTTCCGTTGTCAACGCCAGAGCCTGAGCCTCCTCGCCGTGTTTGATTCGTTCGGTTTCTGCACACACTGTGGTCAAGCGATCGACCAAATCCATTGGCCAGGCCGGCAGGACAGGGAATACCGCACTCACTTTATTGCCGAGCGTGCCGGCTTCGTCTTCGGATCGCACGCTGACGGGACACATGATTCGCATATAGTGACCGTTTGTCGGCTCATCGTGTGATGCGAGATAACGGGCTACCGCTTCGGACACGACCGTGAGCACGACATCATTGACGGTCCCACCCAAAGCGTGTCGTATTTCGCGAATCTCAGCCAGCGAGCGCTTGATGTACTTAGCTTGCCGTTTAGGCCCGACCAGGCCCGCGTTGAAAGGGGCGGTTATAACCGGACGGGTGACCATGCGGCTGATCACACTGATCGCTTTGTTGATAAGGTGACGCTGCTTGGCGTTGCCAAACAAGCTCAGAAGTTTGCTGTCTCTGGCGTTTATTAGGTTGTCCTGTAGGGCTTCAGTGAGACGCTGCACTGGGCTCGGTATCGGTTCAGGGTGCCAGATTTCTGTCGGGGGTTGCCTGTTCCCACCGCTGGGCTCGAAGTCGTAGAAGACTGTGGTGAGCTGAACACCGGCCAGACCGTCAAGCATTGCGTGATGATTGATATGCAGGATCAAGGTTTTGTCGGGCACGCCGCTTATGACGTAATACATCCACAGCGGGCGGCTTCGGTCGAGCATGGGCTCGCTCAATTCCAGTGCTGCGTCAATGCCGCCTTGTAGCGTTGTGTCGTTCGGTAATTGAACATGCTTCACATGATTGGTCAGGTCGAAATCAGGGTCATCCACCCAGGTCGGGTGGGCCAGGTTAAGAGGGACCTGTGCCAGTCGGCGCCGGCATGCTGGAGCGAGATGAATGCGCGACTCGAATAGTTCCAGCACCGACTGGTACGAAACCTCTCCTTCAACTAAGTAGATGGAGGAGATGTGCATCGGAGCAGCGGCGGTTTCTAGGTAAAGAAACAGGGCATCCATTGCGCTTAATCGTTGATTCATGTCTCTGCCTTAGCGATTCGTTGAATTCATTGCTGAGCGTTCTCTGTTGCTGCCTTCGCCCTTGGTCAGCCTAGGGTCCCTGCGATGGGAACAGTGGTCTTGCAGACGCACGAATGTCGATTAACGCCGCGGCTACTAGGGCCTGGTACGCCCTCGCTTTAAGACCGCGTGCTGGCAGCAGCCCCATCCGACTAAGCCCCTCACGCAGCTCTGGACTGGCAACCAGCTGCCGGCCGCGTAGCGCCAGTCGCAGCAAAGCGAGGGGATTGCTGTGTGCCGTAGCGATTGCGTGAAGCGCTACTGATAGTTCAGCCTCGATACTGTTTAGGTCGGTCCCGAGCGGGTAACGCGGCAACATGCCCAGCTCGCCGGATTGAGTGAATGCATGTTGAAGTGCAGCGGGCTGATTGTTGCGATGCTGCTCGGGTATTCGATGACTCTTCGGGAGCTTTCCCGCAGCAATAGCACGATTTCGTAGCGATTCCTGGAATCGTGAATCGGTGATGTTCAGCAGCGCCGCAATGACCTCCTGGTCCGAAGCGTTGCGCAAATCTGCCACGCCGTATTCAGTCACCACGATATCGCGCAAGTGGCGCGGAATCGTTGCATGTGCATAGTTCCAGATGATGTTTGAAGTCGCTTTGCCCTCACTGATTCGGGTCGCTGGCAGTGCGATGATGGATCGAGCACCTGGGAGCTCTTGGGCCATCGCGACGAAGTTGTATTGGCCACCAACGCCACTGACCACTTGACCATCCGCCAGACCATCAGAGACGACTGCGCCAGTCAGAGTCACCATCATCGCGCTGTTCACGAAGCGGGCATGGCGACGTTGCTTGCGCTTAGTTTGTTCGTCGTTTAGCAAGCTGTTGGTAAAGCTGATGCGCGTCATATTGATGCCGCGCCGTGCATCGTCGGAAAGCTTGCACAGGCGATCGTAGAATTGAGCGGAGCCAAGAAAGAACCCGGCGTGTAGATACAGGTTGTCTTCGACTGTTCTGCGCAGTACGCCAACGTCGTGCAAGTGCAAAAACCCTTCCGCAAACATTTCGCTGGCGCCATAGAGACCCGTAGGCAGGTCGTCGCACTCCGGTGGCAACTCGTGAGGGCCCAGTTTGTCGAGTAGCCGGTTGAATTGCGCGTTGTGGGTATGGCGTAAGCCGATTGCATAGGCGATCGCGTCACCCAGGCTGCCGATTCCGATCTGCAATGTACCCCCATCTTTGATCAGTCCGGCAATACGCAGAGCGATAGCGTGGTTGCTGAGCGAGACAGCGGTGTTTGGTATTGGAAACAGTGGGTAACCGTTGGTGCCGGTATCTAGCAGCAGATCAAACTCTGCTTTGGGAAGCACCGCGTCGTGGGGCATGAACGGCAGTTGTGGATTTACTTCTCCGACCATGAGCAACCGTATGCCGCGTGCGCGTGCGGCGTCTAATAGATCCAGCGTAAGGTCCGGATTGCAGCTTAGGCTGACCTCGGTTGACGCTATGCCAGGTGCTACCATCTGCGCAACGACGTTGACCCCGCGATCTAGCAAGGCGGCGGGAACGCTGGTGTAGTTAACGCTTAGATAGTTCTGTTGAGCCGCACGAACGCCCAGATAAGCCCCTGGTCGAAGATAGAACTCTTCGACTCTTACGTTGTCTGGAAGGGCGCCACGACGCATGTCTGTGAGGTAGTCGAGCGTTGGTACTCGCTCATAGAGATTCGCCAGGATGGGATCTAACAGCCGTGCTTCGAGCGTCGATCGTGGGCGTGGCAGTTCGAGGCTGAGTGCGGTGTGTATGCTGAGCTTGATGTCAGGGTTCTGTCGAGCTCGTCGGTATAGCGCGTTCGTCAGGTGAACAGCTTTGCCAAGGCCAAGCGGTAATGCGAGCGCAATCTGCCCCGACAGTCGCTCGATCACCATCTCAGCACAAGCGTCCGCGTCAGTGAAGCTTTCAGGCGGCGACAACTGCTGGACCTGCAGAGTGATGCATGCGGTAGATGGCTGCTAAAGTCAATTTAAGATCCTCTTCAGGGCGCTGACCAACGCATAGGGGTGCTCCAATCCTTTGTAGGTTGGGGGCATGTTGTTGGGTATGCCAAGCAATGCTGTAACAGCGAGGTACGCGGAATGGATGGAATACTCGATGGTGTAAGCGATGTCGTCAGGAATTTCACAGTACTGGCCGACGAAAGCCAGGTTGACGGTTCCTTTCGGTACCACTGCGGGTCGGCTGCCGTGAGGTCTCGGCATGAACTGACTGGTTGTGTAGGGCAGCATGCAGGGTATGCAGTTTGCGGTCTTCAGGAACGTTGGCGTATCCCGCTGAAATCTAAGGTGGGAGAAGACCTCGACCAGGATCTCTGTGCCGTTGCACTCGGACATTTTCTTATTCACGTAGTCACCCGTCTGGTCGGGTAGAAGACCATAACCCCACCAGACAAATACTCCTTCAGGCTGATCTGGGTAGGCGGGAGGGTGATAGAGGTGGAAGGTCAGACGCCAGCTTGAATTCTTGACAGTCACCAGCCCACCGCGGCCGGGCTTGCTTGAACTCAATTGCTCCATGCGGTGCGCGAACGCATCGCCGGAATCGGTCACCGTGAACGTCACCCACTTGGTCTGATCGATGTGACCGCAGAAGCTCAGGGGATTGCCAAACTCCCGGTCTTTTTCGGCGAGGCGCTGCCAAAACGCCCAGCACCCATTAGTCTTTTCGGTCTTGAGCACCGGCGCTTGAGTCATCGAGCCGAGGCTGGAATCGGCTGTCATGGAGCCGAGGGTGGCGATCACCAGATCAGTATCTTCGATTTCGATGCTGTCGAGCTTGCCGTGGCGCAGACAAGCGATTCGACGCACGCGCTTGCCCTCGTTGCCAGCTGCAAAATCGAGATCGAGCACCTGCACATCGGTTTCTGCCTGCACGCCGTGATGCTGCAGCCATTTGACCAGCGGGCGGACAATGGAGTCATAGCCGTTGTAGCGAGTGGACACTATGAGCTTCAGTGTTTCGAGATCTGGAAAAAATCGTAACAGGCGTAGCAGGTAGCGTCGCAGCTCCGCGGCGCTATGCCAGGTTTCGAATCCAAACATGCTGGCCCATAGCATCCAGAAATTTGTGGTAAAGAAGTGAGCAGCGAAACACTCGTCGATGCGCTTCGCACCCAGCAGATTCTCGGCAAAGAGCATTAAGCGTAGAAGGTCTAGTCGATCCTTATCGCTTAGACCCCAGGAGCTGAGATCCGCGACCTCGCCGTTGTCGATCAGCCGGGCTTTGGCATGCCAGGGTGTCGACTTCCAGAAATCGAGCGTGTCGTCGAGAACGGATATGTCGGGCTCGTCAAGGGATGGTATCTGCGCCAACAGGTCGTAGGTGTGTACGTAAGCCGCGCCGAACATGCGGCTCCCGCGCATTGAGTAGCCCAGTTCGCTTGAACCACTGGCGTCCAGGCTGCCCCCAAGTCGCTCCTCGCTGAGGATGTGAATGTTGCGCCCCGGTACTTGAGCATCCCGAATGAGATATACAGCGGCTGCGAGTGACGCGATACCGCCGCCAAGCAAATAGACTTCGGTACCCTCCTGAGGTGACATCTGCATCCTTCGACGATTTCTGCAACTGCCCTTATCAAAGTCTCTCTAGCGAGTGAAGTATCCACGTACTTTCCGAAAGTTGAGTGAATTCGCCAAACCGACCTAGCCGAGCGTCAGCGGCCACGGCTCTGGCGCTTCTACTATGGGGCTGTCTATAGGATGCGGATTGAGCAAGATCGGCTCGAAGAGCGAGCAATCGGGACGCTCCGTCATTGGCCGAAAACGATTGATGGCAGTTAGCTAGCGCGTACCGTACTATTTTCATTCCAACAGCGGGATGAGTGGATATGACACAGCGACTCACGGTATTCATAGCTTCACTGTTTTTTGCCTGCGGCGTTGCAGCTGCGCCAGGGGTGGGCGAACGGGCTCCCAACTGGACGTTGCCCGGTTCCGACGGCCAGACCCATACGCTAGCGGAGTTGCAGGGCAAACATGTAGTTATCGCGTTTTTTCCCAAAGCCTACACCAGCGGCTGAACCATCGAATGCAAGGCGCTGCGTGACAGT
Organism: Pseudomonadales bacterium; assembly: GCA_051027215.1. GTDB lineage: Bacteria > Pseudomonadota > Gammaproteobacteria > Pseudomonadales > Azotimanducaceae > CALHVX01. Next base: position 3,886 of record JBPCXR010000077.1, on the reverse strand, counting down.
GACCAAGAAATTCGTGGCTACAACGTCTCTTTCTTCATGGCAAGTGTTGACTCCATCGAAGACAATACCGGCTTCGCCAAGAAAAATGGGGCCACTTTTCCTATTCTCGCTGACCCGTCCAAGGAGACTGCGAGAGCATATGGCGTGTTAGGCGGACACGGCTACGCCAATCGCTGGACTTACTACATCGATCCGCAAGGGGTCATACTGCGAATTGATAAAGACGTTAATCCCATGAGCGCCGGTCAAGATTTAGTCGCCAATCTCGACGCGCTGCAGGTGCCGAAGGAGAGCCCGGCTACTCTGTGAGCGGGATGAAGAGGCAGTCGCGTGGCTCACCGCCAACGTTGCGGCTGATGTGGCCGCGGCCCGTCAGATCCTCGGCCAGTAAAATGGAGCCTGGTCCCATACGCCGCACGCTGCCATCGCCAACTTCGATCTCTACCGAACCCGTTAAGTTGACCACCAGCTGGCGGCGCGGCGCATTGTGGAAGTCTAGATCGTAGTCGCCCTCCACGGTGCGGAATAACACGCCGCGGCCAGGCCAGAGTTCCGAGACCTTGCCCATCGGGCCATGGTCTTCAAGTTCGATCGTCAGATCCTCGAAGTGGCTCTCGCCGTCGTCGCCTGTATAGATTCGGGTAACTTGCATTGGTGTCCTCAGAACACCAGGCGACCGAGACTTTCGGCAACCAACGCCGGTTTATCCTGCCCTTGAACCTCGACCTTAATCTCGTTCATGGTCTCAATCATGCCGCCTTTGATCTCCGCTCGGCGTAGCGTGCTGGTTGCACGAATCTTTGCGCCGACCTTAACGGGTGACGGAAAGCGGATCTTGTCGAAGCCGTAATTGATGCTGAGTTTGTGTCCTTCCAGCTGTGGCCCTGGCACGCTCTGTGTACTCGGAAGGTGCCCCATGACGGCAATGGTCAGATTGCCATGAGCAATGGGTGCACCAAACGGACCTTGTTTCGCGCGCTCGACGTCAACGTGTATCCACTGGTGATCCATGCTTACGTCGGCGTAGTCGTTGACGCGATCCTGGGTGATTTCAAACCAGTCCGTTGGCGGCGTGGACTCGCCGATGCGTTGTTGCAGTGCTGTTAGGGCGTTGGCCATGTTGGTTTCAGTGTTGCTCATTGTGTTGCTCCAGTTAACTGCGGGGGCGCTTTAGAAAAACACATATGACCGGACCACGACGTTCTTCCGGCATGGTGCATCGTTCGCGGCTGTATGGTCGATGCTGGCGGTGTGGAAAGACCAGCGCGATATAGAGCCGTCGGTGACTGAGTCGTAGCACTTGAGCATCGAAACTTCGGTGGGGTTTTGTTGCGGTAGCCAGTACCACTCGTGCTCAGGGCGGTAAGTAAACCGGGTTGTCTCACCTACCCGGTCATCGTAGATCCGGTAATTGGTGATGTATGGCTGATCAGCAAACGAGGGCCAGGCGCAGAGCACAAACGGATTCTGGCGAACAGTTTCCATAGGCTTGGCGAGGTTGATGGACATAAAGCGCCTCGACATCTTTGCTTCTGCCTCAGCTTCGCTGTAGTTCTGCTCGCGACCGAAATTTCGCAGATTCCTTGTTAACAGCTCCCTGCAGCGCACGCGGCCGCTGTTGTCGTTCAGATCGTTATGCACCAAATTGGCGTAGTTGGCGTTTACGCCTGGGTTCTTGCTGTCTTGGTCTTCAGTACGATCGCCTTTGTAGTGCTTGTCGAAAACATCGTGATTATAAACCAGCGCATCAGTGGCATCGGGGAAGAAAGCCAACAGGAGTTTCTCCATCTCCGGGTAGAAGACGCGCTCCACTTCTGCAGCGTCATAAAAGTTTTTGCACTTAGACTCGCAGTGCGCCAAGGCAACCCCCAGTTTATCCATGCACTCCGGGCTATTGGGTTTCAATCCTGGGTAGTACTCTTCAATGCGTCGCGCATCACGCAGCACCTGGGGGAAGTAGAGGCATCGATAAGCGTTGTCTCGCTCGTCCTTGCGCAGCGCCTGAGCGTCGGTCTTGCGATCGGGATCTTGCCAAAGTGCATTCGATGAGACTACGGAGTAAGACGGTTGCTCGAAAATGCTATAGCGCAGTGGGAGTGCCAAACCGCCTTCAGGCGCTTCAATATTGTTAGCCTGAATATATTCCAGGCATTCGGCGTAACGGCGAAAGCCCAGTCCCCATTCGGTCTCTATGGGGCCGGGAGGTGCGTTGTCTAACATGTCGGTAACGGCTTGCCCTTGTCCCTGGGCGATCTGCTTAAGGGCGGCTTGCAAAGCCGCGGCGGTTCCGGCATCGCCGTCCTGATCGAGAGACATGTACGACAGGCCGCCGTTGGCCGCGATGGGTGGCGGCTGGCCTTGAGTGAGCTGCAGGGGCGGAATGTAAACGCTTGCATCAGTCTCTGCGCCACTTGCGCCTGGGATTTCTTTGCGTTTGAGCTGGTCCATGGCGTGCTCCCCTGTTAAAACAACGCCTATCGTGGCACAGCGCGCCTGGAGTTCCTAGCACGGGTGCCGCAAGTCGCCGCCGGCGACAGCTTGGTCTGCAACTCGGGCATCTTTGTGTCTATGAACCCATCGAGCTATCAATAGAGCGATCAATCGAGCAACCACAAGGAGTTCTCGCAATGGGCCTACTCACCAACGAACATCTGGCTTTGATCGGCAGCGCCGAGCCGAGTGTAGAGATAGAGATCAGCAGGCGCGATATTCAGAAATACGCCGCCGCCACCGAACAACAACAAGCCAAATACCTGGTCGGCGACGAAGCGCCACCGATGTTCATATTCAATCTGTTTACCGAGGTTAGCCCGCTCAGCAATTTGCGCAGCGACGGCTTGGTTCGGGGCGATGGCTCCGGACCAAAGCTGCCGCTGAAACGCATCATGGCCGGTGGCACGGAGATTCGGCAACATCAAGCCATTAAGCCCGGCGACCGGCTCACGGGAACTCGACGCATTGTCGACATGTATGAGAAGCAGGGCAGTTCCGGCCCGCTAATATTTACCGTTCGTGAACTTGCAGTGATTAACGAAGAGGGCGAGACGGTATTGGAGGAAATTCAGAGCAGCATCGCGAGATAATTTATGGCCATTGATATTCAAAAGCTGCGCCCAGGTGATGAGCTCGCCCAACGTGCGCACGTCGCGACCAACGTCAGCCTGTTCCTCTACAACGCAGCCGTCTGGAACCCGCATCGAATTCACTACGATGAAACGTACACTAAGGAAGTAGAGCAGCATCCCGGCATCGTCATCGACGGGCCGCTGCAAGGCGATTGGCTCTCTCAAGTCGCCCTCAACTGGGTGGCGGATCAAGGGCAGGTTGTGCGCTTTAGCTACAGCAACCGTCGAGCCTCCTACCTTGGCGAAACGCTGTACAGCGGCGGCGCCGTTGCGGCGATTGATATGCCGAAGCGGACGATTGAGCTCGAGCTCTTCATCAAGAACGAGGCTGGAGAAATTATTACGCCAGGAGAGGCGAGCGTTGTTCTCCGAGACTAGCCGTCTACCTGCAAGCAATCATCTGCAAGCTTACTCAGCTCGATGTTGCTGATTCCAGCGCCAGCCCAGACCAGAGTAAAGAGGTGATTTGATCGATCACCCGTTCGATGTTGCTTGGTTGATCGCGCAGCCACCAGAGCGTGATGAAATGTAGAGCGCCGAGCATGCCGTAAGACCAAACGGTGGCAACGTCAGGATCGGCGCCGTGCGCCTGCCGGTAGGCGGCAATGGGTTCGGCGAATTGGCCCGCAGCGCCATCAGCAAGCAGCAGCGATTGCTGGACGCGATCGTCTCGCGTGCCGCCCGCTGTGACAAAGAGATAAAGGTGTCGGTCTTGCGTCGCGAGCTCTAAGTAGCCACTCACCAAGTTGCGTAGACCTTGG
>JBPCXR010000076.1:0-4611 GCA_051027215.1 Pseudomonadales bacterium | reverse complement strand
ACTGAATGATGTGCTCGACAAACTCTCAGCATTAGCGGGCAAAAGCGCCGAAAACACAACCCGTGGTTACGGCTGGCGGCTCATGGAACTCGGTAAGCATATAGAACGCAGCCGGCATACTGCCCGTCTGTTGCGAGAGCTTTGCGTCCACCCAGGTGACGGTGCCACGGCCACTCTCGCCGTACTGCTCGACGTCACCGACTGCACCATCACCCACCGTGCCCGCTATCGAGGCGAACCGACGCTACTAACGGTGCTTGATTTACTCCTGGTAGACGGCTCGAACCCGCGCTCAATAATGCACCAGATCGACGAAATGGCACCTCACATGGCAGTCATGCCGATGGAGCCGAAAGATCACAGCATCAGCGAAAGCCAGCGGGTATTGCTGACGCTGCAGAACGAGTTAACTCTGGCAGACATTGATAGGTTGGTGAACAAGCGCACCAAAGGCGGCAACCGGGGGCAATTGGAGCGTCAGCTGAAACGCATCGAGCAATCAGTGCTAAAACTCTCCCAGCTCATCACGCAAACATACTTTGCCCACTCCCGGGATCCCAACAATCACCGATTGAGACGCTGAGGGTGCGCTACCGACTACAACATCGAACGCGCTTCAGCTACGCCACTATGGTAACCAGCTCGCGCCAACGGTTGCATCTGATGCCCAGAGCTTTTGAGCGGCAGCAGGTACACAATGCCCGGATTGAGGTGAGCCCCGAACCAACCGACCGTGAACAGCAGCTCGACTACTTCGGCAATTCCGTGCTCGACATTGCGGTTCGCAGTGAGCATCGTATTCTCGAGATCATCTCAGATGCCACGGTAGATGTACTACCAAGGCAACATATTCTCCTCGACCTGAGCCCTAGCTGGGAGAGCGTAGCCGAGAACCTACAAAAACCTACCACTGCCGCCATGTGGGAAGCGTCGAAATTTTGCTTCCCGTCGCCGCAGATCGACGTGGAAGGGGTTGTCCCTTTTGCACAAATCAACTTCTCCGCGAACAAACCACTGCTACGAGCCACTATGGAGCTCACCGATCGAATCTATCGCGAATTCGAGTACAAGGGTGGCGTGACCGATGTCGCCACACCTGTGACAACGGTTATGAAAACGCGCAAAGGGGTTTGTCAGGACTTCGCTCATCTTGCCATTGCCAGCCTGCGCTCGCTCGGTTTGCCTGCACGCTACGTCAGCGGCTATTTGCTAACGCACCCCGCTGAAGGGCAGCAAAGGCTGATCGGTGCCGACGCATCACACGCCTGGTTATCGGTCTGGTGCCCTGAGTTTGGGTGGGTAGACTTCGATCCAACCAACAATCTGCTGCCTGGCGAAGAACACATCACCATCGCTTGGGGGCGCGACTACGCCGATGTGGCGCCAACCATTGGTGTCATTCACGGCGGTGGCAGACAAAAGCTCAGTGTGGAAGTAACCGTTCAGGAACTGGCGAGCGCATAGCGTCACACATGCCAGCGTCAAGCTTCACGGCGCTCGATTCCGTGTTTTTGCCACAGCAACGCGCTAGCCCCAAGCACAAGGCCAACAGCCAGCAATTGCCATTGATTCGTCCGCACATCGAACTGCTGGGAAAGATCGGGCAGCGCAATTAGCACTGCGCTGAACCCAAGCACAGATCGCAGCAGGCGACCCTGAAGCCGACCGACACCAGGCAACCAGCCCTGCAGAGCGCCGGCAAGCAACCAGATTCCGACTATGCCTTTGCCCACAGCCAGCAGAATCTCACCAGGGTCGCCCACGCCAATCAAGGCGGGGTTGATCACGAACAAAAAGGGAACCAAGTAGATGACCCCACCCATGCGCATTGCAGCGAATCCGGTTTGCATGGCCTTGGCATCGGCAACTGAAGCTGCGGCATAGGCCCCCAAGGCTACCGGCGGCGTAATGAAGGAGAGCATGGCCCAATAGAGAATGAACAGATGTACCGCCATGGGCTCAAGTCCGCTCTGCACTAAAGCCGGCGCTAATACAATGGCGAGAAATATGTAGGCAGCGGTTACCGTCATACCAATTCCCAGAACGAAACTAGTGACAGCGCCCAGCAGCAACATGCCGAGTATGGAATCGCCGGCTAGGAACAGCAGGTCATTGACCAAGGTCCCTGAAAGCCCGGTCAAAGACAGCGCGCCAACAATCAAACCCACGCCCATTAGCACTGCCAGCAACTCAGCTAACAGCTTGCCTGTAGCGGTAAAAAAATCGAGCAGCTCCTGCCAACCGAAACGCCGCTCCGGCTGTAGCTGATTTAGCAGCAGCACCATGGCCGTTGCGATATAGGGAGCCACCGCTTCTCGCTGCAGAATCAATAACAAGAAAACCAACGTCCCAAAGGCGATCAGGTAGTACCAGCCTTTGCGCAGGGTTTGAGCAATACCGGGAATCTCTTCAGTAGACAAGCCGATCAGGTTACTGCGCGCTGCCAGAGCATCGAGTTGCAGGAACAACCCTAAGAAATACAGTAGCGCGGGAATACCGGCGGCCAGTGCAACCTGGTAATAGGGCACATCCAAAAAGGTAGCCATAACGAAGGCAGTGGAACCCATGATCGGCGGCAGCAGAACGCCACCAGTGGAGGCGCAGGCTTCCACTGCCGCGGACTGCTCTGCATTCATCCCTGCCCGGCGCATGGCGGGAATAGTGAGCTGCCCGGTCGTTACCACGTTGGTCACCACGCTGCCGCTCATGGAACCCATCAAGCCACTGGCAAATATTGCCACCTTGCCAGGGCCTCCACGAACCTTACCCAAAGCGGCGAAGGCCAGGTCGAGAAAGAACCGTCCACCACCGGAGCGCTGCAGCGCCACACCGAACAGCAGAAAACCGATGACGAGCTCGGCATAGGCTCGAAACGGCATGCCGAATAAACTCTCGATGGATAACACATGATAAGCGGCAGTATCGGGCGCGCTACTGGCTAGCCCCTCGAACGGTTGAGGCAATTGCTCAGCAAATAGCGGCATTAACGAAAACACCAACACAATTCCAAACAGCGCCACCCCACCGGCGCGTCTGACCGCTTCCAACGTCAGTGCCCACAAGATCGCCGCTGCCAACGTCACCTGAGGCGGCGCGCCAAATTCCCAGCCCTGATTGGTAATCTCGTTGGCTTGCAACAGCAAGTAAACCAGCGTCGCCAGCGTGAGCGCCGCCAGAGCAACATCAAGCCAGTGCCAACGTCCGGCGGTAGACAAGGGATAGTGCAAGAAAACCAGCGGCAGCAACAGCCCCGCAAGGGCAAAGAAGTAGTGCGTCTCTAGTTCGATTACGGCACCCAACCACTGCACGCCACCGAACAAGCGCAGGGTGTCCATCGCCAGAGCCAAAGCGAGTAGCGCTGCAAGCGCCGTCAAAGATCGCATACGAAGCTATTCCCAAATGGGATCGAAGCCAGCCGCTCGCAGCGCTTCAGCGCGCAACTTCCGCCACTGTGTGCGAAACACCGCATCGTCATCCACGGATACCGTTTGCACATGGTTCGACCAGGCGCTAGCCAGCACAGCTTGACGCTCGAGCTTCCGGGCATTGTGTTGCGACTCTTCGTCTCCCCAACGCTCGGTACTGCGTAGATAGCGAACGGCGCCGTCATGGTAAGGCACCTCCCACTGCAACACCTGGCGATCCATAGCCCAGCCAATGGCACCCGGATCAGCATCTTTGTAATCGTCGTAGTGCTGATGAATAGCCGCGGCCAGAGCTGCCACGAGTTCGGAATCGGTGTTCGGCAAAGTAATGAGCAACGGGTATGGGTAGGTCGCACCCTCGTGGGGTTGTTCGACGGAAATTCCCGCGCCCCGAGTCGCCATGTGCGGCCGGAAATACGGCGCCACAGCCGTCATCCGCTGCCAGCACGCTGCATCAGCATGCGCCGCAGCGGGCCAGAATATGCCGCGGGGCGAGGCTTCCAGCTTGCGCGCGGGTCCAGACACGGTAGTCGCATACGCTGCGTCGATCTGGCCGTTGACGATGCCGTTCCACATCGCGTTATAGCCCGGAAAATCTACCCGCTGAACGTCTTCCCAGCTCAATCCGCCGCAGGCCAAGAATGCCTCTGTGGACACGTTGATAGCTGGCGCCCCGCGGACCCAAGGCACTCGTCGGCCTTTGAGTTGGGAAAACGTCGTAACCCCGGTATCAGCGGCAACCGCCAGCGCTTGGTTGCTGTCGCCGCTGGAGCTGAGCACCAATCGCACCGGAATTGGACCCCAGTTGCGATCGGCAAACTGAAACATGCCTTCTTGGGCAAAAAGTGTGGCCATGCCATTGGCAGAAAACTGTACCCGGTTTTTAATCAACGGCAATAACCGAGAAATGTCGTTCTTGCCTGGTACAACGCGCAAGGTGACGTTATGTCGTGCCTTCAACATCTTGCCGATGGCCACGGACTGGTTGTAGCCGGTGGTGCCGAGGTTGTAAGCCGAAAACGCAATGCTGCGAGGCCACTGAAACGGCGCTTCGGCCCAAGCGACATATGGAGCGCAAAGAACGATCAACAATGCGGCCAACAAGCCGCGCACAGGCGATGGCTGGGCCTTGACCATCAACTAGGCCGGTTTGCGCAATTTGTACAAAACTCGATCGGTTCGGCCC
>JBPCXR010000075.1:0-4227 GCA_051027215.1 Pseudomonadales bacterium | reverse complement strand
GTCGAAGACCATAGAACAGGCCGGTCGCAAAATACTTGCGTATCGGTTGGTGCTGCTAGCAATTGTCCTGAGTATTTCTAGCGGAATCATCGTCTGGATTTTCTCGCGGATACTGCCCGCAGCGCTCGGCGCCGCCATGTTCATGCTGGCAATACCGTTCTGGAAGGTGCGCCGTGATCGCGACAAGCGTATGGAGCGGCTGGAAGAGCAAATGCCGGAAGCCCTGGATGTGCTGCGCCGAGCGCTGATGGCAGGTCATCCTTTCAATGCTGCCCTGAATCTGGTCGCAGAGGATATGCACGAGCCGATCTCGCGAGAATTCCGCTTGACCTTTGCTGACATCAACTACGGTAATGACGTGCGCAGAGCACTGCTCGGTTTGCTGTCTCGAATTCCGAGCGTGACCGTTATGGCCTTCGTCACCAGCGTACTGGTGCAGAAGGAAACTGGCGGTAATCTGGCTGAAATTCTCAGTCAAATTTCCGCGGTAATTCGTGGCCGCTACAAGTTTCAGCGACGCGTGAAGACGCTGTCGGCTGAGGGTCGCATGTCTGCGCAGATTCTAGCGATGGTGCCAATCATGTTGGTCGGCGCGTTAACACTATCTAGCCCTAACTATCTGCCCATCATGTTCGAGGATCCGCTTGGTCGCCAACTACTGATGTTCACAGTGTTCTGGGGTGGGATCGGCGTGTTGATAATTCGTAGACTGCTGCGGATCGAGGTCTGAGTTATGGAACTGATCGTCAATCTGTTAGGGAATTGGTTTACTGATGACACCTCGCTGCGTATTGCGGTGATAGCGCTTGCTGCCCTCGTGTTTGCAGTGTTTGGCCTTGGGATTGCTTATCTCTTCGTTGGCGCGACCGATCCTGTGCAACGTCGGCTCAAGAGTACGACAGCAGGCGGCCATGTCGATATTGATCCCGATGACGACCCATCAGAGCAGAGCGGCCTTAGCGTTACATTGGATACGCTGATTGGCCCGGTGTCACGCTACATACTGCCAGCGAGCGATCTTGAGCGCGGGCATATGAAACAGAAGCTGTCGTATGCAGGTTTCAAGAAGCCCAATGCGCTGCAGACCTTTTACGCCATCAAGACCGGACTGGCGATTGGTTTGCCGATGCTGGTTTACATGGTTTGTAGTCTGTTTCCGCAGATATCGACGAAGGCTTTGTTGTACTACACGCTGGCTGCCAGTGGCGTAGGTTTGTTGGTGCCCAATATTGTGCTCGAGCGGATTAAGGAAAAGCACATGCGGGTACTGCGAAACGGTTTTCCCGATGCACTCGACCTGCTGGTGGTTTGCGTCGAAGCGGGTCTCGGTATCTCTCAGTCGATCCAGCGCGTCGGAAATGAGCTGGAAGTGAGCCACCCGGAGTTGGCTGAAGAACTGCTGACGGTGAACGCTGAGGTAAGAGCTGGAGTCGATCGGATCACCGCGCTCAAAAACCTCTCGACCCGAACCGGTCTGGAGGATATTCGCGGGCTGGTGAGTCTGCTGGTACAGACGCTCCGATTTGGAACCAGTATCGCTGAGTCACTGCGCATATACGCAGAAGAATTTCGTGACAAGCGTATGCAAGCGGCAGAAGAAATGGCGGCTAAACTGGGCACGAAGCTTATATTTCCGCTAATACTGTTCTTGTTTCCAGCGTTCTTCGTGGTAGCCGTTGGCCCAGCGGTGATCCGTCTTGTAGCGGCGTTCGCCAACACATAAAACCTGCTTTCAATTTCGCTACACATATAGGTCTGCGAGCGAGCAGACTGCAGGTGACCTGTTCAATGAATATGCACCAGGGGACCAGACATGTTGAACGCAGCGAATGCCGTTGTGGATGAAGCTCAGCCCGATGACCAGCCGCAGCCTGCGGAACAGCTGCAAGCTGCTGTTGAGCCGATACTAGATACCGAGCCGCCACCTGGTTCACATCAGTTTCTCAAAGGTATCGTGCAGGCGCGTAAGCAAGCAGGGCGCAAGGCGACTGGTGTGTTGTGGGACCTCATTCGCTTGTCTATTGCTCGGCGTCGAATATTCAATCCGGAGCGTTACTTTCATTTTCGCTTGTTCGAATACGGATCTAAGCAACGTGCCAGCATGGATGCGTTTGTAGATCATCAGCAGCGCCACTCCATTAACCAAAACTCTAATTGCGAAACCCACAAAGATCATGCGATCAATCACAAGCAGTATCTAGAAACCATTCTGCGTGAGTCTGGTATGCCAGTGGTTCGCACCCAGGCTATTTTGCGTAGCGAAGGTCTCTCGATTGGTAAAATCCATGCTGGTAAAAACGCCGCAATGAACTACTTGCGCTCCGACACCAATTATCCTGCATTCGGGAAGCCGGTTGATGGCTCTCTGAGCCTCGGTGTTGCCAGCATCGACAACTATGACGCTGCAAGCGATTCTCTGCTCTTGTCGAGTGGGCGACGCGCAGCTGTCACCCAGTTCGTTGATGAGGCCATTGAACATTACGGGGACTATGGTTACCTGATCCAATCGCGTTTGAAGCAGCAGGCGGAATTGGAGAGCGCAGTCGGTCGGGCGATCAGTTGTGTACGGATTGTGACACTGCGTGACTCTGCCAGCCCCAAGGCGCTGTATGCCGTATGGAAGATCTCCGCCGAGTCGTCCGCAGCAGACAATATATGGCGTGAAGGCAATCTGTGCGCTGCCGTCGATCTCGAAACCGGTAGGGTCACGCGCTGTCGTGGCGGAGAAGGCGTAGATTGCGTGGAGCATGAGCTACATCCTGTAACGGGTGCTCAACTGATTGGTATGCGGCTACCGTTCTGGAAGGAAGTTTTAGCAGTAGCCCAGAATGCTTCAGAAATTATGAGCTACACCGACATAATTGGCTGGGACATCGCGATCACTGACGACGGTCCGGTGATTGTGGAAGGTAATACCAATCCCGATCATGGGCTATATCAATTCGCGAACCAGCAGGGCCTTTTGGAAACTGAGTTCGGTGAAGCTCTGGTGGGCTCTGGCAAATCCAAGCGAAAGGCAGTTGAAGCCAAAGCGAAAGCCAAGACCAAACGGGAGCTGCGACAACAACGCAAACACATTATGGAGCAAGGATTTAAGTTGGATTAACTCCGCAGATTCTCAACCCAGTATGCGCTCACGCTCGTAAAGGCGTATTGCCAAATAGGCGAACAATGCGCCTGTAAGGATCGTCGTGATCGCGGAAAGCATAATGTAGCCCGGCAGCAGCGGTTCGCCGGAGATCACCAGGTTGATTAGCGTTGCCTGGCTTTGACTCGGGATCAGCATCAGCCACCAGGTGAGCGGCAGGTCCATGAATTGAGTGATGATGATTGGCAATGTGGGGAGAAAAATCAGCACGCTCAGATAAGTTTGTGCTTCTTTGTAACTTTTTGCGTACGACGCCACTAGTGTCAACAAGCCTGCCGCCAGAAAGATTAGCGGTAGGCTTAAACCGAATATGGTTAGCGCCTGCGAAAAACCAAAGTCAACGCTCATGCCGACTTTGTGAAATGGTACCAGTGGTACGGTCAATGCAAAAACTGTCAGAAACACGATCAGCACTAGCATGCCAAAAAGTGCGGTCGCGCCGAGCTTGCCAAGTACCAGAGACGCACGGCTGACCGGCTGTGCAAGGAGCGGTTCCAGAGAGTGGTTTTCGCGTTCGCCAGCTGTTGTGTCGATGGCCAGATAAAAGCCGCCCATAAAAACTGCGAGCACCAACAGATAGGGAATTGTTGACAGTAGCGTCAGTGCCCTTGCTGCAGGTGAAGAGACATCCACTTCCTGTACGGCCAATGGAGCGATCACGACTGGATCGATGCCGCGCAGGGACAGGCGGAGTTGGCCTAGTGTGGCGGCATAGGTTTCGATCATTGACCGCGCTCGGCGAAAGTGGCGCTGGGTCGGTCCGAAGTCTGAGCTATCGTAAACTAAATCCAGCGTGACAGACTGACCCTTGCTGAAGCGCTCTGCATAGTTTTTGGGAACGCGAAGCACCAATGCCTCTTTTCCGTCTCGCACGGCATTTTCGGCATCTTCGAGTTCACTGAGCGTCAGCTCAGTGTTTTCACGCTTGAGATAATTAACCAGTGAAGGAGCGTAGTCTGCACCGGTAATGGTCATGACCATCGCTTCTTCGTACTCGCCGATGGCGTTGTTCAGTACGAAGCCCATCAATAGGACAAAAATCAGCGGACCTAAGGCCGCTACGGACATCGACGAAATGA
>JBPCXR010000074.1:0-4223 GCA_051027215.1 Pseudomonadales bacterium | reverse complement strand
CCTCAGTACCAGCCACAACGAGAATATCCACTCCAGCCTCAACTTGTTTCACTGCGTGTTCTTTCGACCCAACCAAGGCCGCAACTGCCACGCCGCGCTCCTTACCCATGTCTAACATGTACCGTGGTGGTACACCAAGCGCATTGGCGATCAGTTTTATGGGATGAGAGAAAGCAACGTCAATGATGTTTGCGGCACCTGCAGACGTCAAAAAGCCACCGCCGCCGGCGTGTTGGTTATCGTATACGTCGGTGGCATCGATTTCGTGCTGGCCAAGCAAGTTGACTGCAAACTGACGGTGCTCAACCGGCACCATCGCTAAGCGCTCTTCCGAAGAAACGGAATCGTCGGTCACCGCCATGCTAGTGGGTGCGATCAGGTCAACGCCGTACGGTTTACCGTCGATGTGTTCATCAATCCAGTTGAGTTCGATTTCTAGCGTTCGTGCGCTATAGCCTGCAGCACCGAGTACGCCCATACCTCCAGCCTTGGAAACTTCTACTACGACGTCTCGACAATGGGTAAATGCAATCAGTGGGAATTCGATCCCGAGTTCCGTACAAATTCTGGATTTCACGCTAGTCTCCGCTACGCTCTAGTTGGTTGCCACAGGTTACCATCACAGTCTAATCCCACTGCGTCCGCCGATCGAGCAAGCGGGTTATACTGGCAAGCTTTCCCTTAGACCGGTGAGCACCTTGCCCGCTCCTTCTATTCTCCGGGTCGCTAGGCAAACGTTGCTGTTGATCTGCAGCTGCTACGCGCCTGCGTTGGCTGCGGTGCCTCAGCTACAAGCACAGCCATTGTCAACGACTCCCGTCCTCGACGGCGATGTGCTCAATGATTCGGCTTGGCAAGACGCGCCAGCTGCCACCGGTTTCGTTCAATCCCGCCCTTTTGCTGGGGAGGCTGCCAGCCAGCGCAGCCAGATATACATTGGCTATACGCAAGACACGCTGTATGTGGGCGCCATATTGTACGACGATGAGCCAAGCAAAATAGTCACGGGGGACAGTCGGCGCGACTCAGACATCAACGAAACCGACAGCTTTCAAATGATTATTGACGGCTTTCGAGATTTGCAGAATGGTCTATTCTTCGGCACCAGCCCAGCGGGCGTGCAATTTGATGCCCAAGTCGTAAAAGAAGGCAACGACGGCGGCTTTAACATCAACTGGGATACCAGCTGGGAAGTTGAGACGAAGATTGGCGACTATGGCTGGTCCTTGGAGATGGCCATTCCTTTTCGAGTCTTACGCTACGGCGCTGGTGAGATTCAGTCCTGGGGCATCAACTTTCAGCGCAATATTCGACGCAACAAAGAGGTCGCCTACTGGGCACCACTCAGCCGGCAACACGGACTAACTCGGGTTTCAGACGCTGGCGTTCTCAACAACCTGGCAGTACCTCAACAACGCAGCCTAAAGATTACGCCCTATGCTCTGGGACGTGTTGAGAGTGGTGGCGTCGCAGGCTCGGATTCGCGCAGCGATAGTGAATTCGGGGTCGATGTTAAATACACCGTTACTCCCAGCCTCACCTTGGATGCTACTTACAACACGGATTTCGCCCAAGTCGAAGTCGACGAGCTGCAGGTTAACCTAGATCGATTCAGTCTCTTCTTTCCAGAAAAGCGCACTTTCTTCCTGGAGAACGCTGGCCAGTTCTCCGTGGGCACGCCCGAGGAGGTGGAGCTGTTCTTCTCCAGGCGCATTGGTATCGGCGTCGGTGGCACCCAGCAACCGATCGATGGTGGCCTTCGACTGTCGGGGAAAGTAGGTGCGAATACCAACATCGGCCTGTTACACATGCGCACCGACGCCGTGCGGGACGTGCTCGACGAGAATGCCTATAGCGTCGCCCGCATCAATCAGGAAATTGGCGATCGCTCCGCCCTAGGCGCGATCTATGTGTCCCGCGATGGCGAGCGCAGCGGCGACTACAATCGAACCTATGCCATCGATGGGCGCTGGGGCATAGGACGCTATAACCGTTTAGAAGGCTATGTTGCGCAAACTGAAACGCCTGGTCTCCGCGGCGATGATCACGCCTACCGCTTGCGCTATGGACACAGCAGTCGCGATTGGACAGGTGTACTCGGGTACACCAAGGTTGCAGAGAACTTCAATCCAGAAGTCGGATTTCTGGCCCGCAAAAACTACGAGAAAGCCGATTTTGTCATCCTACGACGCTACCGGCCGAATGACCTATTCGGCCTACACGAGCTGCGCCCGCACGTCGGCTATCGTGGCTTTTTCGACGACGAAGGTTTCTACGAGTCTGGCTGGCTGCACCTAGACAATCACTGGGAATGGCGAACCGGGCATGAGGTGCACACAGGGGTTAACTTCACCCATGAAGGCGTCAAACAAGCGTTCGAAATCAACGAAGGCGTGTTCGTTCCACCAGGTGAATATGATCACAAAGAACTCGATCTCAAAATGTGGAGCAACAAAGGCGCGAACTTCAGCGCTCAGCTCGATGTTCGGCGCGGCGGCTTCTTCGGTGGAGACCGCCTAAGCCTGGCGCCATCTTTAACCTGGCGCGCCGGGGAAACCTTCTCTGGGGAACTGAGTTGGAACTACAATGACATCGACCTACCCGTTGAAAACGGCGAGTTCGAGGTCAACGTCGCGAGCTTGCGCCTGTCGTATTCCTTCACCCCGAAGGTGCTATTGCAGGCGTTGGTGCAACACGATGACCGCAGCGACCTGATCGCTACCAACCTGCGTTTTTCTTGGCTGCAGTCTGCGAGCACCGGACTCTACTTGGTATATAACGAAGTCGATGACGACAGGGTCGGCGGCCCGATTAAGAAACGCCGAGAATTTGTGCTCAAATATAGCCACATCTTTAACATCTAGATCCAAACACCGCAGCAGGAGAGCAACATGAAATTGGGCTTAGGCATAGGACCGGTAGGTGCACCCGGTGGCGAGCGAATTATCGCCCTGGCAAAAGAAGCAGAAAGCCTTGGCTACGACACCATTTGGTGTCCAGAAATCTATGGCATGGACTGTTTTACCCCGCTGGCGTGGATTGGCGCTCATACTTCGCGCATCAATCTGGGCACTTCGATCATGCAGATTTCGGCGCGTTCGCCCGCCAGCGCAGCCATGCACGCAGTGGCCATGGACTATCTATCCAACGGCCGACTAATACTCGGTATCGGCGTATCTGGCCCTCAGGTCGTCGAAGGTTGGTATGGCCAGCCCTATCCAAAGCCCCTGGCCCGCACCCGGGAGTGGTTGCAGATCTTTCGCAAGATCGTCGCTCGCAAGGAACCGGTCAGCTTTCAAGGGCAACACTATCAATTGCCCTTAGAGGGCGGCACAGGACTGGGCAAACCACTGAAGCTCATGCAACACCCAATTCGCGAGCACATTCCGGTCTATCTAGGCGCTGAAGGCCCAAAAAACGTCGCCCTCAGCGCGGAGCTGTGTGACGGCTGGATTCCTATGTTTCTGTCTCCTTACCGAATGCAAGATCAATACGCCGACGCGATGCGCATCAAGAGCCCGGAATTCGAAATTGCTGCCGCCGTACCTGTGGTCATCGATGACGACGTCGACAAAGCTCGCGCACAGATCAAGCAAAACGTCGGCTTTTACGTCGGCGGTATGGGTGCCAAAACTTTCAACGTGCACAAGGATCATGTCAGCCGCATGGGCTATGGCGAAGCGGCTGACGAGATTCAGAACTTGTTCATGACTGGCAAACGTGATCAAGCGTTTGCTGCAGTACCGGACGAGTTGGTTGATGAAATTGCCCTGTGTGGGCCGAAAGCTCGCATTCGAGAGCGATTGCAAGGCTGGAAAGATAGCCCGGTGACCCAGCTGAACATCGGCTCCGCGAATACCGAAACCTTACGTTTTTTCGCAGAAGAACTGCTCTAGGCCGGGGAGTCGCAAACAATGGCAGCGGATTACGTCATCTATGGCACGGAAGGCTCGCCTTTCGTGCGCAAGGTCCTGGTCACTCTGCAAGAGAAACAACTGCCCTGGATTCTAGAGGAAGTGAACGTCTTTGATCCACCAGAGTGGTTTTTGGCAATGAGTCCTGCGCGCCGAATTCCCGTCTTGCGGGATCGCTCTCTTGTGGGCGATGACGCCAACTTAACCATCGCCGATTCTTCTGCAATCTGTGGTTACATCGAGCGCAAGGTTCCCAATCCAGCGTTGTACCCCAGTCGGGCCATAGACTACGGTCGAGCGTTGTGGTTC
>JBPCXR010000073.1:0-4179 GCA_051027215.1 Pseudomonadales bacterium | reverse complement strand
AAAGAGACCATCACCGATCATTTCTATCTTCCACATTGCGTGAGGGTGTCGCGGGGTTCGATGCTGGCGCTTAGCGCATTGAGAGTGGTCAAGGTGAATACTTCCCCACAGGATCAAGGTGAAATGCTCACTGGACCTGACCACCTCGCATCTGCCCGGCGATCACTATGATGGCCGCAATACCAATGGCTAGGACGAGCAGCACAACTGCAACGCCCACCCTGTTGAGCAAGGCGGGCGCAAAGACCAGCAGTAGACCCAAGCCAAGCATCATCAGGCCAGACACGAGTTTGAGCATGCGGCCGTCCCGTTCCGAGAGCTTTCGTGAGCCGAGGGTAAGAGCAAAGACCAGCACGATAACCGCCAGGGGTATCACGTAAATGAGATTGTAGAAGCCCAAATAAAGATAATACCCTGGCTGCGAAAGCCCACTCAGAGTTAAGACCCTTGTGTAGACCATAGGAAATCCTGCGGTGCACAATAGCTCATAACTGTTTGCGACGACCGCTAGGACTATCGCCCCAAACAACATTGTCGGCCAGCTCTCAGCATTGACCACCGTGCGCATCCTCTGGAAGAGGCTAGGCTTTGCACTATCTGGAATGGACAAGGAGACGCCCTTCTGAAAGTAGAAATAGTCCTTTATATTCAGTGCGGCTACAGCCACGGCCAGGATACCTGCCAAGAGAGTGATGATGCGAAGCTCGCCAAGGAGCAGGAAAACGTTCAGCCATGCCGCCATAAAGAGGAAGTAAACGAGTCCGGAGCACAAGACGAAGATGCCACCGATGACCATCATCCGGAGCCTGCTCCGCGCATGCACCAGCAGGCTGAGAAGAAACAAAAGCACAAAGAATGCACAAGGATTGAACGCATCGACTCCCGCAATCACGAGCGTGAACACCGGCAGGGATAGGGAGGTTGGATCGATACGGCCGAACAATGGCACCGTGACGGGTGGGGTAGCGTCGTCCTCTGCTGCAGCGATCTCCCGCGATAGCTGCCCTGTCAAAGCCACGTGACAACGGGCCAAAGCCGCTTCCAGGTAGGCACCCATGCCGTCCTCGGTATCGAACCCCGTCAACATTTGGTCACAGAAGATAAAGGCTGGGACGGACCGGGCTTCTCGACCGAGCTCTCGGGCCATATCGACGTAGGTCTGGGCGTTCCCGCGGCTGCTCAGCAACTCATAGGAACGGACTTCCAACCAGGCATGGCGATGACCCAGGCTTTCGACGAACGGCTTAGCCAGAAGACAATGTGGACACTTATGCGACCAGAAAAAGTGTAGCTGCACTGCGCCGTCGGCCTGTGCGACGCTGTGTTCCGGTACCTTCGTATCCTCGCCCACCTGGGCGGCGCTACATCCCAGCGCATCGATCAGGACCAGCAAAATGGCGCCTGCTAGGCGATTCCCCAGGTTCATGGAAGTAATACTAACGCCACCGCGGCAGCCTAGAAACTATCTAAGCGCCATACGCACCTACAGAAATACGCTGGAATACGCACTAGCCGATCAGCTTCCATAGTACCGAGAACGAGGCCACCCGCATTCGTAAGACCGCTGTTGATGCCCTCCGCGTTGATTTTATGTCGACTTAACGCACACGGCATAAGTCGATAGTGTGGCGGCTGTCTGACCATTGTTTTTGAAGGTTACGATCCAGGCTGATCGACCACCCTCGCCGGTGCCCGGCGAACTCCGAGAGATGTTGAAATCCCGGGAATCGGACCCATAGCCACCACCGATGGCCCTGGCGCCTTCCTGACAGGATACGACTGATGTTCCTGCGAAACCGGCTGCCACCTCGCCTGGTCCGCCTTGCACGTCTATGGCCTCATCGCACACGGAGTTCGCGCATGCCGCAATACCATCTGCGCCAGCCGCAGGAATTGTGAGGTCCGTTACGCCCGTTCCCGCCATGCTGGCAGTCGACACATGAACTGCAATCACGTAGCGGCCCGACTTCCACTCGCAATCAGGATTCGAGGTAATCGGCACGACGTCGAGCAGATATCGCCCCGGAAAGTTGCTTACCACTCGCGTCAGTTCCACTTCGCATCCAAACGCTGCCACAGGCCCCGCTTTCGGTTGGAAATTATCCATGGTCAGGTCAGTGACTGGCCCATTCGACGAGTTGACCGCCAGGACGAGCGATGCGGCTTCCTTGTTCTCAGAGCGTGCAACCGTCGGGTGCCCGACGGCATGCACGGACAGTCCTGTGTGATCCATTGAACAGCCGCCCGCGAAAAGGAGTGCCGTAATACTCAGGAATAGGCCTCTTGTAGCCATATTGGTTCTCCGTGGTTAGTGACGCCCAGTGAAAGCATGAAAATTCATGTCGGGTTAAGACGAGTAATCGAATTGATTTATATGCGGCAATGCGTGAGCTTGCCAGTCGTAGTTCTACCTACTCAAAAGCAAACATGCGCCTTATACGGATGACGAAGGCGCGTTGATTTCGGTTAAAGTTGTGCTTACCGTAGTCAGAAAAAAGATCAAGGGGCACTCATGCAGATCACTGTACTAGGTGCAGGTGCCGGCGGCACCGCCGTGGCATTTGATTGTGCGTCGCACGGGCACGACGTTCGCATGTTCGATTTCGAGCAATTTCCCGACAATATCGCAACGATCGCCGAAAAGGGCGGCATCAACGCGGAGGGCTATCTCTCCGGGTTTGGACCTATTGTCTATTCGGGCCATGATATTGTCGAAGCCTTGCAAGACTCTGAGCTGATCTACGTTGTCGGCCCCGCCTATAGCACCGAGCCTTTCGGCGGAGCCGTGGCCGGCAAACTGAGTGCCGGGCAAACCGTAGTTGTCAGTCCGAGTTCTTGTGGTGGCGCGTTGGCCTTCAAACGTGCTGCCGGGCTGGCACTAGACGATGATTCCATCCGTGTCGCAGAGACCTCGACGTTGCACTATGCCGTACGTCTAACCAGGCCTGGCAGTATCCGCGTATTCCTTAAGCTCAAGGCCGGTAACTTGTTGGCAGCACTGCCAAGCACTCATACAGGCAGCATTCTGGAACTCATCGCCGATGTCTACCCTGGCATGGAACCGGCAGAAAGCGTAATGCAGACGAGCCTGCAAAATGCAAATCCGATCATTCATCCGGCGGTAACTTTAACCAACGCCGCCCGCATCGAAATGACCGGCGGGGATTTCCTGTTCTACGAAGAAGGTGTGAGCGATTCGGTCGGCCGCCTGATCGAAAATCTTGACAAGGAGCGCATCGCCATTGGCAAGAAGCTAGGAATAACCATTCTACCCGACCCCGAGATAGGCATGCGCCAAGGCTATATGCTGGAAGCCAACTATGGTTCTGGCTACCGCAAGGCACCGGGCTTTCTGAGCATTGGTGCCCAACCGCAACTCGATCACCGTTACATCAACGAAGACGTCGGCTATGGACTAGTATTCATGTCGAAGCTCGGTCAGCAGATCGGTGTTGCAACGCCTGGTATTGATGCGGTTGTTACGGTCGCATCGATAGTGATGGCACGCAACTACAGGGCCGAAGCCTTGCGAACACCGGAATCGCTAGGCATCGCAGACCGCTCCGCCGAACAGCTCGCAACATTGTAGTAGCGACGGTTCCTACACTTCGACCTTGCTACCCTACAAACACCGTCCATCCGCATCTGGCCACCCGTCAGTGGGGTTGGTGCCAGGTCTGCCTGACATGATCTTTCTCAGCTATCGACATGAAGATAAGCCCACCTTTCCCTGGTCTTGCGTCGCCAGTGGGTTCTGTAGATACTACGCGATTCTGTTAGCGAGGAAGCCAGGCGCTTCGAAAGGAAAACAAGAAATGAATTTTCTCACTCTAAGGCGTTCTCTCGTTTTGGCGTTGCTGCTCGTCGTCACCTTTGGTGCCGGCGCGCACGCGCAGGTTCTCGAGCGCGTGCTCGAGTCGGGCGAGCTTCGCGTCGGCGTTTCCGGCAGCCAGCCGCCGTTCAATGTCAAAAACCGTTCGGGCGAGCTTATGGGTCTTGAGATCGACCTCGCCAAGATGCTCGCAGGTGCTTTCGGTGTCGAAGCAAAGTTCGTCGAGAAGCCTTTCGGGGAACTTCTCGCAGCGATTGATGAGGATGAAATCGACATCGTCATGTCGGGTATGGCCATCACTGCGGAGCGCAGCGTGAACTACGAGTTCGTCGGCCCCTACATGCTCT
>JBPCXR010000072.1:0-45041 GCA_051027215.1 Pseudomonadales bacterium | reverse complement strand
TCGACTCTAGTATTAGTGCCTGAAGTCTGCGATGCGGTTCGGGATCGGGACGTTAGCGTACTCGCTGCCGGTGGCATCGTAACCGGCCGTCAAATGGCAGCGTGCATGGCGATGGGCGCTCATGGTGCTTGGACGGGCTCGGTATGGTTAACCACTAGTGAAGCAGAAACGTCGCCAGTGGTTAAAGAGAAGTTTGTGCAGGCATCGTCGCGCCAGACAGTTCGTTCGAAGGCGCGCACGGGCAAGTATTCCCGCCAACTGCGATCTCCGTGGACCGACGCTTGGGAGTCTGAGGAAGCACCTGAGGCATTGCCCATGCCGCTCATGTCCTTGGTGAGTGAGCCGGCGTTGGCTAAAGTCACGAAACTTGCCGAGGGTGGGCATAGCGGTGCAAAGCATCTCGCCACCTATTTTGTTGGCCAAGGTGTCGGTCTAATGAACAGCATCGCATCGACCCGTGATGTGGTGCGGGAGTTCATGGAAGATTACCTGGCGGCGACTGAGCGTTTATCAGACACTTTGGAAGAGTAGTCGAGCGCACTGCCGGTGACGTCAGATGTCAGAAAACTTTTAAAGAAGAACCGCGAGCTCATCCAACTGGATATGGCTAAGGTGGTTAGCCATGTTCAGCGCGAGGCCGATGGCTGGATTCACAATACCTTGATGCTCGACGGCTACGACGTGCCTTTTCGATATATGCGCAAGAAGAGCTACCGAAGTCTTGCAGGGGCACGAGTGAACCTAACCTACTATCCACTACTGGAGCAGGTCGCTGGGCTGGACTTCGAGACGATGAAAGTGGTGCGGATTCGCCGCGCCTAAAGCCTTGGCGAGAGTGTCACCTGGCTGACACATCCGGTGATTAGTGCACCGTACTCTGTGCGACGATGCAGGTGTGGGACGGTGAGTGATGAGGGATGTCGATGTTGCGGTCATCGGAGCCGGTCCGGCGGGTAGTGCCTTAGCATTGCGCCTAGCGGAGCAGGGGCTCAGCGTCACCCTCATCGAGCGGAGTAACTTCGATCATCCCCGAGCAGGGGAAACGCTGGCGCCAACGGTCAAAGCCCAACTGGCGGATCTGGGGGTTTGGTCTGCGGTGCAATCCATTCGGCCTGTAGATTCCTACGGTGTTCGCTGTAGCTGGGAAAGCCCAACCCCCAGAACGCAAGCGCATCTGAGCAACGGTTCTGGAAGCGGCTGGCACGTTGACCGGCTCGAGTTCGATGCATTTCTTGCCCGGGAAGCGGTCCACAGGGGAGCCGTTCTACGGAGTGCTTGTCGAGTCATGCAAGTGGATCGGCAGCGGCAACGCTGGCACCTTACATTGGCCCAGACGGGCGCCAGGCCCAAACAGCTGCAAGCAAGGGTGTTGGTTGATGCATCGGGTCGTGAAGCCCGGCTTGCCCGTGCCCTTGGAGCAGGCAGAACGCTGTTTGATCGGTTGGTGGGTGTGGTGCTCGTGCACCGGCTTGGTCGCCCGGGTTCGCAGCACTTAGTGGTGGAGGCCTGCGAAGATGGTTGGTGGAGCTCAGCGCCAACTGCCGGGACGGAGTTAGTAACAACCTTTATGACCGACAGCGACTTGCTCCGGGAAGAAGCAGAGGATGCCATCGACTTCATGAAGAAGATGCAGCAGGCGCCATTAACTCTGAATCGGTTGGTTGGTGCTCGATTGCGATGGGGCCCTCGTCCGGTCTCAGCCTTAAGTCAGCGTCTACGGCGCACCGACGGACGTCCGTGGCTCGCCGTCGGTGATGCAGCGTTTGCCGTTGATCCCTTGAGTGGCACCGGGGTTGCGGGAGCGCTAGACAGTGCTAGGGCTGCGGTACCTGTGGTCTTGGCGATGTGCGATAACGATGGCGCGGAAGCCCTGCGTTGCTATGAAGCGGATCTGGACCAGGACTGTTCCCGTTACCTGCGCGAGCGATCGCAGCGCTATAACGGAGTCGGGCGCTGGCCAGACGCACCGTTTTGGAAGCGTCGGCTGGGGGGTTCCGACGCGCTGGCAATGTCCGGGTAGCCCTGAGTCATAGAGCCTATTCGTGGTATGTTCCTCAGGCGTTAATGCCTCTAAGGAAACCTGCCATGGGCGACAGACTCAGCGCGATGGATGCATCGTTCCTCTATGCCGAGAGTGCTAGTGGTCCAATGCACATCTCGTCGATTTATGTGCTGGAAGGGGAGCTGCCCTACGAGCGTGTATTGCAGAGATTCGCCGACCGCCTGCATCTGGTGCCCCAGTATCGTCGCAAATTGGCTCAAGTGCCGGGTAACGCTGGCCACCCCAAGTGGGTCGATGCCCCGGATTTCGATCTTAGCTACCACGTTCGTCACCATCAGTTGCCAGAAGGATCCACCCTCGAGGAAGGGATCGATGTGGCGGTGGCGCTAAATGAGCCGCTGCTGGATCGCAATCATCCGCTCTGGCTAGTCTATGTAGTTAGCGGCATCCCAGAGCGGACGCTGATTCTGCAGATGACTCACCACGCTATGATCGATGGTGCTTCTGGTATCGAAATCACCACCGCAATCTATGACTTTGAGCCGGAGCCGAAGGCCAGCGACAACGATCGTGGGCATTGGTCACCTGAGCCCGCGCCGAGCGGATATGAACTCTTCTCCGAGGCCATGCGCGAAAACGTTTCGCAGTTGCGTAGCCTTGCACCAGGAGACCTGTTACCAGAATCTCGCAAGCAGCTATCCCTGGTTCGGCGAGCGTTATCGGTGGCCAGCCGATTTCTAACGCGTCCGGCGATTACCGCGTCCTTCAACGCGGGCATTGTCGGCCCAAAGCGCCGCCTGCGCTATTTGAAATTGGCCTTCGGAGAGATTCGAGAAATCCGCAGGGCGTTGGGGGGCACCATCAACGATGTGGTCCTCACGGTTGTCTCCGAGGCTATTGCCCGGTATCTGCAAGCTCATGGTGAACCCGTTGCAGATGCACACCTGCGCATTATGTGTCCTGTCAATGTGCGTACAGAAAACCAGCAGGGCGCACTGGGCAATCAGGTATCGGCAATATTTCCGCTGCTGCCCGCGTGGCCCATGGACGTCAGGGCTCGATTGGCGCTGGTATGTGCAGAGATGGAGCGCATTAAGGCTGACGAAGAAGCCCAGGCCTTGACCTTGGCGACCACATCTGCGAGCGGCATGTGGCCGTTTGCCATGGCGCCGACACAGTTGGTTGGTACGGCGATGGATCCCACCGCCTTGGCCGCGAAAATTCCCTGGCCGGTTGCACCTACCGGGAGTTGGCGGCCCCCGAATCCAGGGATCAATTTCGTTTGTACCAACGTCCCAGGCGTTCAAGTGCCGCAATACCTGGCCGGGCACGAAGTCCTCGATACTATTGGTATCCTGGTGTTGAGCGGCAACATTGGCTTTAGCGCAACCATATTGAGTTACAACAAGCAGCTCTTCCTCAGCTACATCAGTGAGCCGAGGCTCATGCCAGACGTTGAAGGCGTCGTCACCGCTACGCAGGACGCCTTCGATGAGCTCCTTGCTGAAGCGCGTGCGCACGTTCAGGCCTTGCAAACCGAACCCAAGGAGCGCGCATGAGCGATTCGTCAAACACTTACTCTGAAAATCTAGCGTTGCCCGATGGAACGGCCGTTAGTGTCCGGCTCATGGCTGCGGCGGATCGCGATGCTGTGGTGGCGTTTGCCCAATCATTGCCTGAGGAAGACCTGCTATTTTTGAGCGTTGACATTACCCAGCCGAGCGCGGTCGATGATTGGATCGAGGGTATCTCGGCGGGCCGCAACTCGACGTTGGTGGCGTATCAGGACGACCGTTTGATCGGTTATGCAATGGTGCAGCGCAATCCAGCGCCTTGGACCCGTAGAGTGGGGGAGATTCGGGTCAACGTAGCGCCGGATTTTCGTGCCCGAGGTCTTGGTCGGATTCTGACCTCGCGGATATTCGATCTGGCCCGTGGTCTGGCATTGAAAAAGCTCATGGCGCGTATGACCACAGAGCAACATGGTGCCCAAGCGGCGTTTCGCAAGTTGGGCTTTGTGCCCGAGGCTTTGTTGGCGGACTTTGTGGAAGACCGTAACGGTGTCTCGAGGGATTTGGTAATGATGACCTTCGATGTTGATGGCCACACCGATCAGGCGGGTTCGTCGGTACGAATCTAGGGATGCTTCTGATGCTTCGTTGGCCAAGCGTGAGCCTGTAGATGGCGATTCAAGGGGTATTTTTCGATCTCGGCGGTACGCTGTTTAGCTACAGCGGGATGGCTAAGTCTACTGGACCGTTGCTGCTCAAAGCGGTACAGCAGCTGGGTGTGCAGGTGTCGCTGCCTGATATTGGTCGCGCCTACAGACAGGCGAGCGCTCAGGTAGGTAAGCAGTACGGTGCCCTCGATTACTACCTACACGCCGACCTGTTTCGAGATACTTTTGTGCAGTTCAGCACCTTGCTGGGCTGTGCATTCGATCCAAGTATCTATGAGTGGTATAGGCACGCGCAGCACGAGGCAGTGCTAGGCGCTTTAGAGCTGAGGGCAGACTGTCGCAATACGCTCGCAGAATTACGGTCGAAAGGCCTTTACCTGTCCATCGTTTCGAACATCGACGATGACATGCTGCATCCACTCATCGAACGTGAGCAGTTGCAGGACTACTTGCACCATTGGAGCAGTTCTGAAGAGGCGCAGTCGTGTAAGCCGCATTCCGCCTTTTTCGAGTACAGCTTGGGCAAATCCGGCTTGGCAGCTGAGGATGTGTTATTTGTTGGCGACTCACCAGAGCACGATGTGCTTGGCGCTTCTTCGATGGGCATGAAGACGGTGCTAATCAGCGCAGAGGGCCTGGAGGCACCCCTGCAGAGCGGCAAGCCAACGGTGCCCGCTGACTTCAACATCACCAACCTTTCGGAACTGCTGGAGCTTGCCGATCTTCCGCCCTAAGGAGCGTCCGCCATTAGCCTAGTGGATGTTACTTAGAGTTCCTGGGCTCGAGTTCGTGCAGCATGGCGAGGCGTGGTCAGAGGCATAGCATTCGGTGGGTCAGGGTACCATTCTAGCGGCGATCGATTTAACTGAGCACTCCGTGCCGGTACTGGATGCGGCGAAACGCTTAGCAGATGCCACTGGCGCGCGACTCAGCAGTGTGTTCGTTGTTCAGCCGCTGCGGGGCATTTTAGGTGAGTACGATCTCGTTCCCGTTGGGGCAGGTCAGGTGGACTATGAAGACAATGCTCTGGTGAACGCCGCAGAGCGGCTAGAGCGTCTCTCAGGGGAGTTCGGCATAGTGGCTGACGATCGTTATGTGCGCAGCGGTAAACCAGCAGAGCAAATCAGCGAGCTGGCCATCGAACTCGGCGCTTCAATGGTGGTGATGGGTCACCATAGTCGTCAGGGCTTGGATCGAATGCTCGGTTCAACCGTGCTTGCCACTTTGCGCATGATTGCCTGCGACGTGGTGGTGGTGAACGACCTGCCGGAGGAGTAGGCGGTTTTAAGGTGGAAACGATTCGAACAGCGCTGGCACGGCCAGGCTGATGACCTCACCGGCGTTGTCTCGATCTTTCGGGTAGAGCGGCCGTTCAACCCAACCGCGCCAGATGGGTTTGTCCTGGTGAAAAACATCAACGCTGAGAAACCCGATGGTGCGAATGTCCATGCGGGTGTTGGCGCCCATATCGACCCGCTCCCAACAATCCCCGTAGGTACAGGGAGAGTCCGATACGGAGATCGCGTTCAGCTCTCGGCGAATGTTTAGGGATACATCGACTTTCAGCTCTGCTGCATCCGCTTCAGTAGCGGCCCTTTCGAATCCTTTGGTCGTCAGCTCGTTAACGACTGCCTGTTCCAGCTGGGCCAACATGACCGGGCTTATGTAGCCCGTCTCGTCACTCAGCTTAATCGCCTTGGATGAAAGCCAGGCGTAGGTGAACTCATCGTCTAGATAACCGGGTTCTACCGTGCAATGAGAGCCTTTAGCTAGCGGGGTCGCGCACCCCGTTAGGGCAAGGCCTACGAAAAGAAACACACTGGCTCGCGCCGATTTTGCCGTCATAGTACCGCGCCTTCGTTCAATAAATGGTGTATAGCGCCAGTACACTGAAGCAGTCAATGTTCCAACACCTGCAATGGTCAGTAGCTCGACTGTGGAAAACCCTGATTGCGTAGATGGGCTCAAGGCCGTCCTATGGCTGTTGGCGCAGCATCTGCGCTAGAATCTTATGGAAAATTACAGCAACCGGGAAGGGCATACGGCAATGGCGACCAATACCTTAGAAGAAGACCTCTTGACTTTAACCATGTCTGAGGAGGCCGAACCTCTGCTAGACGGGGTTAAAAAGCACATTGTCGAGAATGTTGAACCCATTTTAGAGGAATTCGATGCGCTAGAAGCCGAGAAGGAAGGTCGTTGGACCTGGCATCCACGGCAGCTGGAGTTGCTTGATGGCGCTAAGGCCAAAGCCAAGAAAAGCGGGTTGTGGAACTTTTTTCTTCCCGATGCTGATACCGGCGAAGGCTTGAAGAACCTTGACTACGCCTATATTGCGGCTGAGTTGGGTAAAACTCCGTTGGCATCAGAGACGCTAAACTGTAGCGCGCCCGATACCGGCAACATGGAAGTCCTCGAACGAGTTGGCACGCCGGCGCAAAAGGAGCAGTGGCTAAAGCCATTGCTTGAAGGTGAGATTCGCTCAGCATTTGCCATGACCGAACCGGGCCTGCCGTCGTCCGACGCTCGCAACATCAGCACTGAGGCGAGGTTGGAAGGTGATGAGTGGGTGATTAATGGCGAGAAGTACTACATATCTGGCGCCGGTGACCCACGCTGTAAGATCATGATTACCATGGTGAAGACCAGCCCTGATGCGCCTCCGCACAAGCAGCAGTCGCAAATTCTTGTGCCCATTGATACCCCCGGGGTCGACATACTCGGTCCGATGCACGTTTTTGGCAAAGACGACGCTCCTCACGGGCACATGCATATAAAGTTCGACAACGTTCGTGTGCCTAAAGAGAACATCCTTCTCGGCGAAGGACGTGGTTTCGAAATTTCCCAGCTACGACTTGGTCCAGGACGTATTCATCACTGTATGCGTAGCATTGGTGCGGCAGAAAAGGCGCTGGAATTGATGATCAAACGCGCGGGCACCCGTGAAGCCTTTGGTCGGCCGATCATTCAGCTGGGCAAGAACATCGAGGTGGTGTCCCGGGCGCGGATTGAGATCGACGCTTGCCGTCTGATGGTGCTGCGCGCTGCTAAAGCCATGGACGTGCTCGGCAATAAAGAAGCGCGTGTATACGTTAGCGCGGTCAAAGCCATGGTTCCGGAAAAAGTGTGCCAGATCATTGATCAGGCGATTCAAATGCATGGTGCAACGGGCGTTTCGAACTGGACGCCATTAGCCGATATGTACGTGGGTCAACGTACCTTGCGGCTAGCTGACGGCCCCGATGAGGTGCACCACATGGTGGTGGGTCGCGCGGAAGTGCGCAAATATGGTCTCATGTAGGCCCACTGAAGCGAGAGTAGCCATGGCTGAAGAATATATACCGCCCGCGTTAGATTGGGTGCGCGAGCAGGTTGAACTCTACGAGAGTAGCGGCGGGACAGAGGGCACCACTCTGCTGGATACCGGAATGCCTTGCATTCTTGTCACTCACAAGGGTAACCAGACTGGTGCTATCCGCAAGATCCCGCTGATGCGGGTAAAGGTGGAAGACAGCTACGTGCTGGTCGGATCCATGGGTGGACAGCCGAAGAATCCTGTTTGGGTATACAACCTGCGTGCCAATCCAGACGTTGAGATTCGAGACCAGACCCAGGTCTTCAGCATGCGTGCGCGCGAAGTGTTGGATGATGCCGAGCGTTCTCGTCTGTGGCAGGCAAGCGCGGCGGCATTTCCACCGTATGATGAGTATCAGGCCAAGACTACTCGAAAAATTCCGGTGTTCTTGGCAGAGCCGGCATAACGCTTAGCTCGAGTCTTGGGGTTCACCGTTGCGATACACGCGGCCGTTTACGCTGGCCTGGCGCAGCTCGCCGGTGATTGCTTCCCGCCCCGGGTATTTAGGACCGGTCATGTAGCGGGCGAACCAATCTTCTAGCAGCGCGTCGTCTTCAAGTGCGTTGTGCAGCAGAGCTTTCGCCTGTGTGATAAATGCTGGGTGAATGGCCTCAGTGGCCATCTCCGGCGTCAGCGGCGGATCGCTATAGTACGCCTGATGGTCCTGGCTCAGCAGCTCCGTGGCCAGGTCGCCCAGCATGTCGGCGACGCTGGGTGCGCGAAAGCCGACAGAAAAAGTTACGCAGGGCGACTTCGCGAGCCCCCAATGGCTGATTAGCGGCGGCAGGTAGAGCACGTCGCCGGGATTTAAAAGCCATTGCTCAGTAGCGGCAAAGTCCGCAAGGATCTTCAGGTCAGAATTGATGAGTGGTGCCGTTTGCGGTTCGCAAGGTTCGCCGATTTGCCACAGTCGTTGGCCTTCGACTTGCACCAGAAACACATCGTATTGATCGAAGTGCGGACCCACGCTGCCTCCCGGCATCGCGAAGCTCGCCATGATGTCTTCAAAGCGCCAACTCGGCAAAAAGTCAAAACGCTGGCGCAGTTTTCGTATTTCCGGCACCCACAGCTCGATTGCCTGGATGAGCAGCGTCCAGTCGCGCTCGGGTAGTTCGCGAAAGCGTTGTTCGACGAACGGTCCATGTTCCAGCGTCCAGTGCTGGGTGTTCGCGGATTGCTGAATGATTCGGGACTCGATCTCTGGCTCACAAGCAAGCCCTGCCAGCTCGTCCGCACTGATGGGGGATTCATAATCGGCAAGAGATGCACGGACCAGCAAGGGTTTCTGTTGCCAATAGTCACGCAGAAAGTCAGCTCTGGGCAGCGAGCCTAGGGCGGTTGCGATGCGGTTGCTAGCGGATCCGTTCATGCGCAAACATGCTAGCATCGAAGGTGTTGCGCGCCCACGCTTGTGCGACTAAGCGAGCGAAACTGTTGGAGTAGCACCATGCCCTACGTTACCAGCCATGGTACCGAGATCTATTACGAGACTCATGGAGAGGGGCAGCAGCCCATTGTATTCGCTCATGGCATGGGGGGTAATGCCGCCATCTGGTTCAATCAGTTGGCGCGATTCGCAGGCCAACACCGGATCGTCACCTTTGACCATCGCTACTTTGGACGTTCGCGCTGTAGCGCTGCGCAATTCGATCCACGTCTGTTTCCCGATGATGTAATCGCGGTGATGGATGCCGCAGAGGTGCCTCGCGCTGTCTTCGTCTGTCAGTCCATGGGTGGCTGGACCGGTAGTCAGATGGCGCTCCTGCACCCGCAACGGGTACAGGGATTAGTAATGAGTCATACGCCAGGTGTGTTCGTCAGCGAGCATGCAGAGGCGGATCCGAAAGCGGTTGCAGAGTTCGTATCTGCGCCGCCGGGACGATTCGGTAGCGGCGCATTGGCCGACGACTTTCCCAGAAAAAATCTCGCCGGCGCGATTCTCTATAGTCAAATCAGCAGCTTCAATGACATCGATCCAGCCGTCATTCCGCGGAGCATTGCCGCAGCAGGCCTATCCCAAGACACCGCGGAGCTGTCTTCTTACGATGTTCCAACCTTGTTCATCAGTGCCAATCACGATAAGTTGTTTCCACCAGGCTATTTGGGAGCTCTCGCCGATTCGTTGCCCGGTGCGCAGTTCGTGAATCTTGGAGATGCAGGGCACAGTAGCTATTTCGAGCTGCCAGATGCCTTTAATGAAGTGCTCGCGCAGTTTATCGGAACGCTAAGCCGGTAGCGGGTCACTGTTCTGGCCACTGTCGCAACGCGACCTGGCCGACGTATTGCCGAGCTTCGGTGGGTGCAAACGGCTGCATGAAGGGTCCGGCCCGTACGTCTCGATAGAGTCTGGCTAAGGGATGGCGATTGGTATAACCAGCGCCACCGAACAGATCCATAGCCTTGCTGACTATGTCTATGGCCCCGCGATTCACCACCCATTTTGCCGCTTGGTAGTCTCGCATCAAGTGATGTGCCGCTTCGATGGTTGGCTTGCGAGTAGCGTGGTCGGCCATAAACCGATCCATGCTCCGGGCTGCTGCGCCGAGAGTGGCCTGACACTTTGCCAGCTCGATATCGATCTCACCGACCAGGTGTTGAACCCCTGCATGGCTGTGCGCTGGCGCACCGAGACGTTTCTGCTTGGCAAGCTGGGCAAGCGCCAGGCTATGAGCCGCCTCAGCGATACCGAGAAAAGCACCGACCAGTGGCAAATTTGCCAGGGCTCGATTCATTAGCATGGGCACGCTCCATTGGCCCCAGGGGCCAATCTTGCGAATGCTAGCCAGCGGTACCTGCACCTGGTCGAATACCACTGACTGACTGCCAGAACTGCGCATACCCAGTGCGTCCCAATCGTCTTGGGGCTGCAGCCCATCGACCTGTATGGGCACCATGGTGCTTACTAAATGATCTCCAGTTTCGTCGCGCATTCGCAGATTCATGCCCAGATGAGTTGCTATGGGAGATAGGGTCACGAAAATTTTTCGACCGGAGATGTTCCAGCCATCAGCGCTGCGAACGGCTTCCGTGAGGGGGTGGAGATTGTCGGTGCCGGTTTCGGTGGCGGTAGCGCAGATCAGCATCTCGCCGCTGACCAACTGCCGCAGCTGCGGCTCGAGGCTTTGCTGCCCCTTGGAGCCTGGAGCGGCTTGCTCGTACGCCATGACCATGCCGCGGCTTACGCCCAAGTGCATGTTGATCGCGATTGCTGTTGATGCATCGCCCCGCGCCAGGGTGGTGATTAATGCGATCCAATCGTAGATGGAACGTAAGCCTAAGCCGCCTAAGTCTTCGGGAACGAACGCGCTGGTGATCCTGCTTGCGACTAGGTCGTAAAAATTCGCCCGACACACTTGGTTGCTAGCGTCTGCTGCGCTCGCACGATCGGCGAATGTCGGCACAAGCTGCTGTGCGGCATGTATCAGCCTTTCACCGGCCGCGGACTCAGGTTGCAGTTCGAACGTCATGATTGCCTATGCTTTGTGTGCATGCTACAGCGCGAGCTTGGCGTTCTTATGACCATGCAGGTAGCGCCTGCCACTCGTGATCGGTGCCCAATGCTGCACGCTCAGCATCGTAGCTGTAGAGCCAGTGTTGTTGTGGAGAGAAGCCGCCATCTAGGCGCTGGTCGGTTTTTCTAAAGCGATCGTTGCGTGCGGCGACGTCTTCTGGGTTGTCCAGATGGTACCAACGCTCGGCATTGCGTGATTGCTGGACCATAAGATTTGCGCGATCCCGGCGCAAAGTTTCGAAACGTTTTAGCGCAGTCGTAGCATCGGCCTGTTTTTGTTCAAGGGTGCGCGCAAGCACCCAAGCGTCTTCCAAGGACTGCACGGCACCCTGGGCGTGGTAGGGCAGCATGGCATGGGCTGCATCGCCCATGATCGCAATGCGGCCGTCGACCCAGCGGTCCAGCGGCGTGCGATCATACAGCGCAGTGACAAATGTCTGCTCAGTGGCTTCAATGAGCTGCCTGGGTCGTTCATACCAACCGTCGAAGGCTGTCATGATCTCCTCTTTGCTCGCGGTTTGTGACCAAGATTCACGTTTGCGATCGTTAGTCTGCCCAAGCGCCAGCCAGT
Source organism: Pseudomonadales bacterium (assembly GCA_051027215.1). Classification (GTDB taxonomy): domain Bacteria; phylum Pseudomonadota; class Gammaproteobacteria; order Pseudomonadales; family Azotimanducaceae; genus CALHVX01. The sequence continues at coordinate 33,423 of JBPCXR010000072.1, read as the reverse complement.
TCAGGCGCTTGCCGCCAGAAACGTAGTAATACACAAACGACAAGCGGGGACCCATATCGACATAGGCCGAAACTGGAATGCCAAGATCCGCGATGGCCTCAGTGTCGACCACTCCCCGCCAGGTGACATAGCCTGATGCTCTTGGTGGATCCGGTTTAAAGACTTGTTCGCGAACCATGGAGTGAATGCCGTCCGCGCCAATCAACACATCGCCAACGATGCGTTCACCATCAGCGCAGCTTGCCCATACTTGGGTTGCGTCTTGCCCGATTGCAGTCACTTTCGTATTCAGGCGCAAGTTTGCCGAGCTAAGAGAATCGCTTAGTGCAGCAATAAGATCGGCCCTATGCGCATGGTAGTAGGCGAATCCGTAGGATTGCCGAACCTTCGGCATGAGCGGCGTGCGTAGGATGGTCTCGCCAGTATCCCAGACACTGTATTTGTGAAAGTCCGGTTCCGTACAGAACTGGGCAAGCGATTCTCCCAAGCCCAGCAGTTCAAGCACGGCAACGCCGTTTGGAGAGAGCTGTATACCCGCTCCAACTTCGGCGAAGGCCTGGGCCTGTTCCAACAGAACGTGATCTATGTCGAGCTTCTGCAGCGCGAGCGCGAGTGCCGTGCCGCCGATACCAGCGCCGACGATGATGATTTTCATTGTGCAGGTCCGGGTCGTGCTGTGCGGCTATGACAGCTCAACTGCCGGATCCTCGGAACTCGGTGCGTTCGAGGGCGAAGTCGTGCTCTGGGTCTAAGATTTCTTGAATCTCGATGACGTTGCCGTCTGGATCGCGACCATAAGTCGCGCGCAGCTTGCCACCTTCGAATTTTGGAGGCGGGCAGTTGAAGCGCACTCCTGCAGCCTTCAATCGCTCGTATTCGATGTCGATGTCTTTCACATCGAGGCAGAAGTGAGTATAGCCATGGTGGTTTACGCCGTAGTTCGGATCTATGGGATTTCCCGGTGGCGTGACATACTCGAAAAACTCCAGATAGGCATTGCCGAGCTTGAGCATCGCCTGCTTGGCGTGGGACCCGCTTAGCCCAACAATGGTGTCGATGACTTCCGAACCCGCCTCCCAGCCGCCTTCGTAAACCACTTCGGCGCCAATGACGTCCCGGTAGAAGGTGACAGTACGTTCTAAGTTGGGGGTCGAAACCGCGACGTGATGCATGCCCCTGATCATTGTGCCTCTCCCTTTTGCTATTTCGGCGAATTCCGAATCACGACCCTGACCACTACGGACATAGTGGAAGCAATCGAAACCCAAGTTTCGCAATCTGCTGCGACTTTTGCTACCTTCGGCAGCATTCTCGCCTAGAGCCCCGATGTCCTGGAGAAAGCCATGATTCGAACGCTCACGTCTGTTGCCGTGCTTGCGCTTATGTTGCCTTCAGTCGCTGGGGCTTTGCAGCCCAAAGATCGGGTCGAAAACTTTCGATTGCTCGACCATACCGGAAAATCCCACGAACTTTATTACTATGACGATGCCGCTGCGGTAGTGATCATGGCGCAGAGCAACCACTGTCAGGCGGTTCAAGCCAGTTTGCCGAGGCTCAGGGCTTTACAAAAGCACTTTGCCGAGCGCGATGTAGCGTTCTTTATGCTGAACTCGGATCTGGACTCCGATCGTGCCGAGATTGCCGGGCAGACTGTTGCCGCTGGTACAGGCATCCCAGTGCTTATGGACAGTGCTCAGCTCATCGGTGAATCCTTGAATTTGTCCCAAGCAGGGGAAGTCTACGTACTCAACCCGAAGAACTGGCAGGTGGAATACCGGGGTGCGTTGGATGCTATTGCCCAGGGCCAGGCCAAGAAGAAGCAGCGCAAGCAAGAGCATGTGAAATTGGCACTCGACAGCATGCTGGCGGGGGAACAAGTTGCCCACGCGGTTACCGAAGTTGCCGGTTGTGATCTGGCTTTTCCCCAACGCCAAGCCCAAGCAACATATGCCAATATTTCCTATGCAACGGATATTGCGCCTATCTTGTTAAACAATTGCGTGTCTTGTCACCGTGAGGGCGGCATCGGGCCTTGGGCGATGTCCAACTACACAATGATCCGCGGGTTCGCGCCGATGATTCGTGAAGTTCTGCGCACCCAACGAATGCCGCCTTGGCATGCTGATCCCGCTTATGGTCACTTCAGCAACGATCGATCGCTATCAACGCAGCAGATTCAAACCCTGGTGCACTGGATTGAGGCGGGTGCACCTCGGGGTGAGGGGGAAGACGCGCTGGCTGTCGCGAGCATTCAATACACTCAGTGGGATGCGGAGCGCAGCTTAGGCAAGCCGCATTTTGTAGTCGATATACCCGCGGCGGAAATTCCGGCAACTGGCGTGGTCGACTACAAGTACCACTATGTCGAAAATCCGATCGGTCGCGACGTTTGGGTTCAGGCCGCAGAGATATTGCCCGGTGATCGAGCCGTGCTTCACCACGTGATTACGGCGTTTGGCGATATCATTACCGAGGGCCAGTATAAGGGTCGTATGAAGCACACGGGTGGTTTGCGCGGTTATGCACCCGGCATTACCAATCAGGCGTTTCCTGAGAATACGGGCGTGTTTTTGCCTGCCAACGCAACCCTAGAATTTCAGGTGCACTACACGACTAATGGTAAGGCAACGGTAGATGAATCGAAGATGGGGCTGTGGTTCTACGATGAGCCCCCGGAACAGCAAGTGTTCTCTAAGTTCATTGCCAACGGGCAAATTCGCATACCGCCGAACACCAAGTCCCATGCAGAGACAGAAGAGTACGTACTACCCAAAGATGCCGTGGTCTACAACTTGCTACCCCATGCCCACTTTAGGGGTAAGGCTGCAGAGTTTCGGGCGTTCTACCCGGACGGTTCAGAAGAAGTCTTGCTGTCGGTGCCAAACTACGATTTCAATTGGCAAACCACATACGAATTCGAAGAGCCGAAATTTATGCCCGCGGGTACCAAGATCGTGCAGACGAACTGGTGGGACAATTCTGCTCAGAACCCTGCTAATCCAGACCCGAACATCGAAGTTACCTGGGGTGAGCAGTCCTGGGAAGAAATGCTGTTTGGCGCGTTTCTGATGCGCCTGTTGGACGAAGAAGAAGCGTCTCAGTACCGAGCCGTGGGAGGTGGTGGCGTGAAAGCAAAAATTGCTGGCGCTCGTTGAAATATACGACCAGCTATTGATCTGTGAGGTAAGCCGCTAAGGCTCTTTCACTGGCGTTCCACAGCGCGTTCTGCAGTTGCCTATCCTTTGCTCGCCGAGATGGGCTGACTATGCGCTGTTGCTGATCCAGGTACTGACCATGCAGTTTTCCAGCGGTTGGATCGCTCGCTAGATAGACGCTGGTTGCAGCCCCATCCGCGGCACTCATGACAAAGGGTTTGATTAGCCCAGACAAGCTCCCGATCCAGCCACCGGAGGCAAGCATGAGATTGCTGAGCACGACCCCCGGGTGCAAGGCATTGCAGACCGTGTTGCTGCCTTCCAGGCGCTTGGCCAGGCTTAGGGCGAAGAGCAGATTTGCCAGCTTTGAACGGCCATAGGCCATCAGTCCTGCCGCAGGTTGATGGCGGCACAACGGGTCCGCTGTGCTGAGGCGCCCAAGACGGTGGGCGCTGGATGAGGTAACGATGATTCTGCTGTCCTCGGTCTGGAGCAGTAGAGGTAAGAGCCGCTGGGTAAGCAGGAAGTGCCCTAGGTGATTGATAGCCATCATGGCGCCAGTACCGGCAATGAAGCGTCTTCGGGTTTCGAGAATCCCGGCATTGTTAATTAGGACGTTCAGGTTCTTGTGATTTGACTTAATCTGCTGCGCGGCCTGCACTACGCTCTTGGCCTCACCAAGGTCGCAGTAGAGCACGTCGCTGCTGCCCGGGAGCTGTGAGCGCAATACTTGACCTTGTGCAGGGTCTCGACAAAGTAGCAGCAGGTGATAGCCCAACGCCGATAGCTGTTGGGCAGTTTCGCGGCCGATGCCCCGGGTTGGCCCGGTGATTGCACATATTCTGGAGTTCAACTCGGTGCTCACAGCGGGCTAGTCCGTGGGCCGAAGTTGTAGCACGGGGATTACTCGGTTCGTGAGTTCGGCGTAGGCGTCGTACGCGGGATTGATCTGCAGGGCCAACTGCCAGAGCCGCGTTCGTTCAGTTTCTGTGACTTCCTGAGCAATGTAGGCGCTTGTTCGACCCGCGATGGTTACTTGGCAATCCGAGTGCGCAATCAGATTGTAGTACCAATGCGGATGCCGATCTGTTCCAGCCCGTGATGCGAGCAGTACGATGTTGGCTTCATCCCTGGCGAACAACAGCGGAACTTGGCGCAGCTGCCCCGACTGAGCTCCACGACAGGTCAGCAGCAGGGTATGCCGACCGATCTGCGAGCCGATCGCGCTGCACCAGCGGCCATGGGAAAGACGCAATAGACAGCGGTCAACAACGGTCACCAAACGTACCAAGGGCCATTTACTTAGAGCGGATCCAGCAAATCCCCGAACCAACTGGTCGTAGCGTTTACCCAAGCGGAACATCCATTGTCGCAGTGTTGCAGAACGCCTAAGCCAAGCCAATGCTGGGCTTGAATAGGCGTACACTAGAACGATGACAGAGCCACAGCCTGACGATAACTCGACGGAGCGCCACACCACTCGCGCACAGCTGTTGTGGACATTATTGGTTTTTCAGTTGAAGTTGCTCACCGACGGCTTACGCGATGTCCTGTTGAGCCCATTGGCCCTCATTGCCGTGCTAGTTGGAGTGCTGACTGGTGGCACCCAGCCAGATAGGCAATTCCGGCGGCTGTTGCTATGGGGGCGACGCACAGAACGCTGGATTAATTTGTTCGGCCTGCGTTCCGAGAAAGGTACCGCCGACGAGTTACTGTCGCCACTAAAAGATCGGACATTTTCGCAAGCGCAAAAAAGTCCGCTGGTCCAGAAAATCGGCGGCAATCTGAACCAGGGCCTCGACCGCATCAATTCTGAGCTGACCGATAAGCGTCGAGCCGATCCCCGATTCAAGTCGAAAGACCACGACGATTCGACCGAATCGTAGGCGATGTATCTGACGGATTGGAATCTCGGCACCGAGTGGTCAGACTGTATGCCAAAGAAGAGCAGATAAGCACCCGGCACACAGCCATTGCAGAGGAACGACGCGCATGGAATTTGGAATTGGTATGTTCACCACGGCGCATAGCGCCGGCCCCGCCGAGGTCGCCAGGGAGGTTGAGGCTAGGGGCTTTGGCTCGTTTTGGGTTTCTGAGCACTCGCACATACCCGTTGCCGCGCCGCCTCCGTTCGAGGGGTTCGATCCGAAGCACTATGCGTCCATGCTCGATCCTTTTGTTTCGCTCACCGCAGCGGCGATGGTTACCGACCGTATTAAGTTGGGTATGGCGATCTGTCTAGTGATCCAGCGTGACCCGATCAATTGCGCTAAGGCCGTTGCCAGCCTAGATCATCTTGCCAATGGCCGCTTTCTGTTTGGTATTGGTGCGGGCTGGAACGAAGAGGAGATGAGCAATCATGGGACCGATCCCAGCAGCCGTTTCCGCTTGATGCGGGAGCGCGTCGAGGCAATGAAGCTTCTGTGGACCGAAGAGATGCCTGAGTATCACGGCCGCCTGGTGGATTTCGATCCGGTCTATCAATGGCCTAAGCCCAGCCGCAGCCCACATCCACCGATTTTAGTGGCAGGCGCTGGCCCCGGCATCTTGAAACGCGTGGTTCGCTACGGCGACGGTTGGTTGCCTGTTGTCGTGCCCGAAATCGCCCCTGGGCTAGAAGGTCGCGTGACACCGATGGCGGAGTTTGTGGAGATGGTGCCGCGACTCAACGCCATGGCGGCTGAGGCGGGTCGAGCAAAGCCGGAGATCTCCGTTTCCGGTGCGACGCCAGATCCGCAGGCGTACGAGGTCTATGAGTCCTTGGCAGTAGAGCGAATGATCTTGCGCGTCGAGCCAGCGGACCTTGATAGTGTCAAGCGTACGCTAGATTCCTACGTTGAACAGGTCGAAGCAATCGGTGGACGCCTGGCGGCCTAACCGAGCTCGCCGACTAAATTGGGAACCTCAAGCGGACTGCTGACTTTCGCTGGGTTGCAGCTGCTGCAGGGCGCTGGTTAGCAATCCATAGGAGCGCAGCCGGGCCTCGTGTTCGAATATTTGGCTGACAATCATGAGCTCATCTGCACCGGTACGTTCTGCAAAAGCGCAGACACCGGCGGCGACGTCGCTGGGTGTTCCCACCGCGGAACACTGGGTAAACTGATCGACCAGTGCTCTATCGCTAGGGCTGAGCGTTTGCTCGAAGTCGGCGATGGGTGGTGGTAGCGGTCCGGGCATGCCCTGGCGCAAGCGCATCACAGCTTGCAGTGATGAGCTACGCAGCAACTTGGCCTCGGCTTCGTTGTCTGCTGCGCAGACGTTGAAGCCAAGCATCACATACGGTTGTTGCAAGGCTTTGGAAGGCTTGAAGTTCTCACGGTATAGCTGCAAGGCTTGATCCATTGCTGCAGGAGCGAAATGGGATGCAAAGGCATAGGGTAAGCCCAGCGCGGCGGCCAATTGGGCACCAAACAAGCTCGATCCTAGGATCCAGATCGGCACTTCGCTGCCTGCGCCGGGAACTGCCTGGACCCGTTGACCGGGTTTCGGCTGACCCAGGAACGCCATCAGTTCTAGCACATCTTGGGGGAAGGCGTCCGGATCGCTGTGCAGATTGCGGCGCAGCGCCTGGGCCGTGAGTGGATCCGTTCCTGGGGCTCGACCCAGGCCCAGATCGATTCTTCCCGGATACAACGCAGCCAGCGTACCAAACTGCTCGGCAATCACTAAGGGCGCGTGGTTAGGCAGCATTACGCCTCCAGCACCGATGCGTATGCGTTCAGTGCCCTCTGCGACAAATCCTAAGGCAACCGCAGTGGCGGAGCTGGCAATGCCTGCCATGTTGTGGTGCTCGGCCATCCAGAAACGCTGGTAGCCCAAGCCTTCGACGTGCCTGGCCAGGTCTCGACTGTTATGCAGCGCGGCTCGGGCAGAGCCCCCCTCGATGATGGGGGACAGGTCGAGAACGCTCAGCTTCGGGTTTGGATTCACAGCGGCGACGGTTTGCGGTTTGTTCATAGCCGTAGTTTACACCAGTCGTCCTGCTTGCCTGGTGGCCGCCGGCTTGCACCGTTGTGTAGGTGGCGTAATCTGGGCTACGCGAACAGCGGCACAGCTGACTACCTTAGCGTAGAAGCTGACTTTAGGAACCGGGAGATGGAAGAGCAACCGAAGCTTGCAACGGCGCAGATGAACCTAGTGCGCCCGAAAGCGCCGGTCACAGGCACCATCGTTGCTAACGACCTTTGTACGAAAGGCAAGTCCGCGAGCTTCGTTAGACACACGGTGATTGATGTCTCTGGCACGCCGTTGGCAGGACAATTTCGGGCCGGCCAGTCTTTCGGTGTGCTGCCGCCTGGCACCGACGAAGATGGTAAGCCGCACAAGGTTCGGCTGTACTCCATCGCCTGTCCGACTTGGGGCGAGGATGGCGAGGGCTTGCACCTATCCACTACGCCGAAACGAGTGATCGACGAGTTTAAGCCCCAAAACGCACAGCATGATGTGCATGATCATTCGCTGTTTTTGGGTGTTTGCAGTAACTATCTTTGCGATTTGCGAGAAGGCGATCCAGTTCTTCTCACGGGTCCACAGGGCAAGCGCTTCCTATTGCCAGAGTCAACGGGTGAGCATGACTATCTGTTTTTGGCCACTGGCACCGGCATTGCGCCCTTTCGCGGCATGATTATGGAGCTGCTGACTGGAGCAAACGGCCCCACAAAACGGCGTATTGATTTAGTGATGGGTACGCCATACACCACGGATCTGCTCTACGATGAATTGTTTGTCGAGCTTGCGGCGCAGCACCCCAACTTTCGCTATCACACTGCCATTAGCCGTGAAGCAGATCCGCTTTACGTGGCAGGCGTTCTGCAGCGGCAGATCGATGATTTCGCTCCGCTACTCAGCAAACCCAGCACATTGATTTACGTCTGCGGCCTGGCGGGTATGGAGTTGGGTCTGTTTGACGTGTTAGACGAGCACGGATTGGCAGATGGCTACTTGAGAGCCGTCGGCAAACAGCGCAAAACCACTGGGCGCTGCATGCTGGAAGTTTACTGATCAGGCGCTGGTACGGATCTGCGTCACTATGTCTTGCAGTTGCTCGCGTTCCGCCGGACTGGTCACCGGAATGCTCAGCTCCACTCGGTCAATGAGTCCGGCAAAGCGCTCGAGTACCCTGTCGGCGAGTTGCTCGTAGGGTGCAGAAACCACCCATTGGTCCAGGATCCGATCATCGATTAGCTTAGCCATCGCGTCCCAGCGTTGCGCCTTGGACAGTCTAGCCAGTTCATCAGCAAGGTCACTTAATCCATAGCGATCAAAAGCGCCTCGGTAAGCGGGCGTGCTGACGTAGAACGCTAAACGTGATCGCGCGACTTCCCGGCGCTGCAGTAGCGTTTGCTGGTCTGGACCAGTAGCGATCAGTGGCTTGAGACAGACCTCGAATGAGCCCTTGACTGAGCGGGTTGTGCTCACGATGGGTAAGACCACATCCTGGATGTAAGGCGCAGAGCACACCGGATGGAGGCGCACGCCATCAGCAACTTCTGCAGCAACGGCAATCATGTACGAATTGACTGCAGCCACTTGTATAGGAATATCCGGATGATCGATTGGCGCTGGCGTGAACAGTGGTACTGACAAGTTCAGTTTGTAGTGGTCGGATGCAAAATCGATGGCTGTTTCGTTTTGCCAGCTGTGCCAGATCGCTCGAACTGCCCGAACGTAGTCGCGCATCCATGGGCCTGGTGGATGCCAATCGAGGCCGAAGCGGCGGCGAATGTGGCCCCGCACCTGGGAACCGAGCCCTAATTCAAAGCGTCCGTTAGAGAGTTTTGCTGTCGTCCAGGCAGACATAGCGGTGACGTAGGGACTGCGGGCAAAGGCAATCGCTACAGATGTGCCTAAATGCACGCGTTGGGAGTTTGTGGCGGCCAGAGCCAACACTTGAAACAGGTCGTCCTTGGTTTCTTCCATGAGTAACGTGTTGTAGCCGAGCTCATCTACGAGCTTGGCATCTGCACCGATTCCAGACAGATCCAATGGCGCGTCAGGTCGAGCTAACCCAGGATCCAGTTTGCCCAAGGGCAATAGCGTTTCTATCTTCATGATGGAGTCTTGGCGTGGTAGGTGTCAGTGGACTAATTGAGACTTCGCAAATTCTACGTTGGTGACCTGGCAGTTGTATCACTGTCTTGCTGCGTCGGCATCGTCTGGCCCATCGGATTCATTGGAGCGAAACTCCCGAATGGGTCGCCACCAGCGCCAGATGGCGCAGGTGGCCAGAACAGAGATCACGCCTCCAAGCACCATGGTATTTCCAGCGCCGATAGCGCCGGCCCAGGCGCCGACCCAAATGGTCCCGACGTTGTTAGCCGTCTGTGCTGCCAAGATCATCAGGGCAAAGGCGCGACCGCGCATCTGATCAGGGGTGGTTAACATTACCGTCGTTTGACGCACTGCGACGGTGACAGCGTCTGCAGCGCCAAGCGCTGCGATCATGATCACCCCGAGCCACAAGCTGTTGGCCGTGCCAAAGCCAAACAAAATAATGCCGTAGGCGAAGGAAGCGTAGAGCACCAACATTCCTTTGGCGCGGTAGCGAACGAAAAGCAATGCTAGGAATGCACCACCAATGGCACCAGCGGAGTTGGCTGCACCAAGCATTCCTGTTGCACTTGCGCCTCCGGCAAAAAGTCCTAGCGCCAGTACTGGAAGTATTTCTCGGTAGAAAGAAGCGGTGGTGATACCCGCGTCCAACAAAAATAACCCTGGAAGAATTGGGTGCCTGGCGACGTAGCGCAACCCCTGGCGAGTTTGTTGCAAGGTGGATTGTGCAACCGCCTCTGGGTCAGCATCAGCAATCCCTTCGGCGCGGATGAGCAAAGGGGCAACGCTCGATAGTAGTGAGATGGTTCCGGCAAGCAGAAACACTGCCGTTAACCCGAAACTGACCGCGACAATAGCGAATAGCAGCGGTCCAGCGATGGCCGCTATGTTCTGTGAAGCAGTGTCTGTGGATACGGCGAGGAGCAGCTGACGTTCGGGTACAACGATAGGGATTAGCGCAGAACGTGCCGGGCTGGATAGCATCTGCGATGCGGCCGTTAACGCAATCCCGGCGTAGACCATAGGCGGTGACAGTAGCCCGGACCCGTTCAGCGCAGCCAGCCCCAGCAGCGCAAGGCTCGTCACACCGTTGGCCCAGGCCATTAACACTTTTCGATTCACGCGGTCGGCGAGTGTGCCACCCCATAGCAGTGCCGGAATTTGTACCACCAACTGGACAACGCCAATCAATCCCACCAGCGTAGCTGAACCGGTCTCGTCAAGGAGCCACTGGGCCGTGCCAAGAATGCGTAACCAAACCACTACGGATGCAGTGATCATCGTTGCCCAGAGAATTCGATAATCGCGGTAGGCGAAAGCGCCAAGTTTGGCCACGGCGTGCGCTTCTGTCAGCTTGTCTGCTGAAACACCGGCCAATACCCGGCGATTTGTCCGTCGTCGACAGTCAGCAAATCACCGAATTGCAGCATGACAAACTCGCTTTGGGTTGGGCGCAGAAACATGTAGTCGTCTACCTGCAGATCTATCGCAGCGGAAGTGCTGATCGGACTTTGATTGGTGCTCTCATAGATAGCACTGCCGATTGGCGAGGGTGAGACCATGTTCGCTTTCCAAGCACCACCGTAGATGTAGTACAGGCGTTGTGCATCCAATGACGGTTCAGCCGTGAACGGATTGTTGTTGTAGCGTTTCAAAATTGGCGTGGCGATGAACAACGCCGGTTGATGCTGGCGTAGATGGTGGGTGTCAAAATCTGTGGGTTTGACGACACCGGAACCGGCAGACAGGTCGTTCATCAACCGATCTTTTTCATAGATTTTTAAAGTATGACTCCCGGCGCCGTTGAGGGTGAGCGCTTCGGGTGAATAACCGCTAGCTTGCGCCGTTTCAAGAAAACTCCAGTAGGCAGCGAGCACTTGCTGTACCGCCGGGTGTTTCAGGGTAGCCTGTAATCCAGTTAGATGAGGCTCGTAGCCCATTAGTCCAGCGAACACCAAGTGCTCGGGATCGGCCTCAATGGTAGCGAGCGCGGCGGAGAGCTGTGCCGGTTCTCCGAGCCCGCCACGACGCAGGCCTACATCGATCTCGAAATTGATGCGCAGCCGTATGCCCAGCTGCTTCGCCAAAGCCTGGTACTGCAGTAGCCGCTCTTGAGAATCTACCAACCATTGCAGCTGAGTCGCTGGATTAAAGCGCCCACGCTTCAGTTTTCCGTAAAAGGTTCGCGCGGCCGCGACCGGCATGGGTTTGCCGATCAGAATGTCAGCGTCCGGTATTTTCTCTGCGATGGTATTGATGAACGGTTGATGAAACACCATGAGTGCTCGAGTCTTTGCCCGTGCCATGACCTGTTGCAACAGCGGCACGCTGGGTAGCGACTTAACCACAACTCTATAGGTTTTTTTCGAACCAACCGACGCCACCAGCTGATCGGTGTTGTGTGCCATTCGCGCAGTATCCACGATCAAGACGGGCCGGCCTGGACCGTCGCGCTTCAGCAATTCGTTTAGCGCTGAGAAGTAGGCGTTGTGACCGTGAGAGATAGCAGCGGTTCTAGCCTGAGGTGACCACAACAAAGTGCCGCTGGTAGCAGCGGCGCTCAGGGCGGCGCTGCCTAACAATAGAGAGCGTCTTCGCAAAATGTCCTTCCTTAGTTTGGAGTGGTGCGGTCTTCGTGGGCAACCATTGGTTAAGTTCCGAACAATTGCTGCAAATGACCATTGAGTAAGCGTCCCTTTGGATCGAGCTTGCGGCGAAGGGCGAGAAACTCTTGAAACCGGGGATACAGCTTAGTCAGCTGGCTTGCGCCTAGGGAGTGGACTTTGCCCCAATGCGGACGCCCACCGTATTTCCAGAAAATGGGTTCGATAAGATCGAAATAAGGGCGAAAGTCTTCTCCGGCAACACGGTGAATCGAAATAGCAGCGTGATCTTCGTCGCCGCTGCTCATTCCAAGCCAAGTGTCGTCACCGCGAACATAGCGATATTCCAGCGGGAACACCACGTCGACGGCCTGGGAGCGAATCGTATGTAAGATTTCACTGAGGCAGTCTGCGCCAGCATTAGCAGGCACGGAATACTCCATTTCGTTGAATCGGTTATTTCTAACGTTGCTGAGAATTCGGTAGGAGGCATCGACCCTAACTGAGGGCTCGATCTGTTCTGCCAAACCGTTGATGTGGGGCGGTCTGTCTTTTGGCGGCATGGCTGCCCAGCTGGCCATAGCTGCTGCAAATGCCGCTTCTTCGGCTGGGTCTGCTGGTGGGTTGTAAACGGGTTCATCGGTTTCGTCGATGCTCAGCGTTAACGCATAGTCCGAGTGCACTAACGGAAACATCTCAAAGTGCCGGTGTTTGTCGGCAGCGCTATCGAAATTCGCCAGCGTCTGCTGGATTGGCGCTACTGCATTGATTGCCTTCAAGCGATAGGGGCGACGATTTTGGAGCTGCACTCTGGTAAAGATTCCCAGAGCGCCCAAGCTTACTCGGGCTGCAGAGAATAGGTCCGGTTGCTCACGCGCGCTGAGGTCGATGACCTGACCACCTGCGGAAACCATGCGTAGACCGGTCACGTAGGCAGACAGGCAGCCCAAGCTTCTGCCGGTGCCATGGGTTGCCGTGCTGATTGCGCCTGCCAATGTCTGGCGGTCGATGTCGGGTAAGTTGAACAGTGCCTGATTCGCGGTTTCCAACGCAGGGCCGAGATCGGACAACCGAGTTCCAGCGCCGAATGTTGCCGTGATCTCGTCGTGGTTTGCGTCGATCAAACCGCTTAGCCGATCCAGCACAACGAGGTGGCCGTCAGTGGGCACCAAGGGTGCGAACGAATGTCCTGAGCCCACCGGTCTGACTTTGCCAGAGGTTGAGGACAGAAACTGAGCGAGCTGTTCTTCGCTGCTCGGCGCTAGTCTGCCGGACGGTTGGCAGATCAATGCCCCAGACCAGTTGCGCCAGGGAACACTCGATGGGCGTGTTGATGTGGCGCAGCCTGCTTGGGCGAACAACGCCGCCAGCGCGGTGTTTGCGAGCAATGAGCGGCGAGACAGCGATGTGCTCATTGTCTTGGCTCCACGTTGTCTACTGAGATGCTGCGGGTCATAAGTTCGATCAGGGCGACGAAGTCCTCGCGCTCACAGTCCATGCAGTATCCCAAGGGGGGCATGGCATTGAGTCCTTCGATGGTGTGTCTGAGCAGCGTGGACTGACCCTTGGCTAGTCGTGGTTGCCAATCCTCAGCATGCCCGATTCTAGGAGCCCCGCCGTTGCCATCGACGTGGCACAGTGCGCAACTTCGAGCCCATTTCTGCGCAACGCTCGTCATCGTTACCGGCTCTGTAGCTTCGTCGGCCCGGACCGGGAATATCAGCGTTAGTGCCAGGGCGCTGAGACAATAGCAAAGGTTTGCCGCCGTTTTGTTCATTGCGTTTCCATCAAGATCGCTGGACTCGGGTGGTCGCTCATGCCGAGTGTTGTGGCGTACCTGCGGCATGCAGACCTGCGCGCTTGCCGAATACTGCACCGCTGGTCAGCCCTGTGCCGCCTGGGTAGTTAAAGTAAAACAGCCCACCGACAATCTCACCTGCAGCGTACAAGCCCGGGATCGGCATACCACTCTGATCCAGCACATGGGCATTGGCATCAACGTGTAGCCCACCGAAGGTAAAGGTAATGCCACAGGTTACCTGGTAGGCAGTGAAAGGTCCCTGGGAAATGGCTCTTGCCCAATTCGACTTGGGTGGCGAGATGCCTGTTGTGCAGCGCCCATCCTTGCGCGTTGGGTCGAAGTGGATGTCGTCATCGATGGCCGCGTTGAACTCACCGATGGTCGCAAGCAGTTGCGTTTCGTTCATGCCATCGATCTTTGTGGCAAGCTCGCTCAGGGAAGCGGCGCTGACTTTGCTGACCTGCCGAATGCGATACTCGTCTCTGAGTAGGATGTCGGCTTGGGCGTCGAATATCTGCCAAGCCACCTGTCCGGGTTGTTGTAGCACTTCGGCGCCGTAACGCGCATAGGTATAGTTGCGGAAGTCAGCGCCCTCATCCAGAAAGCGCTTGCCATCGCGGTTGACCAGAATGCCGAACGGGTAGGAATGCTTTTGAAAGCCATCGCCAACCGCCAGATCGCCGTACTCCGGGGCATTCGCATCCCACTGCACGGCGTGACAACCGCTCCAGTGACCGCGTACCGCGGCGCCTAGATTTATGGCCATGTGCAATCCGTCGCCGGTGTTGAAGCGAGTGCCGCGAACTTTAGCCAGATCCCATCCTGAACCCAAGTAACGTGCGCGCCAGGCAGCGTTGGATTCGAAGCCACCGCACGCGAGCACTGCGGCATCGGCGGACAGAGATAGAGAGCTGCCGTGGTGCTCGACTGCTACGCAGAGGCTGCCGTCGGGGTTGCGAGACAGCTGTTTTGCCCGGGCGTTGTATAGCACTTCGACCCCCAAGGATTGGGCGCTTTGAGTCAGCGACTCAACGAGCCCATGACCGCCGCCCCACGCCTCTACCGTCAACCCGCCCCAGAATCGCACCTGACCATCGACGGAAAACGATTGGCGCCCGTACAAAGGCAGGAAGCGCACCCCAAGCTGCTGCATCCATTGGAGCGTCGGTAGGCTGTTCTCAATCAACGTTTCGGCAAGCTCAGGATCACAGCGGTACTGGGTAACGCGTCCTAGGTCGGCATAGAACTGCTCTTTTGGATAGCGGCCGAAGTCCGTGTTCGCCAATTCCGTAGGGGTAAGGTCTGGCATTAGCGTGAGCAAGTCCTCTACGCCGCCATAGACCGTGCGCATTGCACCCGCGGTGAAGCGTGAATTGCCGCCGGATTCAGCTGCCGAAGCACGCTCCAGCACTGTTACCGTCGCACCTTGTTGCGCTGCGCTGATCGCCGCGCAGAGCGCCGCATTACCCGCGCCGACTACCACGACAGCCCTAGTGATGGGGCTCTCCATCAGAGAGCCCAGAGTCCGATTTTGGGTGGGCTGTGAGTCTCATGGTATGTTGTCGCAAATTTGGTAAATCGCCCGTAGATTTCCCGTGCCCGCTCAACTTAACAGACAGTGCCCAACGCATCATGAAGCAGTCCGTTCAGAACCCCAATAGCACCTACGATGTTGTGATTGTCGGAGCAGGCTTTGGTGGCCTGTATATGTTGTATCGATTGCGCCAGCTGGGTCTGTCGGTGCATGTGTATGAGGCTGCCGATAATGTTGGTGGAACTTGGTACTGGAATCGATACCCTGGCGCGCGCTGCGACGCTGAGAGTCTGGCTTATTCGTTTTCTTTCGATGAGGCCTTAGAGCAGGAATGGCACTGGACCGAACGCTACGCCACCCAACCGGAGATCTTGCGCTATGCCGAACATGTGGCCGAGCGTTTTGATTTACGTAAAGACATTTCATTCGAACATCGCGTCGATACAGCGAGTTACGATGACGCCAGCGACCGATGGTTGGTCTCCACCCAAAATGGTACGGCATCCAGCGCTCAGTATTTGATCATGGCGACGGGCTGCCTATCGGTCCCGATGGTGCCGGACATACCGGGGGTAGATGATTTTAAGGGTAATCGCTATCAGGCGAGCATGTGGCCCCACGAAGGCGTGGACTTCAGCGGTCAACGAGTTGGCGTGATTGGCACCGGCTCATCGGCGATTCAAGCGATCCCCGTCATCGCCGAGCAGGCGGGTCAGTTAACGGTGTTTCAGCGAACAGCCAATTTCAGTGTGCCAGCTAAGAACAAGGAATTGGACGAGGACTGGGTACAGCGCTTCAAGCAGCATTACCGAGAACATCGCGATTCCCATAAGAAGGGACTAACCAGCGGTTTTGGAGATCTACAGATTCGCCCATTGGCACAGCTGCCGCTGGCAGACTCTGGCGCGGCGTTGTCAGATGCAGAACTAGACTCGATCTTAGAGCAGCGTTGGCAACAAGGTGGGGCGTTTTTTTTGAGCGCCGTGGCCGATTCGATCATGGATGAGCAGACCAATAGCCGAATTGCGGGATTTATACACCGCAAGATCAAAGAAACCGTTAAGGACCCAGCGACCGCACAAGCGCTTTGCCCGGATTCTCACCCCGTCGGCACCAAGCGTATCTGTGTCGATACGGATTATTACGCGACTTTCAATCGGCAAAACGTTGAGTTGGTCGATCTCAACGAAAACCCAATTCGTCAGATTACCACAACGGGTGTACAGCTTGAGGATCGACACGTCGAACTAGACTCGCTGGTGTTGGCCACCGGCTTCGACGCCATGACCGGTGCGCTGCTAAAGATGGATATCACTGGCAGCAATGGCCAATCACTGCGAGAGAAGTGGTCAGCGGGGCCGCGAACGTACTTAGGGTTAATGATCGCCGGCTTCCCGAATCTCTTCACCATCACCGGTCCTGGCAGCCCGTCAGTGCTCTCGAATATGCTGGTGTCGATCGAGCAACACGTGGACTTCATCGTCGATGTGATTCAGCGTGCGCGAGGTGATCAGGCCAAGCGCATTGAAGTTGGCCTGGATGCGGAGGATCAGTGGGTCGCTCATGTGAATGAAATTGCCAATGCCACGCTGTATCCGAAGGGAGGTTCCTGGTATCTGGGTGCCAACATACCCGGCAAGCCACGCGTATTCATGCCCTATGCTGCGGGGGTCGGCGCCTATCGTGAGATCTGCGAGGAAGTCGCCGCTGACGATTACCGCGGATTCGTCTTTCAAGCTGCCTGAGCCGAAGGCCAGAGTGCTGCTTGAAGCTCGGGCCTAAGACAAAACAATCAAGCTCTGGCCAACAATAGCTTAAGGAGTGCTTAGTGAAGATTGGTGTTACTGCGGCATTTAGTCATCGCACAGAACCAGGGTATATCGCACAAGCCGTGCGGCTCTACGAAACTGCTGGATTTCATTCTATCTGGGTCCCTGAGCACGTGGTGTTTTTCGCTGACTATGACTCTAAGTATCCGTACTCGGACTCCGGACGAATACCCGGGGAGCCGGATGGTGTATTGGATCCCTTCACGGCGCTGACTTACATCGCGGCCCACACTGACAAAATCCGACTTGGAACGGGAATCTGTTTGGTGCCCCAAAGGCAACCAATATACACCGCTAAAATGGTCGCAGATCTGGACTACTTATCGAATGGCCGAGTGGACTTCGGCGTTGGGATTGGCTGGCTCAGAGAAGAGTTCGATGTACTACAAATGGATTTCGACAAACGAAACCGCCGCTGTCTCGAGTACATCGAAGCCATTCGCGCGCTTTGGCAACCAGGCCTGAGCAGTTACCAGGGAGAAACTCTGAACATTACGCCCTGCCATTTGAACCCAAAGCCGGTACAGCAGCTGCCGCCGGTCTATTTCGGTGGTGAAAGCAACGCGGCGCTAAGACGGGTAGCGACCCACGGAGATGGTTGGTACGGGTTTAACCTATCGCCAGAAAAACTCGCAGAACGCTTGCAGCGCTTGGATCAGTTGTTACAAGAGGCTAACCGCAGTCGGGCTGACGTGAAGATTTACGTTGGGCCCAATACCCAGCCGGTTACGCCGGAGACGGTTGCCGCGTACCGGGAGTTGGGCGTTGAGCAATTGTTGCTGCCGGTCATGGCCGGTAGCTTAGACAAGCTGAAAGCCCGAATTGACAAAGCCAGAGCACAAACTGATATGAACTAGCGGGCGCGCAGAGGTTCGCGGTTTAGCGCCGCCTGTGCCGGTCTGAGCGCATGCGGTCCAATGCACGTGCGCGCTGCTCGGGGCTCATTTGCTGGAATCGACGCCGGAGTAAAGCGCGGCGTTCTGCTGGCAGGGCATTAAAGCGCTTTCGATTCTGCCGCAGCCTCTGGCGCTGTTCAGGGCTTAGGCTGCGAAACGTCTCCATCCGCGCAGTTAAGTTCGCCCTTTGTTGCGGCGTTAGCGCTTGCCAGCGCTCAAAGCGTCTTTCCAATCGTTGCCGTTGCTTGGGTTCTAGCGCCAGCCAGCGCTTAGACCCCTGGGCCAGGCGTTGTTTTTGCGCGTAAGGGAGCTGTTGCCAGCTGTTTTCGAACTGGGCAAGCATTTGTTGCTGTTGGGCGCTGAGACTCGCCCAGTCTGCGGCGAGGCTCAGTCCAGGTAGGCTCACGGCGCTCACCAATAGAGCTGAGGCGAACCATAAAACCCGGGCGTTGAATCGATTCTGATTACTCATCGGTTAGTTCTCCTTGCGCGCTCACCGGAACACCCGTGGCGGGGTCTTCCTGGGTGCCAAGTACTGGCATGTTTTCCATGTCCATGAGGTCGACCAGCTCCTGATCCTCTTCGATGACCAGCGCCAGGAACTCCAAAAAGGCTGGGTCCACGGGTGCCTGGGATGCTACTGGCGCAGCGTTGCTGGGCGCGCTTGCCAGCGCTGAGACAAACAGCAGATAGGGCATGCTGGTCCAAGCTTTAGCCTGCACCGTTTTCAACCTCATCCAGCCAGGCCAGAAACTCGAGCTCCTCAATCACCTCGAGGTCTTGAATAAGCACCAGGGTTTCAACGTCACCGGGCCACTGGTTTTCGCCGGGTACTTGCTCGGGCGTGAGCGTGAGCAACACCGCAACAACGACAACAGCTGCGCTGGCGGCACCCATAGCCGGCCACCAAAGCGAGCGCTTAGGCTGATTTTCCGGATGCAGTGCCATTGCCGAGCGCCGAATGCTAGCCAGTCGCGATGCAGTCAGTTCATCCAGATCGTCTGCACGAGCTTGCATGGCGCGAACTACAGCCTCTTGCTGAGTTTGGGCATCGCTGTCTGACGGGTCTTCGTTCACGTCCAGTGATCCTCCAACTGTTCTCGTAGCGCCTTGTTGGCACGAGAATAATGGGTTTTTACGCTGCCCTCGCTGCAACGCATTGCCGCCGCTGTCTCCGCCACGTTCAGGCCTTGTACGCTGCGCAGCAGAAACGCCTCTTGCTGTCTTTGTGGCAACCCGGCCACCGCATGTTCCAGCGCATCTATGGATCCGTCCATGGCGGTTTGAAACGCTGGATCTGCTGTTGGGCCATCGGCAACCAGCGATTCCCATGATTGCGCTTCTTCTTGCTCGCCGCCTCCAGGCCACCAGCTGAACCAGCGGCGCTGACTAGCGTGTCGCCGGTGGTGGTCGTTGATGCGGTTATACAGAATGCGGAAGAACAGCGGTTGCCATTGTTCTTCTGGTTTCGCTGCGTAACGTCGGACCAGGGCAAACATGGCGTCCTGCACTATGTCTAACGCGTCTTCGCTATTGCCAACCGATATTCGTGCCACGCTATACGCTCGCTTCTCTACGGTGGCCAGGAAGCGATCCATGTCGTCTGCTTGGGTCAAGTGAACGGTATTCCGAATCCGCACCAGAGCAGCGGGAAGTGTACGCTTCCCAGCTGCTGGCCAAAACGGGCAGGCATCCTGGCAGTACCGCCGTTATTACAGAGCTATTTGGATATGCGCCGATCAAGTCGCTGACCCTTGCGATCCAGCTTGCGATCAAATCGATGGCCCCGTCGGTCCAAGCGCCCGTCGATACGATCGCCTCGACGGTCCAGCCGATGGTCGATGTGGTCGCCTCGACGATCCAGACGATGGGCGAGACGATCTTTGCCATGAGCTTCGGCGCGTGTAGATGCTTTGTCGAGACGGCGATCGATACGGTCGCCTTGCCGGTCTAGATGGCGGTCGATGCGGTCTCCGCGTCGATCCAGGCGGTGTTCTACCCGATCACCGTGGCGATCGAAGCGCTGTTCGACTCGGTCTCCCAGATCGGCAATTGCCGATCCGCAAAACAGAGCGCTGCTGAGAGTGATGGTGAGGATGGTCTTATGCATGGTGATCTCTATTACTGCTGAGTTCACCGGTTACAACGGGGCTGGCGGTAATCGGTTGACACGGAGATCGCAAAAGGCGGGCTGATTCCATTAAAAATAGATTAAAAACAGAAAGTTAGGTTGTTTTTAGAGTTCTATTCTAGGAATCGTCTAAGCTGGGTATTTGTGCCGGTAATTCGAGGCTAGCGTTTGCTGGGGCTAAGGCCGGACCAGTTGAGCCAGGCCGGCGGGCGCGAGAATTTCAATCCAATAGCCATCTGGGTCCTGAATGAACGCCAGGCCTTTCATCGAACCGTCGTCGGGCCGCTTAACAAAATTTACGCCGAGAGATTCAAAACGTGCGCAGGCCGCGTAAACATCGGGTACCGAGATGCCGATGTGCCCAAATCCTCGAGGATCTTCGTTGCCGTTGTGGTAACTGAATGCCGGATCTTTCTCCGTGCCCCAATTGTGGGTTAGTTCGACCAACGCTGGTTGCGCGAAAACCCAGCGTGCACGTTCTGCGGGATCTGTAGGCACGGGTTCAGAGGGGTAGCCCATGAAGTACAGTGAGAACTCCATGGCTTCGAAGTCGTAGCGATCTAGCAACGACATGCCTAGCACATCCTGATAGAAAGCTACCGACACTTGCGGATCTTTGATCCGCAGCATCGTTTGATTCAGCACGTATCCGTCAGTAGCACTCATGGCAGTCCGATCCTCAGCTGCGACGGCCTTCGATGTAGTCGTCGATTAGTTCGTGATAGCGCCGTACCCGACTCTCCTGATTCGACAGGTATACGCCCTTGAAACCCCTGGAGCGAAAGCCGAGTTGCTGGCGCACAAAGACCGAAATGTCTTCGTCGATGGTTTTGCCCATAGACACATCACCCACTTCGAACACAATGTGCTCGGGCTCAGCATCTCGAGCTATCAGGCCGACCATGGTCCCCACCGACGCTGTTTCGCCCTCGGGTTGGCTCGCGTACCACCAATTGTCGAAGATACACTGCTGAGGGTCGGTCGGATGGGGTCTTGCTCGGAGAAAGTGGAAGCCGTCAGCCCAGATCGATACCGCGAAATTGGGGAATAGCGTGTAGTGAAACGCATCGGTGAGCTGTTCCATAGGCACGTTTTTATAGTGCAGATAGCCGCGGTCCGGCCCGAGCTGTTGTTTAGCGCGCTGCAGTGCTTCCCGGGTAGCTTCCGGACGGCCGACAAAATCGGCAGGGTCTAGTTCCCACAAGCGAAGTTCACTGGCCAACGGCTCCAGGATGTTGCCTTCTTTGTCGGTAGATCCGACGCCATATCCACCCTCCATAACCATGCGATTATGGCCTTCGTCGGCTAAATCAAACCGGGTTTCCTTGTAGTTGGTATTAACCCCGCCCTGGATTTTTCGGCGATCGGTTTTCGGCGTAGCAGCCATGTGCACTGTGGGGACGTGATAGGACTCATTGAAATTGTCGAGCACCACTTTCCAGTTGCACGGTAGGGTTGTGGTCAATCCAACGTAGCGCTTCCAACTACCCAAGTCGTAGCGACTCCAGTCTTCCCAAATAGGCCCAAGGAATTCTTTCAGGCTGACGCAGTCCGGGTTCATATTGATCCAGACAAACCCAGCAAAGGTTTCACAAGCAACTTCTTCTAAGCGTATTTTGCCGCACGGGTTGCCTTCAGGAAAATCGTCGGCGTCCGGGGCAAAATTCAATTCGCCGTTGGGCATGAACGCCCAGCTGTGGTAACGGCAAACGAAACGTTTAACGCTGCCTTTTTCTTCAGAGACTAGGGGATTGCCGCGATGTTGGCAGACGTTGTAGAACGCTTTCACGCCACCGTCCTGTTGGCGCACCATGAGGATCGACTCCGGACCAACTTCCTCACGTTGCCAATCGCCGGGATTCGGCAGCTCGGATTCTCGTCCGAGCAGTAACCAGACCTTAGTCCACATCTGCTCGAACTCTTGTTCTGCAAACTCCTGGGAGGTGTAGCGCGAACCTGGAATTCGGTGCCCCCTGAGCTCTTGCTTTGGCCAGGATCGAATATCATGGTTGCTGATGGCTTCGGACATGCAATCGTCTCCGCAGATTAGGCCTGAAGTATAACGTGGTTACTGGGCCAAGGCTGTGAGCATGGGTTCCAGGCATCGGGCAACGGCGCTGCGGACTTTGCGAGCGCGGCTCAGCGGAGTAGTCTTTGGGGTGGTACAAATTGACGGTTTGGGGGGCATATGCTGGATCTCATCATTGAAAACGGCACGATCATCGATGGCTCTGGGGCGCCGGGCTATAGCGGCTCTGTGGGCATCAAAGACGGCAAGATCACTCACCTCGGGGAGATCACTGAAGATGCCACCGAGCGGCTGGATGCCAGCGGTAAGGTGGTTAGCCCTGGTTTTGTTGACGTGCACACGCACTACGATGCCCAGGCTTTCTGGGATGGCACCCTGAGCCCATCGTGCTATCACGGCGTGACCACGGTATTCGGCGGCTTCTGTGGCTTCAGCATAGCGCCATTGTCGGAGGAGGCCGCGCCGTACTTGTTGAACATGCTGGCCCGGGTAGAAGGCATGCCCGTTAACAGCTTGCAGGAAGGCGTGCCCTGGAACTGGCGTACCTTTGGCGAGTACCTGAATCAGCTGGATGGCACGTTGGGGGTAAACGCTGGATTTATGGCCGGGCACAGTGCCATACGCAGAGTGGTCATGGGGGAGCGCGCCGTGGGCGATAAAGCCACGGCACAAGAGCTTGAGGCCATGCAAGCCTTGTTGGGGCAATCCTTGGCCGAAGGCGCCATGGGCTTTTCGTCGACCATCTCACCCACCCACAACGATGCTGATGGTCAGCCAGTACCATCCCGGCATGCCAGTCGTGAGGAGTTGGTGGCGTTAGCAGGCGTGTGCCGCGAGTACCCGGGCACCTCGCTGGAATTTTTGCCTGGCGTCGGATTTTTCTCCGATGAGATCAAGCAGCTGATGTCGGATTTATCCACTGCGGCGCAGCGTCCGCTAAATTGGAATGTGCTCGCCGCGGGTGATGCTGCACTCATGGAGAACCAGCTTTCTGCAACGGACGTAGCGCGGCAGAACGGCGGTGAGGTTCTCGCGCTGACCGTGCCCCAGCCAATCACCTTGCGTATCAACCTGTACGGCGGGTTCGTATTCGACGCCTTCGATGGTTGGGCAGAGCTGTTTCAAATGCCGGTGTCCGAGCGTATTGAGGCTTTACGGGATCCGGCCAATCGTGAGCGTTTAGACCGTTCGGCTCGGGACAAAGGTCCGATGCGCAATCTCGCGGTTTGGGAAGACATGACCGTCGATGCGGTGTTCGATGAGCAGCACAAGGATCTGGAAGGTAAAAGCTTAGGTCAGCTCGCCCAGGAAACCGGTCGGTCCGCTTTCGATTGCATGTTGGATTTGGCGATCTCGGAAGGCTTGAAAACGTCTTTCATGCCGCCGCCAATTGGTGGTGACGAATCTCTATGGGAGGCGCGGGGTAAACTATGGGCCGATGACCGCACGCTCATTGGCGCCTCCGATGCTGGCGCCCACCTAGACATGATTGACACCTTTGCCTTTTCGACTCAGGTGCTCGGCAACGGGGTTCGGCGTTACGGCGTCATCTCTCTCGAAGCCGCGATCCATCAAATGACTCAGGTCCCGGCAGAGACCTTCGGCCTGGTCGATCGCGGGTTGCTAAAGCCAGGATGGCACGCCGACGTGGTCGTGTTCGATCCGCAAACCGTGGGATCCGGTCCAGTCTACATGAAGACCGATTTGCCCTGTGACGAGGCGCGAGTGTACGCAGACGCCTATGGCATCGAGCACGTGTTCGTCAATGGCGTGCAGATCGTTCGTGAGGGTGAGCATACCCAACAGCTACCGGGTACCGTGCTGCGATCTGGCAAAGATACCCAGACCCCATCACTACGCCGAGTTTGGGAACGCTAACAGCGAAGACCGTAAAACAATAACCCGGGCAAATAGGGGAGAGGGAGATGAAGAGATCCATGTGGGTGCCGCTGTGGTGCCTTGGCACGCTGTTGAGCCTATTGAGCGGTTGTGCCAGCACCGCGCCCGAGCCAGCTAGCAGCCGGACCAACGATACTCAAGCCATTGATGCGCTCTACGCCGACTGGCGCGTTGCGGTAGGCAACGGCGACATCCCTGCCTATGTGCGGGTTTTAGACGCCGATGTGCGGCTGCTGCCACCAGGCGCGCCCGCCATCGTGGGTGCCAACACCTATGCTGCGTTCCTTGAGCCGGTATTCGAGTCAGCCACCTACAACATCGAAGTCGTGACGCCGCCTAGCATCGAAGTGCTCGGCGAATTGGCGATTGCCGAATACGAGTACGTCATCCATTTAGATTTGAAAAACCCGCAGCAGGGTGTATCGGAGCCTGGAGCGCTCACTGCGTCCCGCAGTCAATTGCAATATTTTGACGTCTTGCGCCGTCAGCCTGGTGGCGATTGGCGTGTGTGGCGCCACACTTGGCGTGATAGTCCGAAAGAGTAGCTGTTCGCCACCTCACTGCGCCGCGCTGTCGCTGAGGATCTGTACCAGCGGAAACTTGGATTCGTCATAGCCGTCGATCACTCTCGGCTGACCAAACCATTCTACCGCGGGTCCAATCTCAGCCAGAGCCAACAGCAATTTCAATAGCGATTCTTCCGCTTCGCTGAGTGCACCGAGCTGCTTGCTGGATAGATACTGCAACGCCGCCTCAGCTGCTGGCGCCATGGCATCGTAGAAGGCTTGGATGTCCGCCATCTTGGCCGTGGTGCGCGCGTGGCTGCGCGCGTTTGAATCCGCTAAACACCAACGCTCGCACCAAGTCTCGAGGCTCGCAAATTCCTGTGGCAACCTCATAGGCTATGCTCTAGGCCAAGGTGCCGACAAACCGTATGGTGCTGATAGCGCAGCGACAGTTCATGATCGTGAAAGTGGAAGGCCTTGATCAAACCGGTGCGCACGTTGCGCTGCATGCGCTCCAACGTATTGGCATCTTCAAGCACTGCATCGCGCAGTTCTACCATCGCGTGTTCTTGGCCGAAGCGTTGTGCCGCATTCTCTGCGGGTCTGAGATACCCAGTCATCTCCCAGTGCGTGTGGTTGGCATCCAGCGGCCACATTTGGTGGGTGAAGTACATGCCGGCACCGATGACGCAGACCAGGCCAGGGAAAAATACCGTAACGTCAATCGACCAATTATCTGAACGAGTTTGATTCAAGCCTTTCGGCAGCGTGACCGAGTCGGCGCCAGCGCTGGTTATGGAGATACCCGGTGTATGGGTTAGCGCCAGTCCCTGAACCGACTTCGGGCGATAGGCGCGATTACCCCAAACCGAGGTGGTGCGGTGATCGCCTTTAAGGCGAACGTCCACCACCCGGCCATAGGGGTTGTCCGGCCCGGCCATGGTGCTGTGAATCGTTTTTCTGTGCAGATAGGGCACGTGGTAGGTTTCGCAAAACGAATCCACCAGGAACTTCCAGTTCGTCCCGACGGTCCCCGCGTACTGGAAGCGTGCCGTGCCTTGGCCAAATGGATAGCCTTCAAGGTCTGCGCCCTGATCACCCAGGTAGGTGGCCAACGTCTGCACTGGCTCGGTGCTGAGGTTAATGAAGATAAACCCTTGCCAGAGCTCGCAAGCAAACGGCGTCAGACCAGAGGCGGACACATCGAGCTCGGGGAAACCGCTAGCATCTGGAACCGACTGCAGTTGCCCATCTAAACCATAGCTCCACGCATGAAATTTACAGGTAAAGGCACTACGGCGACCGCAAGAGGCAAGCTCCACTTGATTGCCCCGGTGGGCGCAGGCATTTAAGAAGGCTCGTACCTGCAAGTCTTTGCCACGGACGATGATGGCCGACAAATCAAAGGTTGATAGTTCTTTGACAAAGTAGTCCCCAACTTCCGGGATCTGTTCAACCCGGCCGACGCAGTGCCAAGTGGGTTTGAAAATCCGCGACAGCTCGGCATCGAATATCTCGGGGCGCCAGTAGATATCCGTGCTCAATGGGCCGTGGCCTAATTCTGGGTAGCGCGCAGTAAGCGTCGCAGTCGTTACTTCAGCCGCGTGATTCAACATATGCTCCTTCAGTCTCTAGCTGCTCGAGCTGTTGCTGGGCTGCCGAGTGCCCCATCTGCCCAGCGTACGACCACAGTTCATGGGCGTAGGCACGATCTTGCGCAACACCCTCGCCTAGATGGTAACGCCAGCCCAAATTCCAAATCGCTTCCAAATCACCCAGTCGCGCTGCTTCGCGGAACATACGAACGGCTTCTTGCTGTACCAGTCCCCGGGTGGAGAACAAGTAGCTCACCGGCTCATAGCGTTCGTTCAAAGCAGCTAACCTAGCAACGGAGCGCTGGTACAGCTCCGGGTCATTGCTGTCGAAGGCATAGGTCGCGCCATCGTCGGCGCGACGCCAGGACTCCGGATAAAAATGTGCATGGCGGGTGGCCGAGTAACTCTGGGTTTGTTCTAGCAGTGACATGCCGAGCCGGTTCAATACCTGCGCGCGAGCAAGCCCCGCTGTAGAAGTTACCTGCAAAGACGCTTGATCGGCAGGCCTCGGATCGAGGTTCGGACGTCGCGGTGGCATTTCAGGATCCTCCAGGTTTGCATGGCGTCTATCTGCTATTGGAGTTTCGGTTAGCTCGATTGCTTGGCAAATTCCGCATAGGCGGCAGCCGTACCGCGCGCCATTTTGTCGCCGTCAAACGGAATAGACATTTCTGGCGTAAACTCCATGACAATTCGCTCAGGGGTGTCCAAAAACTGCACGAACAGCTCAGGCTGCAAATTTTTGGTGAACTCGTTGCCGTCGTCTCCCCGTCCGGCCATGCCACGAGCGAGCAAGTTATACATCCAGTGTTTGGTCTTCTCATCGTCGTGAATAACAGTGTGACCCTTGTACGTGACTGTCTTACCGCCCCCCATAGGCGTACCTTTGCTGGTGAGGACGACAGACGAGCGGCCATCTCGAGCGATGGCCTTTACGCGCACGCGCTCGCGGGTAGCGGTCATCCAGATTTTGCCGTCGACGGGCACATAGGCAGTGATGACACCAAGCGGATGGCCGGATTTGTTAGCCCAACAAAACACGCACTCGCCCGCGCAGTGCAACAGTTCCTGTTCGCGCTCGGGATCCAGTCGATATTGTTTAACGTCGTCGTAGTTGGTGCTCTGGTCGCTCATGTCGGTCTTTTGCTCCTGAAAAAAGGCTCGATCGTCGACCAAGCAGTGTGTCAGCTTGAGAAGCGCTGCGCCAGGGATTCCAAGTGTTGCACGCGCGGCTCCATTGCGCTCGCGTCCGCCAAAGAGATCATCGGCACCAGCCGATTGACGCCGAGCTCAGCGAAACTGCTCGCCGTTTCTAGGGTGTCGTCAGCAGGCATGACGACAATGTCTAAATCCGCGCGAGTTCTGCCTTCGATCTCAAGGGCAACGTCTAATTGACCCAGTAACTGGGCGCAGGCTTCCGGCGGCAATCCGAATCCTAGCCAGCCTTGCCCATAGCGTGCCGTGCGCCGCATCGCTGCCTGGCTGTAGCCACCGATTATGAGGGGCAGGTGCGGCTGCTGCACAGGTTTGGGATCCATGCGCCCCGCAGGAACCTGGAAAAAGCGGCCGCTATGCGCGGTGGTTGGCTCCGTCCACAGTTTGATCATTAACTCCAGTGCTTCATTGCAGCGGGCCCCACGGTTTTCCCAGGCATAGCCGCAAGCCAGCACTTCCTCTTTGCACCAGCCAACACCCACGCCGAGATCAATGCGGCCATCGGTGAGCCAGTCCAGCGTGGCAAACTCCTTGGCGGTGTAGATGGGATTGCGCTGAGAAATAAGACTAATGCCGGTACCGAAACGTAGCTGCTTGGTTTGACTGGCTGCGTAGGCAATGACCGAGGCTTGATCGGGTGCACCTTGCCCAGCGGGTACTGGTAATTTGCCGTCGGCAGAGCCGGGATAGGGGAACTCCATATCATCGAACAGCATGACATGCTCGCCGAACCACAGAGAGTCGAGACCAGCCGAATCCAGGCGTTTGGCTAGATGGGCAACCACTTGGGGGCTAACTGCAGGGGCAAAGAGTGAAGCGAATGCGCCGATTTTCATGCTGCAGTGTCCTGTTATAGCTGCCGTTCGAACATGTCGAACAAGGTCTTCCAGACGCGCTCAGAAGCCTGGGCATCGTAGCCTGGTCGCGCTGGGAAACAGAAGCCGTGCTCTGTGCCTTCGTGTTCTTCCAAGCGATAGTCGATGCCGTGTTCCTGCAGCGTGTCCACTAGGGTAGGGATGACAAAGTCTTCCACATAGGGATCATGTTCGGCGAAGCCAAGGTAGAGCTCGCCTTGTACGTTGCCGAGCAACAGGTGCGGTGAGTCTGCCTTGTCGGTGACCATGCGAGTCCCATACAAAGCGGCGGTGGCTTTAATTCTCTCGGGAAAAGTTCCGGCCACTGACAGCACGAACTGCCCGCTCATACAGTGGCCGACGATGCCGATTTTGTCTTGCGCTATGGGCATAGACTGCAAGTAATTGAGGATGCCTTGAGTATCGGAGACGATCATAGCGTTGGTGAGCGCGCCACCGACAGCAAACATGCGTTGTAGCTCCGCTTCGCCTTTGCTCAGATCAAACCGAACTTTGCCGTTGCGGTAGTAGAGATCGGGTAGGACACACAGGTATCCCTCGCTGGCAAAACGGCGGGCGAAGTCACGCAGCTCTTCTCGAATGCCGGGCACATCCATATAGAGAATCACTGGGGCAAAGGGTCCATCTGAATCTGGATGGGCGATGAAGCAGTCCATGTTGCCATCCGGAGTCGGGACGTCGGCATTGAAAGTGGTCAGATTGGTCACGTCGTTGTCCACGCAGTTGTTCGGCTCAAAAGTAGCACGCGTTAACCTTTTTAACCAGAAGCCTGACGACGCATATTGGGCACGCTGACCTCGCACCTTGCGTCAAAAACTCTGCACCCGTTCTGCAAATTGACGTCTTTTGGGCGAATATTCGTCAAAACACTGGTCCGGAGAGCAAAACGTTGATCTGGTTCGCAATACAAAATCCTGCAATCGACTACATTTTGACGCGTTCAGGGCAGCGAGCAGCCAAAGAGCCGTCAGCGACCTGCGGATTCACTTGTCCATTACGGACTTTCTTATTTGTTTACGGAGTAACTAACGAATGAGCTTCTCTCTTAGCAAGATAGCTAAAGGCCTCGCACTGGGCGGTTTCGCTGCGGCAATGGCTACCAGCGCCATCGCTGCCACACAGGGTACGCCGGGATTCACCTCTACGGGTAGCCTCGTCATCACGGTTGATGTGAATGATGAAGTGCGGATTTCAAGTTTGGCGGACATCAACTTGGGTCCATTTGCGGGGGTAGACATGACTGGCAGTTCGCCGGCCTGCATCTATCGCAATGGTATTCCTACGACGTATCAAATAACGGGTACCGGTAGTGGTGCAGCGAATGCGTTCACCTTGACTGACGGTACCAACACCGTGCCGTACAGCGTCGACTACACTGACCTCAATGGCACCAACGCACTAACCACAGGTTCGGCGTTATTGGCACAAGATGGTGCGGACAACGATGTGAATTGCGCCAACACCGGCGACAATGGAAGTATCGATGTCACGGTCACCGCTGTCGATGCCGCTGCGTTACCGGCAGCAGCGTACACCGGTACTTTGACTCTGGTCGTCGCACCTAACTAGGTCGCGACGGCTCGCGCTGCCAGCCCGCCCAGGTGATCGCGTTTTTTGGGTGGGTGGCAGACTTCTACCGCTTTCACAGGCTCAAGGATATGCCTGTTTCCTTGCTTCGAACTCTGCTGCTCAGCTTTGTGCTTGTTCTCGCGCTGGCCAGTACTGCTCATGCTGCTGTTCCTGGCAGCCCAGGGCCCACCTCCACTGGCTCGTTGGACATCAATTTGATCATGGGATTGAACGTTCGAATCTCCGGATTGAATGATCTACCCCTCGGTACTTGGAGCGGTAGCGGTGATGTCGCCGGCGATGATGATCTCTGCATTGGTCGCACCGGCATCGGTTTCTTCGGCTCTGGTCTGTATCGAATTCTCGCCACTGGTGATGGGCGCCCCGGTAATCCAGCAGCCTTCACTTTGAGCAACGGCGCCACCCAAATCGAATACGAGGCATTCTTCAACGATCAGACTGGAGTAGTTGGTCGTCAGCCGCTGGTCCCTGGTGCTGCTTTAACGAGCCAGTCCGGCTTTGGCGGTTGGTTTGCTCTGAACTACTTGTTTGGCTGCGCAGTACAAAACGCCAATATCTCGGTCGTCATTCGCGATTCAGTGCTGCGCGGCGCCGCCGGGCCGTACAGCGGCACCTTGACCTTAGTGCTGATTCCCGAATAGCCGCTTTACGTTTCCTGATGAGCCGTTAGGCTGCAACCATGAAACTCTCGGCCTCGCTACTGTTCCTGCTGTTATTCGAAAGCTCTCGGCTAATCGCCGCGGAGATTGCAATTGTTTCATTGGAGGATCTGGATTTCGGCCAGGTACCGCCCACTGTCGGCACGCTGCGCAGCCGTACAGCGTTTTGCGTGGCCTTGGAGCCGCGAGGCCGTTATCGAATCATTGCTACCGGCGATGGTGCCGCTGCCGCCTTCGCGCTGCGGGGCGCTACGGGCGTCGCGAGCCTTGCCTATCGCGTGTTCATCACCGAGCGGGGTAGGGGGCGCGGCACGGAGGTTCAAGCAAATGTGCCTTTGACGGGGCTGCGTGGTAAAGAGCCGGGCAATAACGGTCGCTGTCGTCCGCCCCTGGGTAGCATCTTCGTGCAGATCGATGCGGCTGAGCTGCAACAAGCAAGACCCGATCGCTATCGAGGCGTGCTCAGTATGACTGTGGTGCCGGAATAGCTCGGCAGGTCAGCGTTCCTACTACCGCCAGGCCTTGATCTGCTTCCAATTCGACGGGCAGGCGCACCTGGCAGTACTTCCCTGGCGCGTGTTGGACGTTGATGGGTTGCGTATCACTGACTTCCACTTGAAACCAGCCAGCGTCGTCCGTGGCACCATGACTGTCTGCGGTCACAATCCGGCCGCGCTTAACCGCAGAGCCGTCTGCAAAAACTGCTTGGCCGACCACCACAGTAACCTCGTGTGCGCTGTAGCTAAGCGTTTGCACGTTGCCCGGATAGAGAGTCACTGTTTGGGCGTCCTGATCGTAGTTAAAGATGGCGTTGCCCGTGGGCACAATTCGAATTTCGTACGTTTCATATGGATGCAGCGCGAGCACGCCACGGCGCCCAGGTCGAGTGTAGCCAGCAACGCGATCATTAACGAGAATTTGAAATTCCGTATCAGGCAAATCACCGTCTAGTGCAACGATGACTGCAGCAATTTGGCTATTGCCACCGCCGAGCGCTGTTTTGCCGTTTTGGGTAACCAGGTTGAACCGGCTATTGGCTGAGTAGCTGATGCCCGAGCGAATGTCACCACTTTCATGGGCTACGTCTAGATCCGCGAAGCCGTACGCGGAATGCGTAGACATACGGGCGCCAACTATGGCTTGGCTGCTGTTTTGCAAGGCGTAGGCGCCCCTTTGCACGTCGCCGAAGCGAGGTGAGTGAAGCTGGTGGTTCCATTGGGCGTCGATCAACGCAGACGTGTCTGTCGCTTCACCGTCGTCTTTACGCATTTGCAGTTGTTGAGAGGACGAGGCGTAGTGCGCGCCCCGTTGCCAGCGCAAGTTAACGCCAACGCGCACCGACGATTGCTGTTCACTGATGTTGCTGTCGAAGGTTAAATCTGCAGTGATGCCGCGACGTTCCAGCAAAGGCCCAAGAAAGCTGAAGCCAATGCCCTTATCTGTGGGCATATTGTCGCGTTTGTTGTAGCGCGCCCGAATGAACCCTTGGCCAGAAAACAGCGGAAAGGAGAGCGTACTGCCGCCTTGGGTATAGCTGCTGAGTGTGAATGGGTCCTCAGCTTCAAAGGTATGCGAATCCTTCGCATCCATATGAATGAAATCGAAACTCCAGGCCACGGTGCCCCGATTCAGGTTAGCCCGCAGCGAGTAACCGGAGTCCCCAGCGGTGCTGGTCATTAGGCCAAGCTGGAATTGCCAGCCAGGGGCAAATAGATACGCCCCTCCGGTCATGTAGTGCGTGTCGTCGGCGAGCAAGATCTCGCCCTCGAGCGCAAGTTTTTCCGCCAGACGCGTGCTGCTACCCATGCGCGCCCAGGTTTTGCCCGTTGCCTCCGGCACCCCGAACCCATCGGCATCAGCGATAGATCCTAGCTCGAAGTAATACTGTGGTTCGCCCTTTGGAGGCATTAGTCCACTGCGCACGAAAAACTGCGTTTCGGTGCGTTCGCGGCCGTCGATGTCGACGATGCGAATGGTCAGTTGGTAAGCGCCATCGGGTAAGCGTGAAGTGTCTAGCTGCTGGTTACCAGCGTCGTAGAAGTGGGAGTCGAGCAGTTCATTGTTGCGCAACAGGTCAACGCGAGAACGCCGATCCAGAAAGACCAGCAACGGGCTGCCTAGCGCGTTGTCTAAATCGACCCGGGTCTTGGTGGAGCTGGCTGCGCGCATGCCAATTATGTCGGCCTCGCCAATGAAGCTCGAGGCAGTGCCGAAGGTGCGGAAGCTGCCGATTTCGAGCTCATGATCTGGTTCATCCCACTGCAGCGAGGTTTCGTACAGGGTGCTACCGCCATCGCTGATGCCGTAGCGGGCGCGCCATCGGGTGCTCGCTCGAGACAGATAACTTTCGCTGACCAGGCTATAGCGGTTGTCTTGATCCTGTCCGGAGGCGCTGAAGCTCAGGTCGTGAAGCAGCGCCAAGCCAGCATCCGATTCAGGTAGATAGCGATCAGCGACGAGTTCTTG
Organism: Pseudomonadales bacterium; assembly: GCA_051027215.1. GTDB lineage: Bacteria > Pseudomonadota > Gammaproteobacteria > Pseudomonadales > Azotimanducaceae > CALHVX01. Next base: position 589 of record JBPCXR010000072.1, on the reverse strand, counting down.
AATGTTAAGCGTGTCTGGATGCAGAAACAGGTCCAACCGAAACTTTGACTGGTTGAACATCACCGCAACGACTTCAGGCTCCAGTATGCCGCAGTCGCTACCAGAGCGTCGGTGGCAAAGCTTGTCCGCGTTGTTCGGCTGGGGCCCTCGCAGCTCAGCGGCAATTCTGCCCGGTTCGATCAACGTGGCTATGGCGTAGGTGACCGTTGCTGGGTCGTCGATGGTAACGCTATACAGGTCGTATTCAACAAAGGTGCTGAGCAAATACTCGCCATTAAAGTAAACGTCTGCTTCGGTGGTTTGCGGGCCGGAGAGATCCTCGAAACCCGGAGGCGGTTTGCCGCTCAGTTGGATAAAGGACTCAGTTGTCTTGGTTGCTTGACCTTGTCGCTCATGCTCGGTGATCTCATCGACTACAGGCGCTGCAATGGATTCTGCTGACCAGAGCTCGCTGCAGCCCAATAGCACGACAAGCAAGCAGATGCCGCGTAGCGGTCGACGGCTGCGTCGCAACCTGAGCGAAAGCGACCGGGTCGTAAACATGCGGTTGCACTACCCGTTAAGGGTAAGTCTCGACCGAATTGCGCGT
>JBPCXR010000071.1:0-30559 GCA_051027215.1 Pseudomonadales bacterium | reverse complement strand
CCCACCCGCACCCCTGGCGCACACAACTCTCGCATCCCCCACTGCATTCGACAGGACGTTTAGAGTTGCTGCGTTTGCTATTGCATTGAAGAGTTGGGCAGGAAGTTCATCCCAGCCATCGCGGTCTTCTTCGCCCTGGCACGTACCGACGAGCGCCCAACCAGCCATTCCCATGCCAACACTCCCGGGGTGAGCTGAGCCTGGTGAGGGTGTCTGGGCGGCGGGGGCCGGGTTGGGCACCAAAGGCGCTGCTGAACGGCGGGAAAAGACCCCGCAGGGGGCTTCTTCCCAAAGTGAGGGCACCGCGGAGCGGCAGCGCCTGCCCAACATGGCCCCCGCCGCCCAGACACCGCTCAAGCCTCAACTCACCCCTAAAATGACCGCGGCATCCCAAGCACATGTTCGCCGATAAAACTCAAAATGAGGTTGGTCGAGATCGGCGCAATTTGGTAAAGGCGGGTCTCGCGAAACTTGCGTTCGATGTGGTACTCCTTGGCGAACGCAAAGCCACCGTGAGTTTGCATGCAAACGTCGCCAGCATGCCAAGAAGCTTCCGAGGCTAACATCTTAGACATGTTTGCTTCAGCGCCGCAGGGCTCGCCGGCATCGAACATGCGCGCTGCTTTGTCCACCATGAGGGATGCAGCTTCGACTTCTGCATAACAGCGCGCAATCGGAAACTGCACGCCTTGATTCTGACCAATGGGACGACCGAATACTTCTCGATCTGTGGCGTAGCTTGAGGCCTTGTCGATGAAGTAGCGCCCGTCGCCAACGCACTCAGCCGCAATCAAGATGCGCTCGGCGTTCATGCCGTCGAGAATGACTTTAAAGCCCTTCCCCTCCTCGCCTAGTAGCGCATCGGCCGGTAGATACAGATCATCGAAGAACAGCTCACAGGAATGGTGGTTGATCATCGACTCGATGGGCTTAATGGTTAAGCCGTTGTTTTCTGCGGCCTTCACGTCCACCAGGAACGCCGACAAGCCATCGGTCTTTTTCTTGACTTGATCCTTAGGCGTCGTCCGAGCCAGGAGCACCATTAAGTCCGAGTGTTCAATGCGGCTGATCCAAACCTTCTGGCCATTCACGCGATAGCCATCGCCGTCTTTCCGAGCAACGGTTTTCAGGCTGGTGGTGTCGGTGCCGGTGGTCGGCTCGGTGACCCCAAAGCTCTGCAGGCGTAGATCGCCCGCGGCGATTTTTGGCAAATACTCTAGCTTCTGGGCATCGCTGCCGTGGCGTAGCACGGAGCCCATGACATACATCTGCGCATGACACGCGCCCGCGTGAGCGCCTGCTCGGCAGACTTCTTCCATGACCGCAGAAGCCTCGAGCACACCCAGTCCAGCGCCCCCATATTGTTCGGGGATCAGCACAGTGAGAAACCCGGAGGTCGTGAGTTCTTTGACGAACTCTGTAGGGTAGCCACGATCGCGATCGAGCTGCAACCAGTAATCCTCGCCGTACTGCAGGCACAGTTGTCTTACAGATTGACGGATTTCAGCAATTTCTTCCGGGGTCGAGCTCAAAACGGACTCCTTTTGCACGGTGTTTGGTTAGCGACCAAGCCTACGGGTTTTCCTAGTCGGCAACGAAAGTGGCCCATTTCTGCAACGGTTCACGATCAGATTGCAGCTCGTTGACGGCGGCGTTGGGATCCCGATAGCCCAAGGCCATACCGCAAAACAGCATCCAGTCAGGATCCGACTCGAAAAACTCTGCAACGCTTGCAGCACGCATAGCCCAGGCTTCCTGGGCACAGGTATCTAGCCCTGCCTCGGCAGCGAGTAGCATGAAAGTCTGTAAAAACATGCCGAGATCCGACCATTGGGGAGGCCCCATCTGCCGATCTACAAAACAGAACAAGCCGACGGGTGCGTCAAAAAACTGATAGTTCCGGGCGAGATGCGCAAAGCGCGCAGCCTTATCTTCTCGCGGAATGTTCAGCAGCGCGTACATGTCTTCGCCCACCTTGAAGCGCGAATCTCGATACGGGGATTTAAGATCCTTGGGGTATACCGCGTATTCCGGTGCCTCCCGCTCCCGCGGCCGTTGCAGATGCTTCTGCAAGCGTTCCAGCGCTGCACCGTGAACAACGAATACCCGCCAAGGCTGCAGATTGCCCCCGGAGGGTGCACGAGCGGCCTTCTCTAGTAACTCTGCGATTTTGGCTTCGGGGACCGGTCGATCGAGGAACGCCCGAATCGAACGGCGCCGAGCGACTGCTTCAGTAACATTCAACAACCCAACTCCAGCTCAGAATATGCCGCCATTGTACCTGCGGCAGCCCTGGTACCCACAGCGCTCGAAAGGCATTGCTTTCGTCACCTCGCCCATTATCCTGCCACTCGACCAATGCAAGGGCCTCCTCAGTGAACAGTTTCAGTCCCGAACAGCTCCAGCACTATTTCGATACCGCCATGACCCTGACCCTGGCTTACACCCCAAAACTGTTGCTGGCGCTAGCGGTCTTGCTTATCGGCTGGTGGATCATCAAGCGCATTGTCACGCTCATGGAAATCGCCCTCCAGCGCAGTGCTGCCGACGCCATTTTGACCAAATTCCTAAAGAGCCTGATCGGTATCGGGCTGAAAGCATTGTTGCTCATTAGCGTCGCCTCCATGGTCGGCATTGCCACCACCTCGTTCGTTGCCGTACTCGGTGCTGCCGGGTTGGCAATCGGGCTGGCCTTGCAAGGCAGCCTTTCCAACTTTGCTGGCGGCGTGCTGATTTTGTTTTTCCGTCCTTTCAAGGTGGGGGACTACATCGAAGCCCAGGGTGTTGGCGGCACCGTGTTCGGGATGCAGATCTTCAACACCATCCTAAAGACCCCAGACAATAAGCGCGTAATCGTACCCAATGGTCCGCTAGCCAACGGCAATATCGTCAACTACTCCACGGAACCTACCCGACGGGTAGATTTCGTCTTTGCTGTCGGTTACGACGATGACCTAAAAGCAGCGAAGGGCATTTTGGTGAAGTTACTGGAACAGGATGAGCGCGTTCTTGGCGAACCAGCTTCCCTAGTGGTCGTTTCAGAGCTCGCCGACAGCTCGGTTAATTTTACCGTGCGCGCCTGGGTCGCTGCAGCAGACTACTGGCCGGTGAAATTCGACTTGATCGAGCAGGCCAAGCTCGCCTTCGATGCGGCAGGAATTTCGATTCCGTATCCGCAGACAGACGTCCACCTACACAATGCCAACGCCAGCGCTTAGCGCGCTGCGTGAAGATATTGGCTAGCTGCGAAAGCTCGAATCCAGGCGATCCATCTGCCGCATCAACGCGCTCCAAGCCAGCGGTCCGGCCCCACCGTTGAACAACAGCGCACTTTGCGAGGCTGCCTTCTCTGCAGAGCCTTGCGGCGGCTCGCAGATGGCAACGCCACCGCCAAGCGCCTTGATTTGCATGGTGCAAGCCCGCTCTAAGTAATACATCGCCATGTACGCATCCGCGCAGGTAGCACCCACTGTCAAGGTGCCGTGATTGCGCAGCAGCATGAATTGCTTGTCGCCAAGGTCTCGGACGAGGCGCTCGCGCTCGTCGAGATCAAGTGCCACTCCTTCATAGTCATGATAGGCAAGTTCACCAATCTGCATCGCGTGCTGGGTAATGGGTCGCAACCCTTCTTCTTGAGCCGACACGGCTACGCCGTCGTCGGTATGCAGATGCATCACACAGTGCGCATCCTCTCGCGCCATGTGAATGGCTGAATGAATGGTAAACCCGGCAGGGTTGATGTCGTAGGGACCGTCGATAACTTTCTGCCCGTCGGCGTCGACCTTAACCAAGCTCGAAGCGGTAACCTCTTCAAACATCAGTCCCAGCGGGTTCAGCAAAAAGTGGTGCTCGGCACCCGGCACCCGCACCGACAAGTGGGTAAAGAGAAAGTCATCCCAGCCCTGATGGGCGACTAGACGATAGAGCCCAGCGAGGTCTTGGCGCAGCTGCCACTCTTCTGCGCTTACTTGATCCTTGATGTTTGGAAACTCTAATTCCGGATTCGCTGCCACGATGCATCTCCAAGCTATGTTGCCGAGCCCAGTTTAGCCTGATCTGCGGCCATCACCCAAGCAAAGCGGTAAGCACCGATTGGGGAAATTTCGTGGTAGCCTCAGGCCGCGCGGCACGGCTGTCTGGCCGTCAGTGACGCAACTACCGAGCAAAACTATGACTAACGATCAGGCTGACGCAAATTCCATTACCTCAGCAGTGCCCCGCAAAAAGGCGCCGCTTTGGCAGCGGGTATTGCCCTGGCTCATCACCATTGCCTGCTTTGCCTACCTTTACAATCGCATCGCCAGCCGCACCCCCGAAGGACACACGGTAGTCAGCTATCTGAGCGAAGTGTTCAGCTCGGTTAACTGGATCGCCTGGCTAGGGCTGATGATTCCCTACTCTGTGTTTTACCTGCTAATTGACACCGGCGTGCTCTGGCGCGTCGTCAATTGGTTCAACGCCAAGGTGTCCTACGCCGGCCTGCTACCGGTTCGCGCCGGAAGCTACATCATCTCGATTCTGAACGAACAGGTGGGCAAGGGCGCCATGGCTCTGTATCTCAATCGCACAGAAGGCGTACCGGGATGGCAGGTGGCATCGAGCATGTTGTTCATCATGTTTTGTGAGTTTTTCTATCTACTGCTGTGGGCAACCATCGGTGTCTTCATCGCTTGGGACATTCTCCCGGAGCTGTTCCACTGGGTACCCTGGATTGCGCTAGGCGCCGGCATCTTCTTACTACTATGGGTGATGCTGTTTCGCAGCGAGCGGTTCACCTCTCTCGGATTTAGAGAAGGTCAGCTGTTGAAGTCCTTCCGGGAAGCGCCGCTTTGGCACTATTTAACGATTATGTTGATGCGCTCTCCGGCGCTGCTTGCGGCCGTGTGGGTTTACTCAATGGCCGCAGGGTTGTTTGGCGTGGATATTCCGTTCACCGACATGCTCGGCTTTCTGCCAGTCATCTTTTTCGGCACCTTGATACCTGGGCCATTCAGAGCGGTAGCAGTGGCCATGTGGCCAACGCTGTTCCCCGACCATACCGCGCAGATGACCGTGTTTGGCTTCGTCCAGCACAACTTCTTTTTGTTGTTCAATGCTGCCATCGGCCTACTGTTTCTGCGCCGTGTTAATCGCGCACTGTTTCAAGAATAGGAGCAATCCATGGGAGTCGCAGTCGAGTACGATTGTTTTGAATCAGAATCCGACGCTCTGGCACTGCTACAGAGCGCGGGTATGCATACCATGGCCCTAGCGGTGCCGCCGGTGAACAACTCCACTCACTGGCACCACTTTGATTCGGTCTTCTTTATTTTGGAAGGTTCGCTGGAGCTCACAGACGCCGCCAGCGGCGTAACGCACCAGTGCAGGTTGGGCTGCCGCATCAGCGTACCGGCCAAAGCACTGCACTACGAACTTTCAACGACGGGCTACCGCATTGCCCTGGGCACCTCGGTACCGGCCTCGGAGTTTGGTGAACCGGTGAACTTGCCACCGGCCACCCTCAACGTCAGCTAGATCGGCCAGCTATGCGGGTGAGCAATCTAGACCGACATTCGCCTGATCGCTCTAGGACCATTGCTTAACTGCGCTCCAAGCTGACTTGGAGTTCAAGATTAACTTGCGACCGTACTGCTCTACGGCCGCAGCACCCATGACTAGCAACAACCCTCCAGCAGCGAGCAAGAGCCAACCGTTGACGTTCACGTCGATCAGCGACAAGAACAACAGCTGCATAATCGCTAGACCCAGCATCGCACAGGCGAATAGGGTGGGCTCACGCATGCGGCGCCACACTGACCAAGCCATAAACACACTGGCGATAACGAACATCATCAAGCCGGAAGCGAAGGCACCATGCTCGAACAGGCTCACAGCTAGCAGCAACATAAGCGCAGAGCCGAAGAATCGCACCAGGTAACCTACCCCACCCAATCCGCGACTAGACTCGAGCCAATAGGCTACGATAGGCAAGACGATGAGCGATTCGCCCAGGTAATCAGGCAGCCGCTGCCAACTAAACAAACCGTACAAGCTCCAGCTACAAGCCGCGCCGAACAGTCCCAGCAACGCCAGCGTTCCAGTGAGCCAATTCAGTCCAAGCATTCGCCTGGGTAGTTCCGCGATCAGTACGCTGGCGAGTCCGATCATGCCGCACAGCGCGCCAAAACCGTCAGCATGCAGAGCAAAGCGAACACAGGCAATTAGCAAAGGCAACGCCAACAGCGCCAGTGCAGAGCGTCCTTCGAAGGTCTGCAATGCGGGTTGACGATAGTCGAGCGCCCGCAATGCCAACAGGTAACCGGCAGCCATGCCCAGCAATACCAGCAGGCCGAGAAAGCTTTCTCTGGCCGGAATCAGCAGGATGGCCAGAAAGATAGCTAAGTAGAGAGTCAACGGTCGCGCTTGATCTCGCACCAGCACCGTGAAACCCGCTTTCGCTACCAGCAGCCCTACCCCGATGCTCACCGCCAACATGGTCAGCAGGTTAGCCGGAGACCCAAGAGCGGGTAACCACTGTTGCAAAACACCAACGCCACCTGACTGGGCCATGGGCACAAACAACTCATGCAGCAAGCCACCAAGTTGAGAAAACTGTACCGGCACCAGCACCAGGGCTAGGCCGAACAGCAGCCGCGCACCCTTAGCATCGGCAAAAAATCGCTGGATCAGGAAGGCCGAACCCGCACAGGCCAGCATCAAAGCGATGAAGGTCCAATTGCGCAGTTCAGCGGTGACATTCTCAAAGCCTTGCAGCATGAACACCGCGCCCGCAGCCAACACAGCAATGCCACCCAGCCAGCGCAACGCGCTGGCCAGCCGGCTGTCTGCTACAACCTCCACGGACTCTACGGCGGCTTCAACTGCCGTTGTCGGGGTGTTCATTACGAGTCCTCCTGTGAGCCACGCAGGGTCTGCAATCGCTGCTTCAGCGCATCCTGGCGTTCAGCGGCAGCGAATGGCTGCTCAAACTCGTCGACGCTGCTGCCCATAACAATGTCTTCTCCATATTCCTTTTCGATGACCGTCTGTTCCCAGCGAGTAAATACCGAATCCACATCGTCTCGAAACGCGTAGTCCTGACTGGTCGCCAGCACATCGGCCCGGGTGTTGCGCGATGACAAGGTGGATTTACGAAGTTTCAGTTGGTTGAGTTGGGTCTCAACATCGGCCAGCGCCTGGTCGATGTCGGCGATGACCGCCTCGCTGTGCAAAATCTGCTGCTGCGCGGTTTCTGCTCGGGCAGTTTCCTGCTGGGCCCTGGCAATACACTCCAAAGCCCGGGTCTCCTGCTCAGCAGACAGAGACAGCGCTCGCTGCTCCCAGGTATGGGCGGCTTGTCGCGCTCGTTCTGCATTCGTTCGAGCGCGAGTCATCTCCGCGTGCATCCGTGAGCGCTGAGATCGCAGCCGCGCGGCTGCTTTGCGAACATCGGCAATAACGCTTTCGGCCACAGCCTCATGATTTTCGATCTTGCTCACGAACTCGTCAAAAGAAGCGGTTACGGACGCTACCCACTGTTTCATTCTCATTGCCTTCTCTACACTGCGCCTGAATCAGGCTGGAGGCTCAGTAAAGAACGGCTATAGTCCGGAACCGAGTTAATTCGGCTAGGTTCCACATGTCGCGACCGTAAGTAGCACCAGGCAAGCCCACAACGAGAAATCCCTTATTTCTCAATTATTTATAAACATCTACCAGGGTCGGTCCGGGGGAGCAAAGTGATCCGAATTACGCACATCATCAGTGGGTTGGAGCGTGGCGGCGCCGAATCGACGCTGAAAAAGCTGCTGCAAAACCTTGACCGTGACGCTTTTCAGTGTGACGTCATTTCGCTATCGAGCATTGGGGTTGTTGGCGCCGAGCTACAACAACTCGGCTTCGACGTCGTTGCTTTAGAGATGAATCCCAACCACTTACAGCTCGGCAAGCTCATCAGCTTGGTACGCCATCTGCGCCAGCGAAGACCAGACGTAGTACAAACTTGGATGTACCACGCCGACTTGCTGGGTGGAATCGCTGCGAAACTCGCCAGAGTTCCGGCCCTGGCGTGGAACATCAGGCACAGTGACCTCAACCATTTCTCGGACAAGCGCCGAACTCGGTTAATCGCTCAATCTTGTGCATTGCTGTCGCGATTTGTTCCAGACAAAATCGTTTGCTGCGCTGAGTCGGCGAGGCAAAATCACATAGCCATGGGTTACTCTGCGAAGCCAATGCTGGTCATCGACAACGGTTTCGACACCGAACTATTCGCACCCGATCAACAAGCGCGACTAGCACTTCGAACTTCATTGCAGGTGCCAAGCAACGTGCCCTTGATCGGACTTGTTGCGCGCGTGCATCCACAAAAAGGCCACGACGTATTCCTCAAAGCCGCCGCCCAGATCGTCACCGACGACATAGCTGCCCATTTTCTACTCTGCGGTCAGGGAGCAAGCGCAGCAAACGTCCAACTGCAACATCAGCTAACGCAGCTGAATCTGGTCAATCGCGTTCACCTACTCGGCGAACGAGACGATATGCCCAGTATCCAGGCGGCGCTAGATGTTGCTTGCTCGGCATCGGTCGTGAGCGAGGGCTTTTCCAACACCATCGGAGAAGCCATGTCGTGCGCCGTACCCTGCGTGGTCACCAATGTTGGAGAGTCAGCGCGCATCGTTGGCGCTACTGGCTGGATTGTCGAGCCTGGTGATTCTCAGGCATTGTCTGCTGCGCTGGTTGCCGCCATCAGTCTCGAGGAACACGACTATAGCCGGCGATCCTCAGCCGCTCGAGCTCGAATTATTGAACACTATGGGCTGTCGAAGGCCGTCGCTGCCTACGCTCGCACCTACCGGGATATGGCTTCACCCTAAGGTTCAGACAAGGCGTTCTAGGCTCTGGCGCTTTCCCAGTTCTGATACATCAGCACATCCCACAAGTACGCAGACCAATCTGCGGTCCCCGCCTGATGCTGGGCATGGAGATCGCTAACCAAGTCGACGTTGAACATGTTCCCCGCCTCGAGGTTGTGCCGACTCAACAACTCGTAAGCCCAATCTCTTAGCGGCCCACGTAACCAGGTTGCCAACGGCACACCAAAGCCCGATTTAGGACGGTCCATCATTGCTCTGGGCACATACTCATCGAGGATGCTTCGGAGCAGTATTTTGCCGCTACCCGAGCGCCTGACAAGGTGTTCTGGTAAGCCATAGGCCAGCTCCACAACCCTGTGGTCCAACAGCGGCACTCTCGCTTCCAAGCCCACGGCCATGCTTGCGCGATCTACCTTGGTTAGGCAGTCGTTTGGTAGGTAGGCCAAAAGATCCAATACACACATGCGTTTCCACAGCGGTAAGCGCTTCACCCAATCTGGGGGATGACTATAGAGCGTCGGAGGCTCGTTGGAGTCCTTGACCAGCTGTGTCGGGTTCTTCCAATGGGACATCAGGTAGTGATACAGCTGATCTTCGTCATCTAGGGACAGCAGCTGTGCGGACATCTGCAGCTTGTCACCCAACCGAGAAGCTCTGCCAAAGGCTCTAGGCAAAGGCATTTTGCCCAAGGTTTTTGCCAGAACTTTGCTGCTTAACACTCGTGCCGCGAGCGGTCGAACCGGATTGGGAACCAGCATCCGCAGCCGATCCAGCCGTTCTCTCGTCGGATAGCGCTGGTACCCCCACATCAATTCATCGCCACCGTCCCCCGACAAGGCAACGGTAACGTCCGCTCGCGCCATTTTGCACAGTAGGTAGGTCGGCAATATCGACTGATCAGCGAATGGCTCATCACAGAGCATTGGCAATTGAGAAACAGCGTCGAGAACGTCAGATTCCTGCAGATACAATTCGTGATGGTTGGTACCTAGATGGGCCGCAGTGGCTTTCGCAAACGCCGCCTCATCAAACGCCTGGTCGTCGAAGCCGATGGTATAGGTGCTCACCCGCCGTTCCGATTGCTCCTGCATGAGCGCCACAACCAGGGTGGAATCGATACCACCGGACAAAAAACCACCTAAGGGCACATCGCTGACCAAACGCAGCTTTACCGCCTCTCTAAGCGCATCGTGCAGAGCCGACTGCCACTGGGCATCGCTCATCGACAAATCGTTAGTCAACGCGGCTTGCGGGGTCCAATAGCTCGCAAGATCTCCGCTTCCTAGCTCATGGGCCTTCGCCGTCGCAATCTCAAACACAGACCCTGGAGGAAGCTTACGAAAATTCTCGTATATGCAGTATGGCGCGGGCACGTGATTGTGCCGCATCATCAATGCAACGGCATCTGCCGACACCTTTGGCCGCAATCCAAGACCCGCTTCGATCGCGTGCAGCTCAGAGGCGAACAGGAATTGGCCCTGGTGCCAGCCATAGTAGAGTGGCTTAATTCCAAGGCGATCACGTACGAGGTACAGATTGTCTGTCTGCCGATCGTGCAGCGCGAACGCGAACATACCAACAAGCTGTTCAATGGTCGCTGCTAGCCCCCATTCAGCAATCGCCCGCAGCAAGACCTCGGTGTCACTATGTCCATGGTAGGGCTGCGCGGAAAGACGGGCCCGGAGCGCCTCGAAGTTGTAGATCTCTCCATTGAACACGAGGACGTAGCGCCCATCTTCGCTAACCATCGGCTGGTGACCCTCAGCTGAGAGGTCAATGACTGCTAAGCGTTGGTGGACTAACCCAATATTGCCTTCAGTCCAGATCCCGCTACTGTCCGGCCCTCTGTGAACAATCGCCCGCCCCATGCGCTCCAGCCGCGCTGCATCGACCGTCACCGATGGGCGCTCTAGCACACCAGCAATGCCACACATCAGGAGACCCGATCTGATTCGAAGGCGCACACCTGCTCAAGCACACTTTTCGTGCGCTGGACCATGTGCTCAACGCTGTATCGCTCAACGGCAACACGGCGACCTGCAGCACCGAGCGCTAGCCGCCGCTCGGGGTGATCCAGTAGGCTGGCAACCGCGTCCGCCAGTGCAGCAACGGAGCGCTGTTGCACGACAACCCCACAGCTTGACAACATGGCGTCAGCATCGCCTACGGCAAAAGATACAACTGGCACCGCGGATGCCAAACCTTCGAGAATCGAATTCGATGAGCCTTCAAATTCAGAGCTGCAGACCGCTATATCCAGGGAGGCAACCAAAGACGGGACGTCAGAAACCTCGCCAAGTGCGACGATACTCTCAGCGACTCCGCTATCCCTCATCTGTGATGCAAGCGGACCACCGGAATCAGCCGTGCCTAAACCCGCGATCAACCAGGCAACCTCAGGAAAACGGTCTCTTAGCTGCGCGACCATTCCAAAAAACAGGTCGTGGCGCTTAAAGCCGTCCGCTCTGGCAATCATGCCAACGATTGTCCCGTCTAAATCGAGCGTTCTGCCGTTGATCTCTAGCTGCCGCACCCGATGGTTAGGATTGAAGTCGGCGACAGAAACGCCATTAGCGATGACCGCCCACTGCTGAGGTTTGAACCCCGCTTCAGCATAAAAGTTCTGGACCGCCTGGGAATTACAGATGGCCGAATCTGCATTTCTAGATAGAATTCGCGACAGCGTAAAACTACTACGGGCAACGAGCCCTTGTGTAACGCCACTATTACGCAACCCCCAAACTCGCGCCACGTTCAAACCAGCTGTCGAAACAACGGCGAAAACATTGGCGACGTCCATAAAACTATAGACCACGTCGACGCTGCTCGCTAAGCGGCGAAATCGAATCGCTGCCGACGCCCAAGATGGTTTAGGTGAGCGCAAGCAGACAATCGGAACGACGCCTATATGCTGCTCCTGGCTTCCTTTCTCAAGCAATGCGATTGTGAGATCAACGTTCAGAGCTGCAAACCTCGCCGCCAAATAGCGCACTTGCCGCTCCGCCCCCCCGCCGCGAAGAGAACCAATCAATATCAGTGCTTTTAGAGATCGAGCCATCTCAATTCCAACTGACTCTACGCACACTGCGTCTAGCAAAACGCAGCTTCCCAGCGCAACCCGGGGAACTAAGCCTAGGCTGTTTCATTCGGTATCGCAGAGATATAATGACCAAGCAGATGGCAACTTCGAGCCAAGCAGGAAACAGATACAAGAAGTGCAACGCTCTGGTGCAGATCTGCGTCGAACCTTCCTATGTCACCGACCAGCTTCATTCCCTAGCAACCCATCTTAAATGACGAGTTCGTAAACATGAATAAGATTCTCATCATGTATGGACTTGATGCAGGCGGGTCAGAAAGGGTAGCGGTGACACTGGCAAACGCTTGGGCAGAAAGAGGCGACAACGTCAGCATCTTATCTCTATCAGACGGAGAGAGCCACTATAGCCTAGACGAGCGCATCAACCTAACCAGACTCAATTGCGCAAAGCCCAGCAAAAACATTTTCTACGCCTTCGTAAACAATGGACAGCGCTTGTACCGGATTCGGCATTTCCTTAGAAGGCAACCCCCGAGCTGGATTCTAGGAATTGCTAGTACGATGAACATTCTAAGTATCGTTGCCAATATAGGCCTGAAACACCGGGTCATCGCCACAGAGCACATCCACCCCCCGGCCATAGAAACTTCGCTGACATGGAAGCTGTCTAGAAAACTCCTATATCGCTTGTCCGCCTGTGTCACGGCACCAACGGCAGAAACAGCAGATTGGCTAAAGCGGCACACTTCTGCCCAACGTGTTGTCGACATACCGAACCCAATTCGAATGCCGCTGCCGAAGCTATTGCCAAAAGTAGACCCGGGCGAATATATAGACCCGACAAACAATTTGATTCTCGCCGTTGGCAGACTCGAGCCACAAAAAGGTTTCGACCTATTGCTTAACGCGTACTCCAGCTTGTTCCGGGGCAACAGCAACTGGCGACTTGCCATATTAGGCGAGGGAACGGAGCGAGAAGACTTAGCAGACTATGTAAGAGCTGAGGACATGGACTCCAGCGTGTTTCTTCCTGGCGTAGTCGGCAACATGGGCGATTGGTACCGCAGAGCAGACGTTTTCGTTCTGAGCTCTCGCTTTGAAGGCTTCGGTTATGTACTCGCGGAAGCCATGGCGCATGGTTGCGCGTGCATTTCGTTTGACTGCGAAACCGGCCCTAGCACGATAATCACCAATGAAAATGAAGGCATCCTCGTACCTCCAGAGAATGTAAGCGCCCTGGGCAAGGAACTTCAACGCTTAATGGCCGATGAGAACCTGAGAACAAGCCTTGGTCAGTATGGGCAAGAGCGGGCTACGGATTTTCGCGAAGAAAAAATCATTGAACGCTGGGAAGATCTGTTTCGATCAATCGCCCAAGCAGAGCAACTTCCCATTGTGTAATTGTCATTCAGCCATCCTGAAACATCTAGGCGAGCCTACGAAAGCGAAGGTGAAGCCAACAGTGCAATGAGGAAACCAGGTAAACAAATGCCGTTGCCAGTAATAGCCCAGGTAAACCGAACCTGGAGACCAAGAACAATGCCAGTACAACCTTCAATAGCCCGTTAAGACCGGCCGCTAGCATGACAGGGATATAGCGTCGTTGAGCGAGTAACACTGAGACCGCAACCATAGACGTTAAGTAAAATGGGACTTGTACCATTGCGTACTGCACTAGCTCCGTAACCCTCAAAGTATCAGCAACGTCAAATTCCCCGCGCTCGAAGAGCAGCGCCACGAGAGAGTGTGAAACAAGCATTCCGGCCCCGGCCAATACCAGGCCCACCAGGAATACGATACACATATAGCGATTGCATATTGACCACAGCTTTTCTGGTGCTTCAACGGCAACGCGAGAGAGCACAGGCAACATGCCACGACCAATCGCGAGCGACAGCAGCCCAAGCACCAACCCGGTTACTCGGCTGGCGTACCCCAACGCAGACAATGAACCTGCTTCCAAACTGGCGGCAAAAAACTGATCAACAATCGTTACAAGACTGAGCAGCAACTGGCCAATCAGTAGAGTACCCATACCTGCAAGAAGTGTACGCCAGTGCGGCGAGTCAAAACTAAATGATGGGCTTCGCTCGCCTCTAGGTATTCCTAACGCAGCCCAGGAGACTAAGGCGTAAAGCAAAAATCCGATTGCTGTTCCCCAGGCTAATACCTCTGACCCACCATTAACGGCCAGTACCGCCAGTAGCACACATAGAGCAGGAACCGCCTGGAGCATAGTATTGATATGCCGATGGTCAGCCATAATCCAGCCACCCAGCAGCACTGCAAAAACACCGGCGCCGAACGACAGAGTGAGCGGCAAAACCATGGACCCTGCAAGATATTGAATCTCGCTGGCATCAGGACCAAAGGACAGGGAAACTGCGAACTTCAAGCCTGAGTAAACCAGTCCGCACAGGGGCAGCGTAAGGATCAAGGCCAATCCCAGCACCTCTCTGCGCAGTCGCACGAGTTCGTCAGAGGACTCCAATCTGAGGCGACCCGCGAGAGGTACGATCGTGACCACGAAAAGCGTCGCCAAGAGCGCAAGCGGCCACTGCGAGACTGTGAACACGAATTGATAGGCATCTACGACTTCACTGATACCAAACTTCCAGGCGATCGCAATCTCTTTTGCAGCACCAGCGCAAGCTGAGATAGCGGCAAAAAGGAAGACCACCAATACGCCTCGCAGTATCTCTCGATCCACAGACGGCAGATCGCTAGTCAATCCGGAATTCGCGATCTCTGACGGGTGGCTTTGCAAAATTGCTATACAATCAAAAAATTGGAAGGAGTGAATCCACAAGATTGTAACCCGGATGATTTTTTTCAGGGTGAGGAGATCAGGCGACTGATCTCCTAGATTTGGCATTAGCTCACAGAATTCGCGATCTACGCTGCTCTTACATGACCAACCAAGCATCTAGACTAGGATCAGCCTACAGAGAGGTCTATGACTGGCTCTGTGGTAAGCACACAAATCCTCGGCCGTGGCACTTCCAATGGCTAAGCTCCTACTATTTGCGCCGAGAATTGGAAATCCAGTTACCTACCCTCCATGGATCTGTGCTTGATGTCGGGTGTGGAATGAAACCGTACGCATCGCTAATGACGAATGTGAACAGCCATCTGGGGATTGACATCCAGCCCGGGCCGAACGTTGATCTTGTAGTCGAGCCAGATCAGCAGTGGGGACTTGAGAATTCTTCTTTCGATGCCGTCATATCGACACAGGTGCTGGAACACGTAGAAAACCTGGAACAGACATTAGCCGAAATGGAACGTGTCACTGTTCCCGGTGGCACAGTGATCCTATCTGTACCCTTCATCTACAACGAGCACGGGGCTCCTGGAGACTTTAGGCGATTCAGCATTTACGGTACTCAATCGCTACTGCCGTCAATGACAATTACCCACTCGAAAAAGCAGGGCGGCATTGGTTCAACCATTGGGACCCTGCTGCTCAATTGGGTTGATGCCTCTCTTAATCTATCCTTTGCAACGAGACTTCTGAAAGCAGCTGTATTACCCATATGGATTCCGTCGTGCTTGGTTTTAAATCTCGTCGCGCTGGCAATTGACAAAGCAGACCGCACGGGTGCGTTCTACAACAACGTTTTTATTGTCTATAAAGCAGAGTGATTCTGGGGCGATGGTTGCGATGAACAGGCCTTCGCTCATGCAAACAATAGTGAAATGATTGGTGGAGCCAGGCGGGATCGAACCGCCGACCTCCTGCATGCCATGCAGGCGCTCTCCCAGCTGAGCTATGGCCCCAACAAGGCGCGGGATACTAGGTCTGCGCCCGGTCCTGTGTCAACCAGCCGTAAACTGCTGTTGAGTGGTGCATTCGAGGCTGGCCTTTTGTGTGTTGCCACTCCGTCTTTTTCTGTAACTTCATTGTATTTATCTATTTAATTCAAATAGTTACGGAACTAATCGAGAATTCTACAACCATAGACAGTAGACCCTACACGAGGTAAATTCGCCACAGCTCCAAATGCTTCAACAAATTGAGCGCTGGAGACCGCGCCTAAACGAGCAATCTCGTACAGGCATCTGCAACAGTCGCCCACTCAGTGGGCAAACAAACGACATTGTGCAATTGGACTTGATCCGCCATGAGAGGACAGGTACCGAGAAAGCATAGATTGCGTAGCGCCAACGGCGGTTCTCACGCAGCGTTGTTCCTTTCTCCATACTGATTCTTTCATGGTCTGCCACTCCCAAGGAGGCATACCATGAACGTACTCGATTTCAAAACCCGCAAAACTGCTGGCGATAACATCTCTATGGTCACTTGCTACGACTTCTGGTCGGCACAAGTGCTCAATCAAACCGACATTGACTGCTTGTTGGTCGGCGACAGCCTGTCGATGGTGATGCATGGGCATGACTCTACGGTGTATGCCGATGTGGAGTTGATGGCTTTGCACATAAAAGCTGTTAGCAAAGGCGCCCCCAACAAATTCGTGGTAGGCGATATGCCGTTTTTAGCAACGCGCAAGGGCCTAACCCCGACCATGGACGCGGTTGCTGAACTCATGCAAGCGGGAGCCAACTCCATCAAGATTGAAGGCGAGCAAGGCCAGAACGACCTGATTAAACATATCGTTGAATCTGGCGTTCCGGTTATGGGACACCTCGGTTTGACACCTCAGTCCGTTGAAGCCTTTGGTGGGCATAAGGTGCAGGGGCGCAATGAGGGTGCTGCGGGTGAGATCATGGAATCGGCAAAACGCCTGGAAGACGCCGGTGCATTCGCGGTGGTGCTGGAGTGCGTACCCAGCGAGCTCGGTCGGGTCGTCAGCGAGCAGCTGAGCATTCCGACGATCGGCATTGGCGCCGGGCCGCATACCGACGGCCAGGTTTTGGTACTACAGGACATGCTCGGCATGAATCCTGACTTCAAGCCGAAGTTTCTGCGCCACTACGCAGATGGCCGCGGCATGATTAGTGAGGCTGTGAATCGCTTCCATGAAGATACTCGCAGCGGCGAGTTCCCCAGCAAGGCGGAGTGTTATTCGTGAGGATCGTTCGCACCATCGCCGACTGGCAGGCGCTGCGCAGTGCGCGAGGCGCCAGTAGCAGAGGCGACAAGAGCATTGGCTTCGTGCCGACCATGGGCGCCTTGCACGCTGGCCACGCTGCATTGATCGAACGCAGCGTGGCAGAGAATCGCTTTACCGTGCTCAGCATCTTTGTGAATCCCACACAATTCAACAACGCAACCGACCTTGAGCACTATCCCGATACGCTGGACGACGATCTGGCACTGGCCACAGAACTTGGTGTAGACGCGGTGCTGTTGCCTAGCTACCAAGAGCTGTACGCTGACGACTATCGCTTCCAGGTGCTCGAACGACAGCTATCCAGCAAGCTTTGCGGTGAACATCGGCCAGGACACTTCGACGGCGTCATGACAGTGGTACTGAAGCTGTTGAATTTGGTAAAGCCGAACCGCGCATACTTTGGTGAAAAGGACTACCAGCAGTATGAGCTCGTGCGAGACATGTGCGCTGCTTTTCTGTTGGATGTCGACATTGTCCCCTGCCCCACGGTTCGCGAGCTCGACGGCTTGGCAATGAGCTCTCGCAATTTGCGTCTGACCCCCGAGGACCGTGCTCGTGCACCGCAACTTGCGCAGCAACTGCGGCGCGATGTCAGCGACGATGCGGTCATCGCCGAGCTCACGGCATTAGGATTCAACATAGACTACGTTGTCAGTCGCGCTGGCAGGCGCTTTGGCGCAGCGAGCCTCGGTAGCGGTGCGAACCAGGTGCGCTTGATCGACAACGTGCCATTAGCATCTGCTTTAGCAGAGATCACTCAGCTGAAACCCAGACCCAGCACATCAACGGAACTGGCAGAGGCAGGCTAATGATTCTGTGTCTCGACGTTGGCAACAGCCAGATGTATTGCGGCGTGTTTGACGGTGAGCGTCTCGTCACCCAATTTCGTCGCTCTTCCAGCGTGCGCAGCTCTTCTGATGAGCTAGGGGTATTTTTGCGCGGCGCGCTGCGAATTAACGGCGTTGATAGCGATCAGATCGAACGAATCGTCGCTTGTACGGTTGTCCCAGACATCATTTATTCGTTGCGCGCCTGTTGTCAGAAATATTTCAACATCGATCCCTTGTTTCTACGCCCCGGAATCAAGACCGGGCTGAAGATCCGCTACAAGGATCCCAAAGAGGTCGGCGCAGACCGTATCGCTGATGCCATGGGCGCGCTCAAGCTCTATCCAAACCGAAATCTCATCGTCGTGGATTTCGGTACCGCGACCACTGTTTGTGCTGTGACCGCAGACGCTGAGTTTCTCGGCGGCAATATTATTCCAGGAGTCCGGCTGGCCATGGATGCGCTGGAAACCAACACCGCTCAACTACCCTCGGTGGAGATCCGGCCGGTCGACTCGGCGATCGGGAGGACCACGATCGAGAGCATTCAAAGCGGTCTATTTTGGAGCAACGTCGGCACCGTAAAAGAACTGGTCAGTCGCATTACAGCCGAGGTATTCGCCGACAATCCGCCACTGGTCATTGGTACCGGGGGATTTGCGACGCTATTTACCGATCAAGGCCTGTTCGATGCCATCGTGCCGGATCTCATTTTGATCGGCTTGCAGGAGGCCTTGCGACTCAATCCTTAGACGACGGTCGCGCTTCGATTCGTCCCAGAAAGGCAGGTAGCGCCTTGTCCAAGCGCTTTTGTTGCTTCTTGGATACACCTACCACGCCTAGCGCTTCCCGGCAGCGCACGCGAGTCAGGTCCGAACCCAGAAATAGCATGGAATCAAACAACGGCAGGGCAACCGTTCGCCCAGAAATCGCGATGAACAGTGGATGCAGGCAGTCTCGCAGTTTTAGGTCTAGCGTTTCTGCCAAAACTTGCGCGCCGTTGAGCAGCTCATCGCGCTCCCAGCTACGCAGCTCGTCCAAAAACTGTAGGTAGTGATGCAGAACCTGAGCAACCTGTTCAGGAAGTAGCGACTTATGTTCGAAATCCTCCGCTACCAGCGCTCGCCGCTCGCCCAGCAAATAGTCGGCCTGGGGTGCAAGATCGGCAAAGCGCCCGGTGCGCTCCTTAAGCAACGGCACTAATTCCTGTAAGCGCTCCGCGTTTAACGCCCAGTCCTGTAGTTTTTGTACAAACTCAGTATCGCTCAAGGCTCGAATGTACTGGCCATTGAGCCAACTCAGCTTCTGCAAGTCGAAAATTGGCCCACCCAGAGACACTCGTTCGATGTCCAATGCTGCAGCCATCTCTTCAATGCTGAATATCTCGCGCTCGTCTGGCATCGACCACCCCATCATGCCGAGATAGTTTAGAAGCGCCTCGGGTAAATAGCCCGAATGTCGGTAGTAGTTCACGCTTGTTGGGTTTTTGCGTTTCGACAGCTTGCTCTGATCCGGGTTGCGCAGCAGCGGCATATGTATGAGCTTGGGTATTTCCCAGCCAAAGTACTGGTACAGCAGGCGGTGCTTGGGAACGGAGTTCAGCCACTCTTCCCCGCGAATGATGTGAGTGATGCCCATAAGATGATCATCCACCACTACCCCGAGGTGATAGGTGGGAAACCCATCGGCTTTGAGAAGTACCTGCATATCTATCTGCTGGTAAGGAATTTCAATTTCGCCGCGAAGCTCATCGGTAAAACTGCACACTCCCGTATCGGGCACTCGCATGCGAACTACGTGGGCTTCTCCAGCGGAGCTTCTCGCCTCTATTTCTGCGCTATTCAAGGCCAAGCAACGACCATCGTAACGCTGGGTCTCGCCCCGCTCACGCTGCTCTGCGCGCATTTCATTCAGCCGTTTCGGTGTGCAAAAGCAGGTGAAGGCATTCCCCTCATCGATCAGTTGCTGAACGTGATCACGATAGATGGCCAAGCGCTCGCTCTGCCGGTAAGGACCGCAGTCCCCACCACAATCCGGGCCCTCGTCCCAGGACAGGCCCAACCACTTGAGCGATTCCAAGATCATGGATTCGGACGCCGCAGTACTGCGCGCTGCATCGGTGTCTTCGATACGCAGTAGAAACTGACCGCCGTGATGGCGGGCGAAGGCCCAGTTAAATAGCGCCATATAGGCCGTGCCTACGTGGGGGTCACCGGTTGGTGACGGCGCGATGCGGGTACGCACAGTCATGATTCGAGATTCGTTCCGGGGCAATGAGAGCGCCGGAATTATACGCGCAAATGGGGCTTTGCATGGGGCTCATCTAAAGCCCCGAATGGGATCAACGAGGGTGCTGAAACAATCGCGCTAGAACCAGAACGAGACGAATGCCCTGAGTACGACTGAATCGAAGCTGTATAGGGGCTCATCACCCGGCGCGCTGCCTTCTTCAGTCACATCACGAAAGTCATCGTATTTGAAGGACAAAAAGTCAACGAAGAGATTGGCTTCACCCTTCTTGAACAGTGGCAGAAAGGGTGTTTCAAACTCGTAGCTAATGCCGGCCCCAAGCGTGTGGGTATCAAACGAGCTCAGTTCTTTGTCTCTGGCTAGAAAATTCTGCGCAGAACGACGAGGAAACAGATCGCTGTAGAAATCTGCCGAGGTCTGTGTGTAGAAGCGATACTTAAGATCTAGCGTCAGACCTTTCGGCAAAGGATGCACATATGCAATCTCGGCGTTCCACGCAGAAATTCCCCAAGTGTCGGTAAAATAGCGAAACTCACTTTTTAGCGAGGCCCGGTAAGGCAGGTAGTACATAACTCTGCCCGCTACCGCACTACTCGTCCGAGTTCTGGGGTACAGCTCCTGCTCATAGCTGTAGCCGCGAGCGGAACTCGGGTCAAGGAATCGGACCTGGCGGTACGGATTGTTTAAAAACCCTTCGTCAGTCACGCCTTCGTAGTTCAAATTGAAAATCATGTTGCGAGTCAGCACTTGGGTCAAATCAACCCGGTAAACCTGGCGCTTGGCATCCTCTTCAAAAACGTCATCGCCGTTCCGACGCACGGTATCCCAGCCCCTGGCGTAACTGATGCCTAGGGTGGTCAAGTCGCCAAAAAAGTCTTGGCTGATACCGAAACGCATGGAGTTTGCGGTGTAATCGCTCTCCTCGCTGTTGGTATAGGACAGCCCCATGAAAGTCTTGCCGTGCAAATAGTCTATACCCAGGCTCTTTTCCTTGCGCTCTTCTTCATATTCACTAGCAGTAGAAACGACATCGATCGATGCACTGGTAATCATGTCGACGTAGTAGTTTGCCCACACGGAAGCTTTGTCTTTGTAGGCTTTGCGAACCAACACGGACGGTCCATTCACCTCCAGCCCACCACCATCGTATCCGTGATACATGATGTCGGCCCGATCTTCGGGCAGAACGGCAGCCTGCGCTGACAGCGCGCAGAAAAGCAGCGGCGCGAAAACCCGGCGCAACACTCTAGTTACAGCCACAACCGCCTCCGTTGCCACCTTCCGCGCCACGTGCGCCTTCCCGCGCCTGGTAGACGTGGTGCATGTAGGCCGCAGACACTGGCGCTCGGGCAAAGCTCATGATGGGGTCCGCCAGATTGTTCCGCTCGTAAGGGCTGACCCAGGGCTTGAGTTCCATAGAGGAACAACCGCTCGCACCAACGATCATAAGTATCGCTAGCAATCGGCCAATACGCCGTCCTGTGAATTGTGGTTTTCGCTCGTACATGATCGATTTCACTCGTAGATTCACCGGCTCAGAAGAACACAGTCAGGCCGCCAGAAAATTCCAGGTTGTGCAAGGTATCTTTTTCGCCCAGCAGATCACTGTCGAAGATGTGATCGCGCAGTGTGATGTGCATCGCTAACCAATCAGTGGCGATTAATCGGTAACCCACACCGGCGTTGATGGTAAAGCGGTTATCGCCGCCGAATTCCGTGCTGCCAACACCGCCAATCAGGTACAGCCCGCCTTTAAATGCAAACCCTCTGCCGACAAACGCCTCGCCCGGAAAGATGTTCCACCCGAGGGAGACGTTGTAGTAGGTCATATCCCGCTCGTCGTCGGTCAGAATCGCCGCCCCGCCGCTAAGCCGCTCAAAGCTCGTCTGGCCCAAGGTGGTCTGCCCATAAACGCCTTCAACGAAGAAATCTTCGGTAATGTGATAGGCCAAGCGAGCGCCCACCACCGAGTCGCTACCGAAATCCTGCACGCTCATGATTCCGCCAAAGACGCCAATCTCGATGTTCTCAGAATCCAGATCATCGACTTCAACCTGACGCCGATCCGGCTCACGCACCACCAGCGGTTCGAGTTCAAGATCTTCAGGATCGGTGGCCGCAAACGCCCCTGTCCCGCACGCTACTAGACAGACGGCAGCAACCGTTCTTAGAAAAATACGCTGAAACCAGTTTTCCATTGGTCGATCTCTTGGTTGTCATCCCGACTCGTCAATACTGTGTGGCGCTTGTATTCCATGCGCCAGATGAAGCGATCACTGATGTATATGTTGGCTCCGACACCGGCATGAACTATCTCGTCCTGCCGATCCTCCGCTTGTACGATGGTCGAATGTGGTTCGATCTTGATGATGCCCGTACCGATCGTGAAATACGGTGACAGGCGCCACTTTGGGAACGGGTACATGACAATATTTCCGGTTGCCATGAGACCGTCAGAAAAGTCGCCAAGTATTTGCGTACCTTCTACCTGGAGGGTGATATTTGGGGTGAGCGCAAAGCCTAGATACCCAGATATGGAGTTCGCGCCACCAAAATCGCCACCGCCGAGCCCGAGTTCCCAGCGGCGCTTACTGAAGTCACCTAGCGCCAACAGGCCAAAGTCGATGGCTTCGCCATCTAGGTTCAGGGTGTGCTGCATCTGGTCGATGTGTACCCAACCTTCGCGCCCGCGAGGTGTGCGGACCTTGAACCAGCTGGTTCGACGCTTGAGCATGGTGATTTGGTCACCCTGCCCGGCCACATAGAAAATTGGGTAGCCTCGACCTGGACCGGTTCGCAGCTCAACATAGGGATCTGAAACCAAGACGTTGGGGGTGTAGCTGTCGAACAAGGCCCAACCCCGTTCTGGCGCACCCAGCAATGTGACTGCGGTCACAAAGGCGCAGACGCTGGCAAGCGAGCGCGTTTTAGCTGCTGTCGCCAATGCCTGCCACGAGAAAGTCAAGCTTGCTGTTCGAGTCACCGGAGTGTCCTTCTCCATTGCACCTTCATTCCGTCCCAGCGTCCTACTGCGGCACCGCGAACGGATCGTTGTAATACTGAGCGCCAATGTCCGCCCATTCCGAGAGCAACTTCAGCTCTCCGGCATTAAGGTAGCTCGCATGGGTTCCACCAGGCGCAAATCGATCGAAAAAGCGCGGGCTGAAGTTCGCGCCGACGACCGTTAGCGGCGGCGCGACATTGACTGTCACCAGCACTGGAATTGGATTGCCGTCGGCATCCAATATTTGATTGC
The DNA here is from genome assembly GCA_051027215.1 of Pseudomonadales bacterium. Classification (GTDB taxonomy): domain Bacteria; phylum Pseudomonadota; class Gammaproteobacteria; order Pseudomonadales; family Azotimanducaceae; genus CALHVX01. The sequence continues at coordinate 7,256 of JBPCXR010000071.1, read as the reverse complement.
CATCTGCGTCGGTTTCGAAAATCGGATTACCATTGCCGTCCAATGCAGGAATCAATCGATCTATTACTGCACCATCCACCAGTTCTACTTCATTGTCGGGAAATAGCAGCTCCCGGTAGCTAATGAAGTGATCAGCTTCGTCAGGTGACGGGCCATCCGAAAGATCCAGTTGCGCCATGGGAACCATGGCCATGCCGGCGGCATCCACCGGTGCATGACAGGTGGTGCAGGTGTTGTCGCCAATCAGCGCACCGCCTGCATCAAACTGCTGCCGATCGGCGCTCCAAAGGGGATGAACGTGGGTTTCGTAATTGATGGTAATGCGACAGAGCGCAGACCAATTGCCAACACAACCCGCATCGACCGGCGCAGCGCTTGGAAGATCAGAATAGGGATAACTCAGATCGGGGTCTTTAGCCCGTACATTGGGATCAGTCCAGACGTCGGTGTAAAGCACATCTACCGTGGGCCGCGGGATACCGTTGATCCGAGTGATGACCTCGGCCATGGTTTCTCCCAGGTTGGCAAACAACGCGGGCTCGGTGTTCGGAAAGGGTGATCCGTCGGCACTGGCACCAGCGTTAGCACTCGGTGCTTCTGCGCCGTAGCGACCGTGGGGCAGCTCGCTGTCATCGCTGTGGCAGCCGTTACAGTTCATTTCTTCCCCAGGACGCAGCTGTAGCCAGTTGCGGTGCTGAGCAGAGATGCGCCGCCCATTAACATCGAGGACTTCCACCGCAAAGGCAATGTTGGCCGGCACTTTTACCTTGACCGAGCCATCCGGCTCGATCGGCGCGTAGCCAATGACCTCGCGCATGAGGTTGATCTGACTACGACCAAAAGCTGTATTGGGTAAGTCGACCAAGTCATCATCTGGCATAGACACCGGTTTGATGATGCGCAAGAAACGCGCAGGCCGTTCATCGGCCGTTGTTTGTGCAGGGTCCTTGAGCACATCTAGATTTGCCGCAGCGGTGCCGTCGAAGTCGTAAATGCTGCGAATGTGCAGCACGCCAACACTCTCTGCTACCAGGTCGGCATCGATGTCGAGCCCCGGCGTTTTGTCCAAAATAACCGGTGGCAACGTGCGGTTGTCCAACACCACCACTTCCGAATAGACCTCGCCTACCTCTGGCACCACGATGGGTTGTTGGGTCTCTTCATCCAAGTCGTGCATCCAGACGCCATACAGCGGGTCGGCTTCTACGAAGTTCGGATCAACCAAATTCTCATCGGTACAAGGCGCGATGATCGGATCATCTGGGTCACTGGTCGTGTCTACCAGGCGACATTGGCTCCAAGACACAATCAGACGATTAGTGCCATCGAACAGCGGATTCACTGCCGCATAGCGGCCTTGAAGCGGAGGTCGGTCCTCCTCCAGGGAGATGTCACCGGGGATTAGCAGCTCCTGGGCGTCGCTGAGCAATCCCTGGTTCTCGAAAGTGGGTTGATCGTGCTCCACGTAGTTCGCCACATCGATCGCTACGGGCAGTGCGCCCATTCGCGATTGCGGTCCACCAGGACGCAACATCACCAATAGGCGGCCGTCTGGCAACTCCTTGGGCTCTACGAACTCGACGTTTACCCCATTCGGGCCAGTATCGTGACTGTGAATTCCGTACAACAACTCGTTTTCGCTGCCGTCGGGGTTTGCCCGGTAGAGGCTGATGCGATCGATCCCCGCGATGTTGTCCCAACGGGCATACACCACGCGGCCATCGCTGAAGACCATGGGGTCCAAGTCAGAGCTTTGGTTGTAGGTGATCTGTTTCATATCACTGCCGTCAGGTTGCATGACGTGCAGTGTCAACGCGGGCTCATCCCGATCCTCGTCAAGCGCTGAAAACTGTGGCTTTCCCTCATCCAATAGCACCGCTTTTGACAGACGCTGACGGGTAGAAGAGAAGACAATTCGATCATCAGGCAAAAAACGCGGCGCAATGTCCTGGCCATCTTCAGCGATTAGATCAGAAGCAATGATTCGGGTGACAGTGGCGTCTTCGGCGGAATACAGCCAGATGTTCCAGGTCGGCTGCTCATCATCATCTAAGTTCGGATCCTCAGGTGCGCGCATGGCGAATACGACTCTTTGGCCGTCTGAGGAGATATCCAGGTCTTTAACGTCATAGAGCGGAGGATTGCCGTCTTCGTCGTCAGGAAAGATTCCAACGGTTAGCGATCGTTCAACTGCGCTGGGAGACGCTCGATCACGCATAAACAATTCAGCGCCGGGGAAGAACTGGGTAGCACTGCGGACCTGGGTCGTGAGCAGGTCGCCGTTGTCATCAACCAATAGCGGGCGCTTGACGTAGGCAATCGGAAAGTCCACCAGAACCGGATCTGGGTCTTGGCCGCCGCCTAGTCCATTGCTACTGCCCGTATCCGAACCACCACCGCAGCCCACAAGCAAACCCGCACAGACTAGCGCCGCAACGAATTGGGCGCTGCGGAAAATGCGAATATTAGGAAACACCATTCGGCCACGGCGTGATACCACTACTAACCTCAGCGCTAGACCATTACAACGCTGCTATTCTTTCACAACCTCCTTACGTGCATACGTGACTCGGCGCACAGCGCTGCCGGCGAAATCCAGAGTGGGCCGGTATCAACCCACACAATTTCCTGTGACACGAATCACGGCTTCTTGTCTCGAATTTAGCGAATCTACGGTTTGATTGAATCCAAAGCGCCAATGGATAGGTGCTGGTTGTAGTAGCACGCAGGGCAGCGAAGCCCATGCGGGTTAACCATGTAGGAGCGATTCGCATGCCCCTTTTGGCATTGTCCGGTCCGCAGTATCTGCGGTCGGTACGTCGTCGTGCCGCTAAGTTCGCTGCCGTCACTTTGTCCTGCGCGCTGTCAGTCGCATCGATGCAGGTCTTAGCTGAATCTCGTGATCAGGCGAAACGAATCCATGATCGTATTGCCGGCGTTCCGCCCACGGATGCCACGCTCACGGCGATGGCCGCGGAAATCGACGGCGGCGATGCCGTTGCTGCCGCACTGATTGCTACTAACGAGCCAGAGTTCTACAGCGTCACGCTGCGCAACTTCTCTGCTCCCTGGACCAATCGCGATCGTAGCGTATTCGTCCCACTGGACGACTACATCGCGACAATCATCGGAATGGTTCGAGACAACCAGGATTTTCGTGGCATCTTAAGTGACGACGTCACCTATATTGGCTCCGGTGGTGGTATACCCGGTTACTCTGTGAGCAACAATGCACACTACGAAGCACTGGAAAACGCTGATCTTGAAACAGTGCTGCAGTCCACCACGCAATCTTCATTGAACGGCCTACCCGCCGAAGCAACCGCTGGCATCCTCACTTCGCGCAGTGCTGCAAAAGCCTTCTTCATCGACGGCACTAATCGGGCCATGTTCCGCTTCACCTTGCTCAATCATCTGTGCATGGACATGGAACAAGTGCAAGACACCTCACGTGCTCCTGACCGCATTCGTCAGGATGTCTCTAGGAGTCCGGGCGGCGATGCTCGCGTGTTTTTAAACAACTGCGTGGGTTGCCACTCCGGCATGGACCCTATGTCTCAAGCTTTTGCGTACTACGACTATGAATACGACGTCAATCTCGACCCGACATGCGATAACGGCGCTATTAACTACAACGCCGGTGGGCAGACTGATCCGGTCACTGGCACCCGAGTCGAAGCCAAATACTTCAACAACGCCAACAACTTCGAGCACGGCTTCCAAACGCCAAACGACGACTGGTCGAACTACTGGCGCAGCGGCCCGAACGCGAATATCGGCTGGGACGCCGGGCTGAGCGGTTCGGGCGCCGGCGCCAAGTCTTTAGGCATGGAACTAGCCAATAGTGACGCTTTCGCCCAGTGCCAGGTGGAAAAAGTTTTCACCAATGTTTGCCTGCGACCGCCTAAGGACAATGTAGACCGAGCGGAAATCGATTCCATGGTCAGCTCATTCAGAGCCAATGGCTACAACCTGCGCCGCGTCTTTGCCGAGTCAGCCGCGTACTGCAAGGGCGACTAAGGAGTAGCAATGAAAACGAATTACTCAACCATTCGAGCCGCGCTGGGCATAGCCCTTGGCGCGTTGCTACTCGCCGGTTGCGGCAGCGGCAGCGGCGCAGGTACAACAGCGAACCCCGTTACGGCAGCGCCTAACGTCAGCAACTATAATGGCCCTGCACCAGCGTCTGCGGATGTTCAGGCCTTTAAGCTGAATCTCTGGGACAACCTGGTACCTAACAATCGCTGCGGCAGCTGCCATAACGAAAGCCAGTCTCCGCGGTTTGTGCGTGCCGATGACATCAACCTCGCCTATGACCTAGCGAATCCGCTGGTCAATCTCAACGATCCTGGGCAATCGTTGATGGTCGGTAAAGTTCGTGGCGGGCACAACTGCTGGCTCACAGACGATGATGCCTGCGCCGATATCATCCAGTCGTATATCGAAAACTGGGCGGGTGACAGTCTTGGCGGCAGCGGTAAAACTGTACAGCTGATCGCGCCGCCAATCCAAGACGCTGGTGAAAGCAAGAACTTCCCGGACACCTCGGCGCTGTTCGCCAGCACGGTGTACCCGTTGCTGAACCAGTACTGCTCTAACTGCCACTCCGACACAGCGGCGGTGGCACAATCTCCGTACTTCGCTAGCTCCGATATCGAGGTCGCCTATGAGGCCGCCCAAGCCCGGATAGATCTGGACTCCCCTGCAAACTCACGTTTTGTATTGCGCTTGGGTAATGAGTTCCACAATTGCTGGACAAACAGCTGCGCTAACGACTCGCAGACCATGCTGACCGAAATAACAGCCATGTCGGATGCCATCACGCCGGATGTCGTAGACCCGCAGCTGGTCATCAGCAAGGCGTTAAAGCTCACCGATGGCATCATCAGCTCTGCAGGCGGACGCTTTGAGTCGAACGTAATCGCGCTTTACGAGTTCAAAACGGGTTCGGGTAATACCGTGTTCGACACCTCCGGTGTGGAGCCGTCGCTGAACATGACGCTGTCTGGTACCTACAACTGGGTTGGCGGCTGGGGTGTTGCCTTTACGGACGGCAAAGCTCAGGGCAGTACCACGGCGAGCAAAAAGTTACACGACCTCATCAAATCTACCAACGAGTATGCGGTTGAAGCTTGGGTAGTACCCGGCAATGTGACCCAGGACGGCCCTTCGCGGATCGTTTCCTATGCCGGTAGCTCAACGACTCGCAACTTCATGCTTGGGCAGACGCTGTACGCGTACGACAGCTTCAACCGTAGTTCAGAAACCGACGAAAACGGCGAGCCGCAGTTGTCTACTGCCGCAGAAGACGAAGACTTGCAGGCATCGCTCCAGCATGTCGTAGTCAACTACGATCCAACCAACGGCCGCCGCATCTACGTCAACGGTCAGTTCACCGACGACCTGGATACCGTTGCCGGTGGCCTACTCAGCGAGTGGGATGACACTTACGCGCTAGCCATCGCCAGCGAAGTTGACAACGAAACTCGCTGGGCTGGCACCGTGCGCATGTTGGCGATCCACAACCGCTCCCTATCGCAAGAGCAGGTCCAACAGAACTTCGACGTAGGGGTTGGCGAGCGCTACTTCTTGCTCTTCAACGTCAGCGAACACGTCAATATTGCAGACGCCTATGTGGTGTTTGAAGTCAGCCAGTTCGACAACTACAGCTATCTTTTCGATGAGCCCTTCTTCATCGCGCTCGACGACACTGTGTCGCCAGACGCCATTCCGATTCAGGGCGTACGCATCGGCCTGAACGGGCGCGAACTGACCGTTGGTCAAGCTTATGCGACGCTGGATGCCACAATAAACAGCGCAACCTACGATGTCGAAGGGCTACAGCGTCTATCTGATCTCGGTACCGTGATCCAATTGGACAAAGGGCCGACGTTGGATGAGTTCTTCCTCACCTTCGAACGACTCGGTGATGCAGAGAATGTCTTCGTGGAAGCATCGCCACCGCCACCGGCAACGCCAGCAGATGAGCCTCGCGGTCCGGCCCAGGGTGTTCGCGATTTCGCAGAAGTAAACGCCACCATGTCGCGTCTGACCGGCGTACCGACCACGGTCACCGGCGTGGCAACGACTTACGGGCTAGTGAAACAAGCCATGCCGGTAAACACCAACATCGGCGGTTTTGTTTCCTCCCAGCAGATGGGTATCACCCAGCTGGCAATCCAGTATTGCGCCGCGCTGATCGACGATACCAGCGCCCGCGCCGCGTACTTCCCTGGGCTGAACTTCAGCGCAGCACCGGCGACCGCTTATGCCGATCCGTCGCTGCTGATCGATCCGCTGTTCGATCGCATGATCGGAACCGGGATCGCCACGCAACCAGCGCAAGCGGCGCTGGATACGGAGATCAATGACTTGATCACGCGGCTGAGCGCTTGTGGCGGCAGCTGTGAACCCGACCGTACGGAACGCATCGCCAAGGGTGCTTGCGCAGCAGTTTTGGGCAGTGCGCCCATGCTGGTTCAGTAACAATACTTTTTGACAGGGTGCAGACAAGGAAAAACCAATGATTCGACGTAGAAAACGCAAGTACGACGATCCACTGTGCCATCCCTGCCATCCCAGGCCGCGCACACGACGGGAGTTCCTGTCCCAGGGGTTCATTACTGGCAGCGCGCTGGCAGTGGGCACGACGCTTATGAACGTCAACGGTAAGGCCATGGCACTGTCTCAGGATCTGGCGGCGCTGCTCGGTAGTTGTGACGTCCAGACCGCGGGTGCTGGAAAAATCCCCTTCATCTGCTTCGATCTAGCAGGCGGCTCAAACCAGGCGGGTTCAAACGTCTTGGTCGGGCGCCAGGGCGGGCAACTGGACTTCCTCTCTACCGCCGGTTACGAACGTCAGGGCTTACCCGGTGACATGGTGCCTTCCATCGTCAATCCAAACACCCAGACCAACGACTTCGTTGATCAAACGTTGGGCCTGGCCTTTCATAGCGACAGCGCCTTCCTGCGCGGAATTATGAGCAAAGTCTCGCCTACCACCGCTGCCAACATCAACGGCGCGGTGATCCCCGCGCGCTCTGAAAACGACACCGGCAACAACCCGCACAACCCCATGTACGGCATTGCCAGGGCCGGCGCGAACGGTTCGCTGCTGCCGCTTGTTGGTTCAGAAAACTCGGATTCTGGCGGCAACTCCATGGCGCCGATGGATCTTATCGATCTGTCGATCCGGCCAACGAAAGTGGACCGGCCATCCGACGTCACCTCGCTGGTCGACGTTGGCGATTTAACTA
>JBPCXR010000070.1:0-4027 GCA_051027215.1 Pseudomonadales bacterium | reverse complement strand
GACCAAGAAAGTGCGTATTCCGAAGAACTCTCAGTGGTCGTTCAATGAGCAACGCCCACAAAATTCTCAGTCCATAAAGCCGCATTTTGCTCTCAAGCCACCGAGGTTCTCAACGAAACCTCATCGTCGGCCAGAAAGCTCTCCCGCGTGTTCCCCACAGCGCGCTAGCTGCGTAAACTAGAGAGCCAACGATGGCTCCCTTGAGCCAGATTAGCTTCGCAGGTGCGGGCGAAAACGCAGAGAACTGGCATGGATGTCGTTCGACGATTTTTTATATTTGCCACCATGTGCACTCTGAGCGGTTGTGGCGGTGGAGGCGGCTCTTCAGCCGCGTCAACAACTTCCCCCGTTGCAGCCGCAACACAGAGCTCGGCCGCCGCGGACTCGGGAAACACACAAGCCATATCAGGAAGCGTCGGTGATGGTCCAGTTATCGGCGCTAGCGTTACTGCTTTTGACGTTAGCGGTAACGCACTCGGAACAACCGCGAGCAATAATCTAGCCAAGTTCAACCTCAACATCCCGACATCAGTCGGTTACCCCCTCACGATTCACGCCCAAGGGGGGCGTGATCTTGTTACCGAACGTGAACTAGATTTCGAACTAGTGAGCGTCGTAAAAAACGCGAGTGAGACGCTTATCAACCTACTGCCGATCACCACTCTGCAGTATCACGCGAGCCAATGCACGTCAGATCAATATGACGCGAGCGCTGCAGCAGACAATGCTCTCGACGCTGTAGGCCTAGAATTGGCTAACTCCAATCCGCGCACGAAATCTGTTGGCCCCTCAGACATCGCAACATTCATTCGCGTCAACGAAGCGCTAGGGGAATGGATCCGAAGAACGAGCGGGAAGTTTAGCGGGTATTCCACCGATGAAATTCTCGCGCTGATCGGCTGTGACCTAGCGGATGGGATTATCGATGGCCTAGGAGCTGATCTAAATTTCTATGTCCCTGCTGCGCACACTTACCTCTCACTAGTACTGGCGGAGACTCTAATCGGCCAATTGCAAGTGGATGGCAGAGACGCATCGAAAAAAATGAATGATGCAATCAAGACTGTAGAACCAACTTCAGATCAAGTTCTCCAGCAACTCCCACCCAGCCTCGCTGCCAGAACTCGACTACAGCGGAGCTTGAGCATCCTCCTCAAAGCAACGAATAACGACGCCATTGTGAGGCTCCTCAAAAGCCTTGGTACAGGACCAACGAGCCCTGCCGAGTTAGAACTGGAAGGCTCATTTTCGCAAGCGCTAAGCGCATTTCGGTCCTTGCAAAACCAGCTGGCGCAACCGGATGGTAGACTGACTGATAGCGTTGCAGATATAGCACGGTCAGCGCGCACTGCTCGTGTTCCAACCCTGTCTTTCCACGGCAGGCGCGATCAGGCTGATTCTGCGTCGGTAGTAGTGCTTGACTGGAACAGCGCCGAGACAAGTCGTTGTGTTGCTTACGGAGATTGGTCAGCCGTTCTACCGCCAGCAGGATCTCGGACACTCCGAGAAGCCCGTGTGGGATCTAAGTTCGAACTAATCTGTTTTGGTCTACGTGGGTCGGTAAAGCAAACCGTATCGCTGCAAGCAGACGGAGAAGTTCGCTCGAGTCGAAGTGTGTCTGAAACAATCGCGATGAATACACTCACGTCTACACAAAGCTCAAGCGCTGGATTGGGTGATCTCCGCGTAGAACTTTCATCCGATTCATCCTCTATCATTCGAGGCGCAAGTACCACCCTGCAATGGTCTTCATCGGGCGCCGACCGGTGCGAAGCATCGGGCTCATGGTCGGGTAACGTAGGGCTCTTTGGCTCGCAACCCGTGGGGCCGTTACACAGGGACGGGACCTACATTCTGACCTGCTCCACAGGCGACCAAGAGGCAATTGCGATTACTAAAGTGTTCATCCAGCAAGCGATTGTTGGCTGGTCGATTCCAACGAAGAATACAAACGGGACCTCACTAGCTAACCTAGCTGGGTACAAACTGTTTTGGGGTAAGAAAACCCGTAGTTATTCGCACTCTCTCGTAATCGACAACCCAAATCGCACCTCACAAACGATTGAGCTCGATCCAGGCACCTACTACTTCTCGCTCAAGTCCTTCACCAGATCAGGAAGGGAGAGCGCGTTCTCAGCAGAAGCCTCGAAGAACGTTCGCTAGTTGCACAAGTCAAGCGGCTGCGACTGGCATTGCGATCGATCTACTGATTGTCCCGTCTTTGAGGCGGTAGGTCATTGCACATAGGCAACCATCTATCCTATTCCTCGTCTGGTTCTGTCTCTCCTCTGGATGCGGGGGCACGGGGTCATCCAGCGCCCAGCTAGTTCTGGAAGCAGATCGGCCATGGGTCGCCAACGGCGCGTCAACCCGCATCTGCTGCGCTGCATGAGGTGTCAATACCTGCACAGCGGATGGCAACTGGTCCGGAACAAAGCCAACAACTGGTTTGAGCGCGTTGATCCCATAGACGAGAACCACAGCTCTGTCCTCGTATGCTCAAGCTCGGACGATCAGGCAATGGTCATGATCAACTTCACGGTTAGGCAAGCCATTGAGCGATGGACGGCACAATCTGAGCTGAATGGGAGAGGAGTAGACCTAAGAATCTCCGGCTACAAAATTTTCTGAGGTACACACAGCGGAGACTGCGACCACGTCATCGACATCCAAAGTCCGGAACAAACCAGTTATTGTATCGACTTGGAACCATAGGCCTACTTTTTCGCGCTCAAGTCCTACACCAGCAATGGTATCGACAGCGACTTCTCTGCGGAGGGCACAAACGACAACCAGTGATCCTGCTTCAAGTCGCCCGTAACACAATTCACTTACATTAGACTCGCCGTTGAGCTGTGAAGCTGGTTGCAATGGTACAGCCGCATCACCTATCGTTTGTCGCTGGAAAAGGACATTCCACTAGGCAACAAATGGCTCACACGACTTACATTTGCCACATAACGCCGTAAATCGTTTGCCGGTAACCTTGTTGCGTCAGTATTTTGGCCTGCTTTTCACTGATGACTCAGCGAAAACTGTCAATAACGCGACTGTCTTCTAAAACGGAAAGCAAGAGCATTACACAACTCAACCAAGCACAATTCAGGGAAGACCCCGGGGGTACAATGAAGTTTAAAAGGTCAATTCAGGCCATAATTGCATCAACCGTATTGATTCTTAGCAGTGCAGCGTTCGCTGGCACCTACGGCGTCTCGAGCACAGGCAAGATCAACTGCACCACCGCGTCAGGAAAGGACGCGCCACACGGCCTTTGGACCAACAAATATCGCAAAGGTGGAGGCGGTGGCTGCGCCCAGTTCTATGATTTCAAGAAGGACTCTACGCTAACCGTAGATAATGGTCAGGCCCACCTCAAAGCCAAGGCTAAGAACCCCTATGGCGTTGTCGCTAAGATCGATTTTAAATTCTCGAATCCTGTTGCGCCAGCGGATTGGACAGGTGTGGTGAAGACCGGCGGTACTGGTGTGCAACCTGACTGGAGGTTCTATACCCAAGGCTCAGGCGACATCAAGATCAAATACGAAAAGAACTACAACGGGAAGCGGCTAAAAATCGTCGACAAGTTCAGTTTGGATCTGGTTGACAACACTGCCATGCAGTTCGGCACTGGTGCGAATGACAAGACTGGTGCATTTGGAGCTTCTGCTTGGCTCGACATTACCAAGTGGGCTCGCAAGATTATCGCCTACGAGTGGAATAGCAACGACAAAAAGTGGGTGGCCAAGTACGACGTGCCAGATTGGGCCTGGGATTGGAAGCTCGGTAAGCACTGGGATTTCAACATGGAGTTGAGCGCAGTGCCGCTGCCTGCAGGCGCTTGGCTGTTCCTGACCGGCTTGCTGGTTTTGGCCGGCTACAACAGCCGCAAGCACAGACGCTCGAATACCATCGCCTAGTCACCTCGAATCAACTCAGTTACTTAAGGGCGGCCAGTAGGTCGCCTTTTTTCGTTTTAGATCCGCAGATTGGCGAAGCGCCGACTCGATCTTTGGCATCAACCAGTGAC
>JBPCXR010000069.1:0-4499 GCA_051027215.1 Pseudomonadales bacterium | reverse complement strand
ATCGGCTCATCGACATAGGTGACCAGATCTCGAATCACTGTCAGATCCGGCGGCAGAAATCGGACCAGGATCTCCGCGGCCAACAGCGCTACTGCGGTAGCCACCGCCAGCAGAATCAGATTGAACTTTTGCAAAGTCAGGTTCCGCTCAACTGCAGTTCAGGCGGCCCACCTCAGGCAGCTTGCAGTTGGGCTGATCGTTCTCAGCACCGGGAATGCCTTTGCACCACCTGTCCTGATTGGCGATCCAGTCTTCGCCGTACTTAAACAATGCCCGCATCGAGGCCTCGCTAAACACGTCCGGTGCATCGAGCTTTTTCTCAGCGGGTAACCAACCGGTGTAGTAGTTCCAGCTGCGGCCTTGGAGGCCTTCGTCGACAATCGTCTTAATCCGATCGAGGTTGCCGCGGGTCGCGCTCTTTGACAACAAACTAATTGATCGAGTGGCCAGACTGTAGATATTTTTGCCCACACACTTTTGCGAGTTGATCAGACGGCCATTGACCACTGCATAAACGTTGAGCGGTTTGTCCACATTGGCTTCTCGCACTCTTAGGACTTCATCGACGATGTCATTGATCCGTTCAACGTAGATCGTTTCGGAGACACCACCGTCGACGTGGGTGTAGCCATAGATGTCGACAGACTGAAACACTGTGGGGTTAGCAGAAGAGGCGATGATCAGTTTGTGGTACATGTCCACTTCATCTGCTAGCGTTTTCTCGTCACCGCGATCATACGCTTCAGCGGCGTTAAGCGCCCGCTGCCCAAGGTTCCAATGGCAAAACTGACCTGTTTCCAGATTGGTTGAACCGATCCAGAGTTGCCTGCCGTACTTTTTGTACACGCGGCCCACTTCGATGATCATCTCGGTCGGCAGGATCTTAAGAAACATCTTCTTAAGGGGGGCTAGCGAGTATTTGGAATCGACCAACGGAAATAGCCAGCGGCGTTTGCGGATCTGTTTTGCGGTAATGTGTCCAGCGTAGGTCTGTCGCAGCATTTCGTACGGCTTAGTCTTGTGATCGCGACCCAGATAAGCCCAGGTCGCCATAATAGCGCCGGTGCTTACGCCGGTTACCATGTCGAACGGCGGGCTATCCTTCCAGCCATTAAGTATGCCAGCGGCGAATGAACCGCGGGAGCCGCCACCTGATAACAGCAAAATGTCAGCGCTGCCTTCGTCAGTGACGGTATTCGACAGCCGCTCGATTGCTAGTCCATCGAACGGATCGCCGCAGTTCTCTTTCGGGCCACCGTCGGTTAACGCGGCCGCTTGATCTTTGCACAGCGGACAATCGCGCGCTGCGCAACCCAGCACCACAAAACATAGCGTTAACAGCACGGACCAGCCGACTATGCGCAGCCTACTCATGACATGTACTCCCCGTGGCCATGTAAACCGCACTACGTCGCTGAAGCGACGCTTCGGTTGCGATTGTTGCTTTTCAAAGACATAGTAACAGTACTTGTCGCTTGCTGCGATGCAGAGGTCGGTCAACAGCACGCAATGCTCATCGCCGAGGGAGCTTAAGCGAGATGTACAAAGCGCAGGGTTACCAAATCGTACCGGTACAGACCCGTAAAGAACTAACCGACTTCATACGCGCGCCCAGCCAGTTGTATCGCAATGACCCAAACTACATCACTCCATTGATGTTCGAGCGGCGGCAGGCGTTGAGCCCCAAAAATCCCTACTTCGCCCATGCGCAATGGCAGGCATTCGTGGCCTACGCGTCTGGCAAGCCCATTGCCCGCATCAGCGCGCAGATCGATGCGCTGCAACAGCACGAGCAATGCGCGACCGGTTGCTTTGGCATGTTCGAAGCGCCCGATGACCCCGAGCTGGTGAGCGCACTGTTTCAGCACGCCCACGAGTGGTTACGAAGCAGAGGTATAGAACAAGTCGCCGGACCCTTCAGCCTGAGCATCAATCAGGAACTCGGGCTGCTGGTTGAGGGGTTCGATACCCCACCTTTTTTTATGATGCCCCATGGACTCCCCTACTATGAACGGTTGGTACTCGCCCAGGGATACCAGCCAACCGAAGACTTGTTGGCCATGGTTCTAGATCCTGCCCACCCTAACCCGTCGGTAATGCGTCGACTCATCAGCCGCTACGCAGAGCGCATTCATATCCGACCGGTGAACCGCAAAAGGCTGACTGAGGAGCTAGAGGTATTGTGCGAAATTTTTAATGACGCCTGGCAGGACAACTGGGGCTTTGTGCCATTTACCCGGGAGGAGTTTCAGGCCATGGGCCGCGAGCTAGTAATGGTGGTACCGAAACAACTCGCCCAGGTTGCTGAAGTCGATGGCGTGCCGGTTGCCTTTTGCGTAATGGTGCCGAACCTCAACGAGATCATTGCCGATTTGCAGGGTCGGTTGTTGCCGTTCGGCTGGCTGAAACTGCTCTGGCGGCTCAAGGTCCGATTCCCCAGTACCTCACGAGCGCCGCTTATGGGGGTACGTAAGCAATTTCAAGATACGCCGCTAGGACCGGCGCTGGCGTTTACCGTGATGGACGTGGTTCGGCGACGCAGCGCCGAGCGCGGCATCAAGCAGTTGGAGATGTCCTGGATCCTAGAAAGCAATCACGCCATGCGAAAGATGGGTGAGGTCATGGGCGCTAAGGTTTCCAAACGCTACCGAATGTACAGCCGGGCGCTGTAAGTCACAGTTGCACCTCAGCCTGGCCACCCTCTACTTCCTACCCAAAAGTTGATGATATGGCCTATTGTAGTGAGCGCGCTTGCAGAGTTTGGTCTGTGTCTAGAAACGCATCGACCAGGCGAGCGTCAGTGTATCTGTGTCTGCGCCTACGTCACTACCCGCTTCACCCCGCACGTAGGCAAATTTGAGCCCTTGAGCACGGCTCAGAGGCACACCTAAAGACAGGGCTAGCAACACGTCACCGCGCTCATCGTCTTTGTCTTCGCCGTTGATTTTTGACCTTCCGCCCCAGCCGTAACCGGCACCGAATGAAGCCCACAAACCTGGTTTGAAAACCCGTACCACATGAGTCTGCAAGGCGTACAACGGATCCTGTTCCCGGGTAACGCCGCCAAAAAAATCGTTATTGTCCGTGTAGAAAAAGATCGAGCCTGTGAATTCAAAAGACCAAGGCCCGCGAGAGTGGAGCACTCCAATCTGCGGCCTGATGATGTAGCGATTCTGACCTAGGTTGAGCAACTTCTCGTCGAGATATTCCCCCACTGGCACTGTAACCGAGAGAGCCGCTCCCACCACCGTGCGCACTGGCTGCGCAGCCATCTTCGCAGCGAACTCACCACCCCGCAGCGCTGGATCACCAATTAGGTTCGTTGACAGGCGCAGCCAGGGATCTGCCAAACCCACACGCTCGACACTGGTCGGTTGACCCGCCAGGCGTCCGTCCCAGCGTGCGGTCTGCCACGGCAGTAGCAGGTCAAAACGCACGGGCTTGCCTAGCACAGCGAAGGACTGCACATAGGATAGCGCCAGCGTATCCAAATCGAGCTGCGCATCTTCAACCTGCAATACCGGATCAAAAAACAGATCGCCAGTTGTGTAACCGTAGCCCATACCGATGACCTTGGTCGCCAATGGTAATGGAGTCCAGCGCCGAGGTTCTAGATCCTGGGCGGTTGCCGGTGGGCAAAGTGCAGCTGCCAGATACACAGCCAGCCAACGTTTAAGTTGTTTATGGCGTTTTATGATCACACCTCGCAAGCATCTTTAAATATGCTGGGTGATACTCGTCAGCGGCCATTCACCCGCGCCAGGACACTAGCGTCTGCGGCCTCGCATGCCACCACCGCGGGACATTCCCCCTCGTGACATGCCACTGCGCGCGTGGGAGTAATCCCGCGAGCGCGTTTGTCCCCGCTGGCGAGCTCCATAGTCCCGATCCAAACTACGCTGTCGATTCTGCGGACTGCTGTAGCTGCCCCTTTGTCTAGAAGAGTCTGCGCGCTGATTGTATTTGCCGGTTGTTGGCGAGCGTTCATAGGTACGGTTACGTGAGCTGTTGCTACTACGACCCTCGATGGGTGACCAATCGTTGCCATCGCGTTTTTGCCAGCCGTCATCGGTGCGCTTGTAAACTGACCCGTCGCGCCCTGCATATACATCGCCGGAAGCCGTCTGACCAATGGCCGTGCGATCGCCAGCCCGGCCACCCACTATCGCACTGCCGCCCTCGGAACTCTCAATCGCGGTTCTCGGACCACTGCCGGTTCGAGCGGTTCGCGTATCAATGGTCTTGCCGTCCTTCGTGAAGGTGCCTTCTCGCGTTGCGCCCCTAGGGCCAACATCGCGTTCTATGGTGCCCTGTCCGCCCCCAGATCCGCTGAGGTTGGCCGTACCCCGGCCATTTTCAAAGCGTCCGGAACTGCTGATCGTGCGACCGTCGCCGGTAGTGAACTTACCGGAGGTATCCCAGCCGCCATCGCTGGCCCGGCGAGTAAACGTGCCCGCGCCACCGCGATCTGTGGCGATCTGCAGCTTGCCCGAGTCGTC
>JBPCXR010000068.1:0-3748 GCA_051027215.1 Pseudomonadales bacterium | reverse complement strand
GTCCGGACGCCTGGGCATTTCTTGGTCCTACTCGGACAACGCCAGTGTGTATGCGACGGTAAGCCGCAGTTTTGTTGGCCTGGGTGCGGATCTATCGCGGACCGGCAACGTCAACAATGCATTTCTGGATCCAACAACGGCGGAGGCCTTCGAAGTCGGTACCAAATCGATGTTGTTTGACAATTCGCTTCAGTTAAACGCGGCGGTGTTTGTACAGCAGGTTGAAGATCTTCAGACCTCCGCGTTGCTTCCCGGTACCATCAACACCGTGAACCTGAACGCCGGTGATTTGGATATCTTTGGCGCAGAATTCGATTTACTCTGGGCTGCTACCGATATCCTGAGATTATCCGCATCAGTCAGCTATACCGACGCGGAGGTGGAGAATTTGCTGCAGCCTTGTTGGCCGGAACAGAACATTGCTACGGGCTGTAGTATCGATGCGAATGGTAACCCGACGCTGAACCCTGACGATGCTGTACAAACAGATGTGGAAGGTACTGATGCCACCAATACTCCGGAGCTAAAGTACAACCTTGGAGCCAACTTAGACGTTCCCCTTAGCTCCATGCCCTTCGATCTCTACGGTAGCGTGAACTACGTTTGGCAGGACGATATCCACTTCTCCTTGAATGACGATCCTCTGCTGACGCAGGATTCCTATGGCATCCTGAATTTCTCCCTTGGGCTTGTGGATAAGGAGGATCGCTACGATCTCTCGATCTTTGGCAAGAATGTGACGGATGAGGAGTTTGTGAACGATGCCTCGGAGTCCAGCGGCTTCATCGCGCGGCGATATGTGCGTGTCACTCGCGGTGCACAAGCCTTCTATGGCATCAGGTTGCGCTATAACTTTTAGCGGATACCATCGCCGGGTCTTGAGGCTAACCCGCGGGGTGGCCTCACTTTGGCTTTACACCGATGAATGGTAAGATAGGAGCGTAGTCAAGTCTCTGAATCTGCCAGGAGGTCGCTGGGGCAACATCCATTGGACAAAGAATTTCTCTTTGGAGGCGCCGTCAAGCACACAATATGAACTCAGCAGTTGAAATACCGGAAAATGGATGGGCAGCCCGGACTCGGCGGACCCGGCGGGCGCTGGTCAATGCCGCTGCCAAATTGATGGTAGAGGTCGGTATGGAATCGGTCTCCGTGTCTGAAGTGGCAAAACGCGCTGGCGTGACCCGCCCGGGTGCCTATTACCACTTCAAGAACCGGGAAGAACTGCTCGAAGCCGTCAGGGAACAGGTCGATCACCACCTGGTGAAGACGGTTGGCGGTACCCGCCCGGAAGACGACATGTATACGTATCCGGCTGAGCTGGCGGCGGAGGATCCGGACCTTTTTCATATGCGAATCATGCGGCTGCTCGACAGCGGACCGCGAAAAGACGTCTTGGTACACGCCAGAAAACGGGCATTCTCGCGCTTTAAGCGCGAAGGCCATCTGCGTGATAACGTCGATCCAGATATGGCCGCCATCATTACCACTGCGGCCCTGGTCGCGGCTTTCATGTCTGTATCCCAAGTGAAGAGCAAAAAGCGCCGACATAAAGTGGCGCAGGTTTTTGGTGAAGCATATTACCAAGGATTGTTTCATGGTTTTTTAAGGCCAGAATTGTATCCCGAGTGGCCGGAGGTTCCCCGGTACACCACTGAACCTGCCAAATCTGCGGAAATTGAGGAGGACGCAAACCACACGGGTAAACGCAGGACTCGCAACACATCTACCCGCCGCCAGCTATTACAGGTGACCATTGGCCTGATTGCCGAGGTTGGCGAGGAGGCCGTTTCGATATCGGAAGTGGCACGCCGAGCCGGCGTCACCAGGCCGGGGGTGTACTACCACTTCAAGAGCCTCGACGAACTGATGGCTGCGGTGGAGGAGCAACTGGATGGAGAGCTCCTGTACACCATGGACAAAAGTTTTGCCACCCGCGAGGGGCAGGGGGCGGTTACGGATATCGCAGCGGAGGACCCAGATATTTTGCTGCTGCGGGTGCGGCGGATGCTCCGCCACGGAGCCAACGACCCTTTAATCCGATATCACATCAAATTGTTTAAGTGGCACGCGACAAGAGGTCACCTCAAAGAGGGAACCATCCCGGAACAGGCCGGGCTCATGGTGGCGGTGATTAACATGGTCGCGGGCGCACTGGCCGTTAAGGAAGCGGACACAGGAGAGGCGCGACAGCGCCTGGCGAAGCGTTTTGCAAGAACCTTCAGAATCTTTCTATTCCACGGCATATTGGACCCCGATAGTGGGCGTGATTGGCCAATCCCGACAAGTAAACGAACTTAGCGGTTGCGCCCCCTCTCAACGCCAGTCCGGCAGAGCATCCGGGGTGCGGTGCTTCAGGAGACTGGTATATGAACGACGCATGGATCATTGATACGGCCCGCACACCGCGCGGAATCGGACGGGCCGATAAAGGCGCTCTGGCGGGTATTCACCCGCAGCGGGTGCTGTCACAGGTGCTTGCAGCGCTCGAGCAGCGTAACTCATTGAATAATAAGGAAATTGAACATGTGATCGCAGGCTGCGGTGCCCAGGTGGAAGCTCAGCGCGGTGATATAGCGCGTATGGCGGCCTTGGATGCAGGTTGGTTATGCACCCCGGGAACGTCGGTAGATCATTTTTGTGGATCTAGTCTCGCCGCGACCCTGTTTGGCGCAACTCACGTCATGACGGGTGTCCATGATCTGGTCGTTACTGGTGGCGTGGAGATGATGTCGCAGCCAGCCGCACCACATGTTGCCACCGATCAGGGTAATCTGCACCTGCGAGAAAAACATCCCATCACGTCGGTGGGTATCTCCGCCGATGTCATTGCCACGGAAGAAGGGTTTTCCCGTCAGCAGATCGATGAATTTGCGGTGGAAAGCCAGCAGCGTGCGGCCCTTGCCATCGAAAATGGCTATTTCAAGCGAAGTCTGATTCCCGTTTATCGCGATGACGGCAGCCTCGCGCTTGATCGGGAAGAATACCCGCGCCCGGGTACCACATTGGAAAAGTTACTTTCGCTTGAACCGTCCTTTAAGTATGTAATGGATATGCCAATGGACGATCGCCATACCTTTGGCGAGGTGGCTCGTATGCAATGGCCGGATCTGGAAATCAATCATGTGCATCACGCTGGAAACTCTTCCGGCATTGTCGATGGCGCCTCTGGCGTTATTTTGGCGTCACCCGATTACGCGAAGCGCCATGGCTATAGACCGAGGGCAAAAATCGTTTCCATGTCCTATCAGGCGGGCAGCCCTGAATACAACCTGAATGAACCGGTTGCTTCCGCCGAAAAAGCCCTCAAGAAAGCCGGCATGGCGGTGAGTGACATCGACCTGTTTGAAGTGAATGAGGCGTTCGCCGTTGTTCCGCTACGCTTTATGCAGCGACTCACGGTGGAGCACGACAAACTGAATGTAAACGGTGGCGCGATTGCCTTGGGTCATCCCGTGGGTGCAACCGGGTCGATGCTGTTGGGGACTCTGCTGGATGAGTTGGAGCGGCGTGATCTCACGGTGGGGCTTGTTACGATGTGTGCTGCTGGAGGCATGGCGCCGACGGTCATCATCGAGCGTATCTAATGACGGGCAGCCGGTCAATGGATTGAGCGGCTTGTGGCCTCCGATTCAATAGGGCAGGCCGACCGCGACGCAGAGACCATTGTGGCTTTCGTCCAGTGATATCTGGCAGGCGAGGCGGCTATTCTCCTCCACGGTATCTAAGCTTTCGAGCAGAATGGACT
>JBPCXR010000067.1:0-4226 GCA_051027215.1 Pseudomonadales bacterium | reverse complement strand
GGCAGAGGTACCGTATCGGGCTGCGAAGGTACTAGACAAAGGCATCAACGACGGCGTCGTCGAGAAAACCAGCAAGACTCTGCAGTCCTTAGGCCAGGCTTGGCAGCTCTCCCAAGAGGTCGACAAGGCGATCCCCGTCTACGAGAACGCTGCTAAGCTGGCTGACGACGGCAAAATCTACGAGCGTCTGGCGAATCTCTATCTCGAGGCGGACAAGAACGGCCAGTGTATTACTGCTGCCGACAACGCCATCCGCAAGGGCGGGTTGCGCAAAGTCCAAACGACGCACCTGGTCAAGGGCATGTGTTTGTACAACCAAGATAAGCTCGGCACCGCTCGCAAGTCGTTTGCCAACTGCCGCTCCAAAGCTCGGAGCTCTAAGGACGATACTAACCTGCGGGTGTGCGGCCAATGGATCACCTTCATCGACAACGAGCTGAACCGTCGGGAACAATTGGCTAAAGCGATCTGATGCTACAATGGCCGGATGTTTACCGGCATCGTTCAAGCTCAGTGCCCGGTCACACGAATTGAAGATCAGCCGTCCCTGAGGCGGCTGTGGGTCGATTTGGGACCGTTAGCTGAAGACCTGACACTGGGTGCATCAGTGGCTCACAACGGTGTTTGCCTCACTGTGGCAGCCATGGAGGGGACCACCGCACAGTTCGACGTCATTCAAGAAACCCTGACCCTAACGAACCTTGCTCAGGTTCAGGTCGGCACGTTACTCAATGTGGAACGCTCGTTCAAAGTCGGCGATGAGGTCGGTGGGCACATCGTCTCAGGGCATGTTGCCTGCGCGATTCCGGTCGCCAAAGTTGAACAGAGCAACAACCTCAGAGAGCTGTATTTCGACGTGCCTCGTCAATGGCTAAAGTATCTGCACCTGAAGGGCTTTGCCGCCCTGGATGGCGCCAGCCTGACGATCTCCCACCACGACGAAACAACTGCGCAAATCGGCGTGAGCTTGATCCCCGAGACGATTGAGCGGACGTCTCTAGGGGGCTGTGTGGTTGGGGATTTGATTAATCTGGAAGTCGATGCACAAACCCAAGCAGTGGTAGAGACAGTAGAGCGCGTTCTCTCGTCAGAGCGCTATGCACACCTGGCAAACGGCTAACTAGTCGTTGGAGTCCAACTTCACGGTCTCCGGCTGAGTCTGCATCTGCCGCAAATTGCCAACTACGGCCTGTAACGCGCGATCAAAAACCTCGGATTCATCAAGCAGCGTTAGCTCGCTGTCCTCCAAGCGTCGGGCCAGTTCCATCCTGCCATAGTCAGCGACTTTCATACCGCGACGATTAACAAAGACATAGCGATCGCCAGGTTGAACAATGGTCGACAGCTTGCAACGCACAGGGGCTTGTTCGGCGCCTCGCAACTCTACCCAGCCACCTTCTTTGAGCTCGTGAAGCTTTTCAAGAAACTGTGGTGCCGCCTGCGCAAACTGCTCGTCCTGCTCGGCAACTTCAACCAGATGGACCTCAGCAACTTGAGCGTAATTCTCTGGCACCTCAGCCGGAACCGGGTCTTCGCTATCCAGATAGGCCATGTCTCTGGCCGCTGCATCATTGAGCTCACACTCAAGGTTGAACACCAGTTCCTCCGCCGCCGAGTCATCCTCTTGGATAGAGTTGACGATGCCGCGTAGTCGTTTCAGCAATCCGGGAAGCTGTGCGTTGCGCTTCTTGACGTCCTCTTTGCTCGACAAAGGTTGGCAACACCAGAGCAGTTCATCCAGCGTCTGGATGTTCATGTGCCACTCACCCGACGATTCGCCGTGCTTAACGCCCGTAATCACCAAAGCCTTGGCGAAGCTGTCGCTGATAAAGCGACCAATCTGCGCTGGTAGTCGCAAGCCGCTGGCTTTGCGGTTGATCAGTTGCTGTACTTCCTGCTTTGCCGCTTGGGTTTTGGCCTTACCGGTCTCTGCCTGCTGCACCCGCTCTTCGATCTGGACGTGACGCTTTTCTTCTTGATTGAGGAAATCCCGAAGATCTTCGACTAAAGGTTCAAAGATTTCTACGTCGTCTGTAAAACCGTTGAGAACGCGCAAAACGATGGATTCAATCTTGTTGTAACGCGCATCGCGTTTGAGCTCAGAAGCACTACTCCAGCCAATGCCTGCGCTGGACAGCTCATTGAGCAGTTGCCGTGCTGGGTGGCTGGTTTTATCGAAGAACGATTTGTCGAGAATCGCCAGCTTCACAAAGGGTATCTGCAGCCGGGAAATCAGAGCTTTCATCGGAATGGCGAGATTCCGATCGTTGAGAATGTAGTCGAAGAGCATGCCAACGATGTTGATCACGTCGTCGTCGTTCTGCTCTATGTGCTTGTCGTCTTCACCCAGCTCCTGCTTAGCCTGGGTAAACACCATGTTACGCAGATCCAGCAGCGGTGCGGGCTCCCCGGGATCGATGGCGTCTATATCGGCTTCGCTTTGCAAATTGCTCAGCAGGTTCACCAGTTGCGGCGTACTGATGGCGATACCGCCCCCTATCCCAGCTGCAGAGGAGGTGCCAGCTGCGCCGCCCATAGCAGGTCCGAAGCCGCCGCTAGCGCCAGGTCCATCAACTACGCCGCCACTACCGTATCCAGAATTCGCGCCCGGCGTGCCCACGTATCCAGCGCCCGTGGCTGAGCCACCTCCGGCACCACCCGTAGCCATACCAGCCCCGGTGCCGGTGCCCATACCAGCACCCGCTAGCAATTGTTGCAGAACACCAAACGATGGTGCCGTGGCACTGGCCACTCCGGTTCCTGGATGTACTGGCGTTGCACCTGAATCGTTCATTGCGGCGCTCAGAACCCCGCCTGGAACAGGCGCATCAGCATTTGCTTGCGCAGCCGGTGCGGCACGCTTGGCCGCCTTCTGCCGCATATTTCGCTGCAAGTCCGGCATGACACCAGCTTCGATCATCAATTCGTTAGCCTGCAGGTACAGATCGTCCAGACGCTCCATCACCATCCGCTCGAATAGCTTTAGGAGGATGATCATGACCTTTATGTCGAGATCCAGGCACTGTGCAGCCTGCACAAAGGCCATGCTCAACTTTTGCGGACCCAAAGGGTTAGCTCTGTCGGTGACGCTCTGCAGCTTGCAGATGTGATCGAGCCGTTTGGTCAACTGCATGATCACCAGCGAATGGGTGCTAGTTACCTTCGAGACAATGCCCGCAACGGCGACGGTAATCTCGAGCTCGTCGTTCGCTACCAGCGACAGGTTGTCCGGATCATCGATCTCGAGCTCTTCAGCTGCTGTGCCACTGTTGGTAAACAGTTCATCAAACCCTGCGTACAAATTGCGGCCAAATTGCTCGAGCACGTCCTTGCGACGCAATCGGATCTGGCGCATGGACTCGAAAAACAGGGTTTGCTCGTTGTTGCTCTGGGATCGATCAGCCAATTCGAAGAGCGCATCGTCAGTGCTATTGAATAGTGTCTGCAGCAAATTGGTCAGCGTTCTCCGGGCATGCTGCCGTACTGTATGAACGATCGGCGGTACCCTAACCGCAGACTTGTCACGACGCTTCAGATTGACAACGGTGGGTTGGCTCATGGCCGGTGTCACTCGCTCACGATTGGATTGCTGGAACGTAATTACAGCAGGACTGCCTCAATCTCACCGAGAAGCGCCCAACGCTTTGGCTGTGAGCAATGTCACAGAACCCAGGGTTGGCAGGTCACAAAAAGAAACGCCGCCAGATTGGTAAATCTGGCGGCGATTGGTAACTGATTCGGGGCTTTGGAGGATTATCGAGCGTAGGCGCTAGCGTGGTAATCGCGCCAGTCGAGGATGTCTGTCGCGGCACCAGATTTGAGCTGAACCCCAATCAACCATTCTGGATTGCCGTCTTCGTCCACCACTGGACGACACCAGCGCACCTCGCCGGCAAGAAAGAACTTACCGGGCCGCGTAGCCACATCGATCCACAGATCCAGCAGCGAACCGGAAGGCACCTGCGCATCGGTACGAAATTGAATGCCGCCAACCGACAGATTGACTGCGCTACAAGATAGCGTGGTACCCACCAGATCCGGTTCGTCAGCGGACAGCACGACTTGAGTGAAGAGGCGGTCTTCGCTTTGCAGGCGCGGATGCAGACGCTGATCTGCCGCACGCTGCTGTCGGGTTCGGGCCGTTTCGAGTTGTACTACGTTGTCGGTCATTTTCGGAACCTGCTATCTCGATGGTTCGATTATTGGGTCTCGGCATAGGATTAGCG
>JBPCXR010000066.1:0-3356 GCA_051027215.1 Pseudomonadales bacterium | reverse complement strand
TCCGCATCGGTGAGAACCCGAACGTCGTAACCGGGTGCAACCGCCGGAGGCTCGATGTTGTCGTGCAGAGGGCGCCGGTGGACAATAGCGATGTGCAAGCCCAACAGCTTGCCGGCTGCGCGCATGGTGAGTCGGTGCAAGCTGCGCAACAAGCCCCACCGATCGTAGTCCTCACGAAATTCCTGCCACTGTCTGCCGATAAGTCCAGGCACAGTCTGGGCGTCCTGTTGGAACGGTATGCTGTGAGTTTATCAATCACTCGAGATTGCGTCTTAAAGAAACCGGAGCCAGTTGGCATTTTGCGAAGTGCGACATTGAACGACCGTCATTCTGAGAAACCCAGCGACCGGCAATGGCGATCTCTGGGGTTGTTCAGTCAATGGTGAGCGAAACTCTGCAAACTGGGCAGCGGCGCATCATCCTGCTCAACAAACCATTCAACGTACTTTCCCAGTTCACGGACGCCGAAGGTCGCGCCACTTTGCGCAGCTACGTTCACGAGCGGGGCGTATACCCCTGCGGACGCTTGGATCGAGACAGCGAAGGATTGTTGGTGCTCACCAACGATGGCGCACTGCAGCATCGGTTGAGTCACCCCGAAGCAAAAGTCAGCAAGAGCTATTGGGTGCAAGTGGAGGGAGTGCCGGATGAGCCCGCGCTGCAGCAATTGCGCACCGGTTTACTGTTGAAAGATGGTATGACGCTGCCAACCAGGTGCAGACTTATGTCGGAGCCCAGCGGGCTCTGGCCGAGAGATCCACCCATCCGCGAACGTCGTCATATACCAACGTCATGGTTGGAGTTGGTGCTGCGTGAGGGTCGCAATCGACAGGTCCGCCGAATGTGCGCGGCGGTTGGGCATCCGGTGCTGAGACTCATCCGCTACCGCGTGGCCAGTTGGACCATCGATGGCTTGGCTTGTGGCCACAGCCGAGTTATTGAGCCGGCACCGTCGTAGCGCTGGTTGTCGCATCGTTGCGGTTTCGTAACGCCGGCCGATTCAGTAGCAGCACTGGCAGTAAACCCAGCGCGACAATGCACAGCGCTGCGGTAGAGGCCTCAGCCAGGCGTTCGTCAGCGGCAAGTCGATACACGCGAGTGGCGAGGGTTTCAAAGTTGAACGGTCGCAAGATCAACGTTGCTGGCAGTTCCTTAATCACATCGATAAACACTAGGAGTAACGCCGTCAGCACCGCGGGCCGCATGAGTGGTAGGTGCACCCGCTTCAGCAGTTGACCGGGCGTGTGGCCCAAGGTTCTGCCCACATCATCCAAACGCGGGTGGATTTTTTCTAGCCCAGCATGACAACTGTTGTAGGCGACCGTGAGGAAGCGCACGACGTAGGCGAAGACTAGGACCAACACGGTACCGGTGAGCAACAGTTGCGGATTGCCGCCGAACTGTACCCGGCGCCAGGTTGCGATGGCACGATCCAGATCGGTGAGGGCAACCAGAACGGCTAAACCCAGCATGGCGCCGGGAAGGGCGTAACCCAATGTGGCGATTCGCGTGCCGATGTTGATTAAACGTCCGCCATGCAGGCGTCCGGCATAACAGAGCACCAGAGCAAACCCCGTGGCGATCACGGCTGAGACACTGGCGACTCCAAAGCTGTTGAGGAGCATTGTTGCGAAGCGTACGCCAAACCGTGCATCACCAGTGCTAATGGCGTAGTTCAGTAAAATCAGCGTCGGAATCGCGAAGCCAATGAGCACAGGGAGCAGGCAACAGCTCATGGCCAGCCAGCGTGCGATGGGACCCAGCTGCACACGCCCAGGAGGGTGGGCACGAGATACCGGGTTATTTACCCGGCCGCGTCGCGCCAGTTGTTCGAATAACACCAGAGCTGCGGCCACCATGAACAGCCCAGCGGCGAGTTGCAGGGCAGCGGCTTTGTCACCCATACCAAACCAGGCTCGGAAGATGCCGGTAGAGAAAGTCGCGACGCCAAAATACTCGACCACGCCAAAATCGGCGGCGGTTTCCATGAGAACCAACGCCAATCCACCGGCAATGGCGGGACGTGCCGACGGTAAGGCGATGCGCCAGAACGCTGAGCCTGGGGATGCACCAAGCAACCTGGCCGACTCGTAGAGCGCTGCCGATTGGGTTTCAAACACGGCTCGACACAGCAGGTAGACATAGGGATAAAGCGCAAAGCCCAGCACCATGACCGCGCCGCCCAACGAGCGGATGTTAGGAAACCAGTAGTCGCCGACCTGCCAATGTTGCCAATCTCGGAGCGCGCTTTGCACAGGGCCAGCGAATTCCAACAGATCGGTGTAGACGTAGGCGAGCACGTAAGCCGGTGCAGCCAACGGCAAGACCAGCAGCCAAGACAGCGTTTTGCGCAGCGGAAACTCAGTACTGCTGCAAAGCCAGGCGCTCGGAATACCGAGCAGGGCTGCAAGTGTGCCGACACCCAACAACAGCCACAGGGTATTCTGCACATAGTCAACGAGCACCGTGCCGCGCAGATGCAGCCAGTTATCCGTGGCCGGCAGCCACAGGGCGCTGACGATCACCAGCAGCGGTGCGCTCACCAGCAGCGCGATCAACCCAGCACTCATTGGCCACAGAGCACTGCGCGGCCATGTAGCAGCCTTGCCGGTTTTGCTTGTAAAACGCTCTGTGGGCCGCACAATCGACACGCGCAGTAATTGGGTGAGCGGGTGAGTTTAACTTTTACGCAGGTCAACCACAGCTTTGGATCACAGGTGGTGCTCAGCGAAGTCACGTTAACGGCAGAGCGTGGCGAGATCTTGTGTCTATTGGGTCCTTCCGGCAGCGGAAAAACGACGTTGCTGCGGTTGGCGGCTGGATTGGAGGTGCTGCAAGCCGGAACGATTAGCGTCGATGAACAGTTACTGGCAGATGCCAAGGTACACACTCCCCCGGAGCAGCGTGGCGTTGGCTTGGTGTTTCAGGATCATGTGCTGTACCCGCATTTGACGGTGGCTGAGAACGTGGGGTTCGGCTTAGCCAATCGACCACAGGGCGAAGCGGATGAGATGGTTGCGCGCCAGTTGGCGGCCGTTGATCTTCTGGCTTTTGCCGAGCGCTATCCGCATACACTCTCAGGCGGTCAACAACAGCGGGTTGCGCTAGCTCGGGCCATGGCGCCGGAGCCTGCGGTGATGTTGCTGGACGAGCCCTTTGCTAGTGTTGACAGCGGGCTGCGCCGGCGTCTAAGGGAGCAGGCGCGGCTAAGTTTGAAGGCCACCGATGCCGTCACCCTGGTCGTTACCCACGACGCAGAAGAAGCCATGGAGCTCGGTGATCGCATCGCTTACCTCTGGCAAGGGCAGTTGGCACAGCTAGGCACGCCAGCAGCGCTTTGGCGCACGCCAGCGTCT
>JBPCXR010000065.1:0-3047 GCA_051027215.1 Pseudomonadales bacterium | reverse complement strand
TGAGCCAATGCGCCAGATCGGCAAGTGCCTTTGCATTCCCTTTCGTCAATTGCTCTCGCATGAGCGCCAATCGCTCATCCAACCGGATGCGGAATTTTTCAATGATTGGCCGCAGTCTCGGATCATCGGCGAAACGAGAGACCAATGTGTCAGTGATGCATCCTGACGACGGTTCACTGCTTGAATCGGACGGTGCATCATCATCGACTTTGGACGCCACTGCATTGGTTGATACCAAGTCCCCGCTCGTTGGGGCATCAAGCGAAAGACGAAGGCTCAAGCCGTGAAGGATAGCCAACGTCGCCTCTATCTGTTCATTCTGTTCGAGTTTGGCAAACTGCTCCAATTCATGCGCAGGATTGGTGAATACATCGAAACCGACAGTACCGCCGGCCCCTTTCAACCAATGAGCCAGGTCAGCGATTTTGCCGTAATTTTTTTCCGTCCAAGCGATATCTATCATCTTCAACTGCGCGGCAAGGCGCTCGGTGAACCGGCTGATGAGACGATGAAAGCGAGGGTCCGAAGTCGACAGCCTTGAGTAGATAGGCGCAGTAGAGTCGCCGTTGCCCGCGTCATCATTCGCTGGTTTGAATAGTGTTGGCACAGCTTTCGTGGCCGATGCTTCAGCAACGGTTGCGTTGAGTAGTTCAGCGAGCGTTGCGACCAGCTGATCAATATCAATCGGTTTGGTCATGTAGCCGGTATAGCCCGCATCGAGGCATTGCTGTTCAAAGCCTTTCATGGCGTTGGCTGTGAGTGCAATGATTGGGGTCGTTAGGCCCGCCTCTCGTAGTGCTTCTGTCGCCATGAAACCGTCCATCACCGGCATTTGAATATCCATCAGAATCACGTCATAGGGCTCCGCCTGTGCTTTTTCTACCCCCATCTGACCATTCTCGGCCTCAGCAACACTGATGTTGTTTTCTTCGAGCACCAACTTGACCAGCTCACGGTTCTCCACGCCATCATCGACCACCAGGATGCGTGACGGCGGAAATACCCAACGCACCGATTCCTCTTGCCGTTGATCTTCGACGCAGCGCATCAGGTCACTGGCGGGCAGCAGGGCTACACCATCTAGCGAGCCTGTATCGATGCGAACGCTAAACGTACTGCCCATGTCCTGCTGGCTGGTCACCGTAATATCTCCTCCCAACGCTTCAGCAAAACGCTTGCTAATCGACAGTCCCAGGCCTGTGCCGCCGAATCGACGCGTCACCGACGAATCGGCCTGGACGAACGGGTCGAATATGTTTTCCAGCCGCTCTTCCTGCATACCGATGCCCGTGTCAATGATGTCGATAATCAGTTGCGGCTCTACGCTTGGGCTGCTCAATTGCAATTTGATAGTCACGCCGCCTTGTTCGGTGAACTTAATAGCGTTACCTACCAGGTTAGTGATTATTTGTCTCAGACGCGACGGGTCAGACAGTATCGTTTCGGGCAGGTCGCCCTCGGGTAAGAACGCCAGGGAAAGCCCTTTTTCATTCGCCTTAACACTCAGCACATTGACGATTTCCACGATCACTTGATGCGCCGCACACGGCATTCGTTCGATTTCCATTTGTCCCGATTCAACCTTCGATAGATCGAGGATGTCATTGATCAAATCGAGCAAATGCTTGCCGCTGGAATGAATGGTATCGAGGTGTTTACGACTGTCTTGCGGATTCTTACTGTAACCTCGCTGCAAGATTTCAGTGAAACCCAGCACGGCATTCATCGGTGTGCGAATCTCATGGCTCATGTTGGCCAGGAAGCTGCTTTTTGCCTCGTTGGCAGCCACGGCCTCTGCTCTGGATTTGCGCAGCTCCACCTCTTTCTCTTCGAGTAAGGTGATATCGTCGAAGCTGACGAGTACGCCCGCATAGTTGCCTTGGCTGCCGAGCACGGGTGAGCAGTTGATCATGAAGGTGCGTTGCGGTTGGTCGTCGAGCTTCAGGCGTATCATTTGATTGGTTTGCGCCACTCCTTCCTTGATGGCCTTGATCCAGGGGCGTTCTGCATCCTCTGTGGCCGCGCCATCACTGGTCACCCAGGGAAGTTGGCTGGCCCGAACGCCGGTTAATTGATCGGTGGACTTACCCAGCAGTGTCGCAAACGCATGATTGGCGAGCACAATCTGCTCCTTTCGATCCAGCACCAGCAACCCTTCCGCCATGGTATCCAGTGCGGAGCGGACTCTGCCCGGTACCGCCTGGGAGGGATCCAACTGCGTGAGCATTCTTCCCAAGTACAGGTAAAATAAAATAAAGCTGAGTAGGCCAAGAAACAGCGCCAACTGCACCCACGGCGTTTGCATGACACCAATCAATCCCTGTGCCTGCAAGGTGTTGAATCTCAGCTCCACTTGCCCCCAGCGTTCTTCACCCGTATGGATAGGAACGCGAAGCTGTGTGTCGGTTGAATACGCGCCGGGCATCGCCACCCAATGATGCTCGTGCTCTGCGACCGAGACGGCTAGCGAGTCGTCTTCGCGCCGCAAGCCTGCCGACAGCAGGTCAGCATTACGCTGCACAACCAATTGCAGGTTCGACTCGATGCGCCTCAAGTCGGCGTAGGTAATAAAGGTGGAGCTGTTCGCGGCGAGCGCTTCAGCCAGCGTGGCACGGCCTTCGCGTACGGCGCTGACACGATCCGGTATGAGCCCGATAACAACGGCAGTGAGCAGCAAACTCACAATAATGCCGGACTGGCCCAATGCAATCTGGGACCTGGCGGATAGCCGCTTTAGTATATTCACTGCTTGATTCCCCTGTGCCGACCGGTATGTCGGATGGCTCCCTGGGTTATATTGTGCGTCGCAATTCTGACGTCCCTCCACTGAGTGTAGATCACTATTTAGTCCTTGTTTGGTCCGTCTTCGTCGTTTTCAGGATCTTCTGCCTCTAGCATCGACGCTAGCGATTCTTCATCTTCTTCGTCCTGCGAGTTGCTCAGAACAGTGGCCAATACCGGCAACGGGTCAATTAATCGCCACGCGGGCAGTGAAGAAAGCACGCTGCTGAGCACAACCCCGCCACGTACCAGCCACACCACATAAC
>JBPCXR010000064.1:0-19299 GCA_051027215.1 Pseudomonadales bacterium | reverse complement strand
CTATGGATCAATCCAATCAGCGCGCGCTGGATGTGTTGCTTGCTCACGGCGCTACCGCCGCCACAGACATCACCGGGTTTGGACTGTTAGGGCACTTAGCAGAAATGCTGCAGAGCCTAGATTTAGGCGTCGATTTACAGTTGCAGCAATTGCCCATGTTCGATGGCGTTGCGGACCTGCTCGACGCAAAGGTCTACAGTTCTTTGCAGGCGGCGAATCGTGGTGTGCTAAGTCGCTATCAACTCCTGAGCAGCAGTAGTGACCCGGGTGCTGCGAGCGAACCCCAATCCCCGCCAGTGCAACGTTGGCTGGAGCTGGCGTGTGATCCGCAAACTTCTGGCGGTCTGTTGGCTGCGTTGCCTGCAGACCGAGCCCGGGACTGTGTGCAGGCGCTGCGTGATGCCGGCTATCCGGCGGCAGCTGACGTTGGATTGGTTACCGCAAGCGGCTGGCGCCTGCTGCTACAGTCAAAGGGCGCGGAGGCTTCAAACTGAACCCAGCGCTACCGACGCTTTGGGTGGTGACCGATCCCATGTGCTCGTGGTGCTGGGGTATGGCGTCTGCGGTCGAGCAAGCTCTCCAGTCTCTTGCAGGAACCGTACAAAGTGGATTGGTTCTCGGCGGGGTCAACACCCACTCAACACTGCCTGTGGGCCGCTACGGTCAGCGCTTGTTGCTGAAAATTTGGGCTGAAGTTGAGGCGACGACGGGCACGCCTTTTGCGCATGAAGTGCCCAGTGGACTTGTGTTCAACAGCTTACGAGCTTGCCTGTTCTTGCGAGCCTACGGTAACGCTAAGCAGTGTCAGCCATTCGGCTTGCTGCACCGCATGCAGCAACGTTTGTTCGTTGAGGGTGCGATTACCAACGAAGAGCAAGAGCTACTGCGCTTGGCGCAAGAATTCGATTGGTCCATCGACTCTCTGGCAGCAGCTTTGGGCGAGCCTTCATTGCATGCCCAGGTGCGCTTCGAGATGGAATCGGCGCGTGCCTACGGCACCGCGGCCTTGCCGAGTTTGCTCCTAGAAACTGCTGGAGAGCGCCGGCTATTAGCGGGTGGCTACGCTGACGCACAGATGATTTGCGCATTGGTTCGTGATGCGCTGGCGCTGCCGCCGGAAAGCTAGGATTCGAAGAACGCTGCGATGGGTGGGCGAAACTGGTCCATGTCGACCAGGAAGGAGTCATGGCCCTGGATCGAGTTCAACTCATGGAAGGTGACCTGGCGAACGCTTTCGCGTAAGCCCGCGGCCAACTCTTGTTGTTGCTGCATCGGAAACAGAATATCCGTCTCAACCCCGATGATCATCACCCGCTCGCAAGTCACGCGCGCCAACCCTGCGCGCAAGCTGCCACCGTGATCAGCAGTATCGAACAGATCCATTGCTCGGCTCAGGTATAGATAGCAGTTTGGATCGAACGAGCCAACGAAGCGATTAGCATGGGCTTGCAGATATGACTCTACTTCGAAGTCAATGCCAAAGGCATGGCCTTGATGCAGATCGTCCATGGCTCGCTCGCGACCAAACCGCCGGTCCCACTCCGTTGCCGAGCGATAACTGATCATGCCCAGCTTGCGGGCTAGGCGCATGCCGTTTACTGGTGGTCGATCCAAGGGGTAGTTTCCGTTCTCCCAAGCCGCATCACCCCAGATCAACTCACGTTGCAGGGAGCGCAGAGCGATGGAAAAAGGCAGGCTTCGAGCAGCCGAGGAAATTGAAATCAAGGCTCGGGTTCGTTCGGGGTGCAACATGGAAAAAGCTAGTGCTGTCATGCCGCCCATGGACGCACCTACCACACTGTGCAGAACCTCCACACCGAGGTGGTCCAGCAGCTCGGCAGCGGCGCAGGCGATGTCCTCCAGCGACAGTACCGGGAAGGTCAGGCGATAGGGTTGGCCTGTGGCAGGATCCTCGGATGCCGGACCTGTGCTGCCAAAGCAGCTGCCCAACGAGTTCATGCAAACGATGAAAAAGCGATTGCTGTCGATGGGTTTGTCAGGACCGACCATGTCTTCCCACCAACCAACGCTGGGATCGCTGGTGGAGGATGCTGCGTGGGCCGATGGCGAAAGACCAGTGAATAGAAACACCGCATTGTCGCGCTGCGCATTCAGTTCACCCCAGGTCTCATAGGCCAGGTGCGGAGTGGTAAGTTCTCCGCATTTCAGCGCGAAGGTCCCGGGGATCTGATAGGTCTGCACGCGACTCACCGTGAGTTTAGGGGCATTGGCGGAGGCACGAGCGTATCCTCTCGCTAATCTTTTGACTATATAAAAAGAGGTTAAAAAGGAATTTCCCGCCAACAGATTGGCATACAGCTGAAGATCCGACCGATCTCTTATTCAATCGGCACCGGGCTGAGTGATCATGAAGCAGGAACAGATTCACTGTCAGCCCAATAAGGATCTCGTAACTCGCGTCGGTGCAGCTTGCCGTTGGAGTATCTCGGCAACTCTGCCATGAAGTCGATGGACCGCGGCACCTTGTAGCTGGCCAACTTGGTGCTAAGAAACTGCTGGATGTCCGTCGCCAGCCTGCTACTTGGCTCGTAACCTTCGCGCAATGCTATTGCAGCCTTAGTTTCCTGGCCCCACTCGCTATTCGGGATGCCGAAGACACCAATGTCCTCGATGGCGGGATGCAGCAATGCCACGGACTCGATTTCGGCGGGATAGATGTTCACGCCGCCCGAATTGATCATGTCTACGCGGCGGTCGACGAGAAACAGATGACCGTCATCGTCCAGGTACCCGACGTCGCCAATCGTGAACTGTTTTTCCGCTCGGTGCACGGAGGCTGTTTTTTCGTCGTCGTCCAAATAGCTGATGTCGAGATCCGTGAGGCTTGTGATGTAGATCATGCCAGTCTCACCAGCTGGCAGCTCCTCATTGTTCTCGCCGATGATCTGCAATGTGAGGCTTGGGATTGGTTTGCCTACTGACCCGGGTTTCTCCAACCACTCCTGCGAGGAGATGCGTGTGACGACGCCGACCTCGGAGCTGCCATAGGCGTCCACGAGGATGGGCCCCCACCATTTAATCATTTCGTGCTTGACGTGCGTTGGCATGTGCGCTGCCAAATGGGTGACTTCCTGCAGAGAGCTGACGTCGTATTTGGCTCTAGTCTCCTGCGAAATTCGCAACAGACGTATGCACATGATGGGTACCATGGTTATACGCTGTACTTTGTGCTGGTCGATTAAATGCAGCATTTCCTCAGGCTCGAAGCGGCGCATGAGGTGCAGGGTCCCGCCGAGCAGAATGGCACTAATGGAGGTATTCAGCGGTGCGGCGTGATACAGCGGACCCGGGGTCAGGAAGATGGTGGATTCGTCCTGACCCGCAGCGCCGGCTGAGGCCTTGAGCCTTTCAATCGCCTGCGCCAGGGGCATGCTCGTGGGAGTTTGTGCAAGACGCGTACCCTTGGGTCGTCCTGTCGTTCCGGAGGTGTAGTAGATGACGCTGGTGAAGGGGCCGGGATCCTCTGGCTCTGAATCGTCGTATTTGTTTAGCCAAAGGTCGATTGTGCCCAGGTCTATTTGGCTGGCAATTCCGGCGGCAGCTGCGGCGGACTCACCGAGTTCCCGATATTCCGGATCGATGGCCACTGCGTCGGCGTTGGAAGTTTTCAACAGATAGGTAGCCTCGGGGCTTTTCAAATGCCAGTTGATTGGCACCAGTGAGATCCCGGCAAGGCCCGCGGCAAGGGCTGTGCAGAGGTAATCGGCGTTGTTGCCAGAGACGATGGCGAGCCGGCTACCGGCATTCAATTGCAACGATCGAAAGTGTTTGATCAGCCTGTTGACCCGAGTATTGACCTCGTTACGCGTCATTGTGCGAAGCTGGTCGCTAACCATCATACGATCAGGCGCTTCCTCGGCGTACTTGGACAGCGGGTAAACCATGTTTGTGTTTCCGGATCGCAGGTAAACGACGTTAACTGATGTTTGGACCCCTCCGCAAGGATTGCCCGAGTGGATTGACGGTGCCCACTAAACGGTGTTTACTCGTTTGCTAAATGGGTGTTGCAGGTAAGCCTTTGAGTTCAGCAAGAAAGGTTATTCTCAAAGAGGATGTGGTGTTCGGTACCGGTGGCGGGAGCGATCTACATTGCGACGTTTTCATTCCGCCAGATACAACGG
Source organism: Pseudomonadales bacterium (assembly GCA_051027215.1). Taxonomy (GTDB): domain Bacteria; phylum Pseudomonadota; class Gammaproteobacteria; order Pseudomonadales; family Azotimanducaceae; genus CALHVX01. The sequence goes on along the minus strand of JBPCXR010000064.1, from coordinate 15,157 downwards.
CACCGGCTCGAGGGCTGTTACTCGTACACGGAGGTGCCTGGGTCGTTGGCGACAAGAGCCAGTTGCGCGGCTACGGTTTTCTTCTGGGGCGCGAAGGTACGGTATGCGTGGCAAGCGAGTACCGTCTTGCTAAGAACTCGCAGTGGCCGGCACAAATCCATGACGTTAAGGCGGCCATTCGGTGGATGCGGGCCAACGCCGATGAGCTGGGCATCGACCCTGAGCGAATTGCCGTGTGTGGCGCCTCGTCCGGTGCACACCTGGCACTCATGGCTGCCGGTTCCGGCGATCGTCCCGAGCTAGAAGGTAGCGGCGGTAATGCTGCTGCCAGCTCGCGGGTAGCTGCTGCGGTGTCATTTTATGGGCCGACCGAGCTCGAACCGGGTGGCGAGATGCTCAAAGACAGTGTCGCGCAGTTACTCGGTACCGATCCGGGACCAGAGGTGTTTAAGCAGGCGAGCCCCGTAACTTATGTGACCGCTGGCTACCCCCCAACCATGCTGATGCACAGCAATCAGGATGAGCTCGTACCGCGCGAACAGAGCGTCGCGTTTGCCGAAGCCCTAAATCGTCTTGGTGTGCCAGTGGAACTGCATCTGTTCGATAATGTTCCGCACATGTTTGATGGTAGCAAGCGCCTGGGTAGGCAGGCGGCGTATATGGTCAACTCGTTCTTGCAGCGCTACCTGCCAGACCTGGAATCGGAGGAATAGCGGTGTGGCAAAGGCCAATGCACGGAAGAATGTATCTAAGAAAGTCAAACGGTTGCCTCTCAGTCGAGATGTGATCGTGGCTGTGTCCCGGCAGATTATCATTGCCGAAGGTCATGAAGCTCTGTCGCTGCGTAACCTTGCCGCCCATCTGAATGTCACGGCAGCGGCACTTTATGCCTACGTCGATGACAAATTGGATCTCTTGCGTGCAGTGGCTGGCGGTGAGTTTGAACGTCTGATTCGATTGTACGAATCGGTCGCAGGCAATGAGCCTATCGAGCGCCTCTGCAAAATTTCCTATGTGTACGTGGACTATGCGCGCAATAACCCGGAGTTGTTCACCGTGATGTTCATGTTTCCTCCCGGAGTAGACGATCCGCTGCTCGGGGGGCACAACGTCCGCGCGGATCGATCATTTCGCAGCGTTGCGGCGATCGTTGAGCAAGCGATAGAGCAGGGCAAGCTCAGGAGCGAAGATCCCCTGTTGACCAGCGTTACCATCTGGAGTGCAGTACACGGAGTGGCAAGCGTGGTGCTGATGGGCGCACCGGTGGGGCGCAAACGGGAGGATCTGTTGATCCATTCGGTGGTTACGAGTGTGTTGCGTGGGCTAGCACCTCCGGATTCAAAAACGCCAGCAATTCTTGAAAACATTGGCAGCTACTCGAGGCCGGGTAGTGCTTGAAATAGAACATGCATGTAGAGGTGGTTAAATGTTTCCCGTAGATAAGCGAGTTCTTCCTGTTGTTTGGTTTCCTGCGCCAGATGTAGTTCCGCAGCTGATTGCCGCGGTGGCTGAAGTCCCGATGGATGCGTGGAACTCGACCGAGGACCTTTACGAGCTTGCCGATATCATCGAGCCCTACCTCACTAGAAACGGGGGTAGAAAGTGGGACTTCATATGGTCCATGGAGCGGCATTTCTCGGAGCCCTACGGACCGTTGCCGAAGGCCAGGCAGCAGTTCATGGCCGGAATTCCCGATCACTTCCTTCAGAATGCCGGCGGATTGCCGGAAGACGCGGGTAACTACGAGGTGGCGGGAGTGTCGGCAGTGTTGACGCGCGACGATGATCTCGATGTGCTCGCCAAGCCCTACGAATACGAAGCCGATAGCGATATGCCTGAAGACTACCGCTTCTGGCTGGCGAAGCTCTTCTTCAAGCACGGTGAGTGCATGATGCCGTATTTTGGCGAAGACGCCAAAGGGCACAAGAGCGTGTTTTCGGCTATCGATGAGTTTTCCATGCAGGGCGCACCGGATGCGGAATCCCGCTTGCGCATGGAAAATTTCTCTGCGGAAGAATACAAGCATACCTTTCAGTTCTACAAACTGTATTCGGCGTACGATGCGCAGATTCCCATTCAGATCTATGAGCGTGAGCGGGAGACGTTTCGGGCGTATGAACAGACCAAGATGGAAAAGACCTGGGTAGACCGGGGTCTGTACAACATGCTCGCCGACCGGTTTGGCGTTTATCAGGGTTTTCAGTGGGTGCAGTCGTCATACGCGCCGCTGGCGCGGGCGTCATTGTTGGTTTGTAAGGATGAGCGCGGCCACAGCAACATGGGCTATCTGCATGTGCGTGATTCCATCGAGCGCCACGGCGAAGAGGCTCGAAACGAAGCACAGAAGCGCTTGAATGAATATTGGTACCCACAGTTCATGGGATCGTTCGGCTCTAACGAATCACGCAACAGCACCAGCTGGCGTAAATGGGGCTTGAAGATTCTCTCCAATGGGCAGATGCGGGATGCATTCCACCTGGAGATGCAGGAAGTGAATGCAAGCCTTGGGCTGGAAACGCCGGACAAAGACGAGGCGCTCGCTCGCGGCAATGAGATGGCCGAAGCGGTCAAGTCTCAGATGCAGTCGGTCATGTCGAACTAACCGTGGTAGACCTGGCTACGATGTTTGTCGCCAGGCAGGAGCTTGGCGCTGAGGATGCCGCTGCTATCGATGCGGGCGTGCTTGAGCTTCGTGTGCGACTGCTCGCACAAACACCGCATGTTGGTGCGGTTTTGCGGAACGTCGAGGCCGTTCTCGAGTCGACCAGCACACTTGGGCCGACGGTACGCGAGATCGTGATCCTCACGGCGCTGCGCCGCAGCGAGTGTGAGGTGAAATCGCGCCTGGACATAGCGCGCCGCCGCGGTGTGACGCAAGAAATGGTGGAAGCGATACTCGACGAGGATTGGACGGACCCAGCGTTTAACCCTGCCGAGAAAGCAGCGTTCCAATTCGCGTTGCAATATGACGCTGGCCATCTAATCAACGATTCCGTGCTCGAGGCGGTGCAGGCGGAATTCGACCACGCGGCACAAGTAGAGATGGCGGTGTTGTGCGGGCAGTATGGTGCCTATGCGCGGTTATCAGTTGGCTTTCGATTGGATCAGATGGGTGCATAGCGCCGTCGGACGACGGTGGTTTGAACAGGAGGGGGAGTCATGGCGGAACCACAAGTCCTGGTAGAACGGGATGGTCATCTGACCATCATTACCATTAACCGACCCGAGCGCTTGAACGCTATCGACGCCGAAGGTGGCGCCGCGATTGGCAGAGCCTTCGAGGAGTTCGAGAACGATCACGATCAGTGGGTGGCAATCCTTACCGGGACCGGACGGGCATTCTGCACGGGCAATGATCTCGTTGCCATGGCGAAAGGTTCCAGCGGCTCAGGTCCTTGGCGACCGGGTTCACACGGTTATGGTTTTGCCTCGATATGCAAACGATTCCCGCTATACAAACCAGTTATAGCTGCCATCAATGGCTTTGCCGTAGCCGGCGGTCTGGAGATTGCGTTGGTCTGTGACATTCTCGTTGCCGCCGAAAGCGCAAAGTTTGGACTGACGGAGGTGCGTTGGTCGCTCATGCCCACCGGCGGTGGTACTCAGCGTTTGCCACGGGTTATCCCGCGCGCCTGGGCGAACTACCTGATTCTCACCGGCGAGCAGATCGATGCGCAGCAAGCTCGAGAGATCGGATTGGTTACACACGTAGTGCCGGACGATCAACTCATGGGAGAGGCGCGCCGTATAGCTGATGTAATCTTGTCTCGAGGACCGCTGGCGGTGTGGGCAGCTAAAGAGAGCATGGTGCGCGGTCAAGATCTACCGCTCGAGCAGGGCTTGGCGCTGGAAGACTCCCTTGGGATGTCCATTCTCAGGACCGAAGATGCCAAAGAGGGGCCGCTGGCGTTCGCACAGAAGCGGCAACCCGAGTTCAAGGCGAAATAGGCTCGAGCACGGTGGCGAGTTCGGCGCCACGAGTCGCGCGAACCTAGTACATGTAGTGGCCACCATCGACAAGCATGTTCTGTCCGGTCATGAAATCGCTGGCAGACGACGCTAGGTAAATCAGACTGCCGATGAGGTCCTCGGGAAGCTGCTCGCGCGCCAGACAGCGCTGCTCGGCGATGGCGGTTCGAACGCCTTTTACGAAAGCAGGATTCGCCTCCACGCCTTCGCTGGTCGTTAGTCCGGGAGACAGCGAATTGACGCATATGTTGTGCGTACCGAGTTCCCTGGCCAAAGAGCGTGTAAATCCAAGCACAGCGGCTTTTGAGGTTACGTAGTGCAACATCAATGCGGCACCGTTGACAACGGTGCCTGAGGAGATATTGATAATCTTGCCTCCACCGATATCGCGCATCGTGGGCACTACAGCTTTACTGCAGAGAAACAGACCCTTTACGTTGACGCTCATGACCGCGTCCCACTCAGCTTCGGGTATGTCGTCAAAAGGCTTTAGCGCCAGGCTGGCGAAGATTGCGGCATTGTTCACCAACACATCGATCCGGCCAAATGTCTGGATGGAAGCGTCGACCATGCGTGCCACCGAATCAGCATCGGAGACGTCGGTTTCGATGGCCAGCGAACGACCTCCCATTTTCGTGATCGTCTCAGCAGTAGTGCCGGCATCCAAAATGTCCGTGGCCACGACTGCTGCGCCTTCGGCGGCCAACGCGCGAGCGTAGGTGGCACCGATTCCTTGTGCGGCGCCGGTGACGACGGCAACTCGCCCGTCTAGACAACCCATGGCTCGACCCTCTTCAAGCTCGATAAAAACCGGCCCAGTTAAGCACGCGTCGATTCGCTAAACAATGTTTATCAATGTGTTCCCATTCGGCTTGACGTCGCCCGAACATGCTGGGATATTTCATGATATTCGGGTTAACAGCGTTAACAACTGGCATTACTGCGGAGAAGGCGAGAATGAAATCCGTGCATGAGTTCGAACCGTTTTCTGAAGAGACGATCGATTGCCCGTATGAGTTCTACCAGGCCATGCGCGAGCAGGAACCGGTCTACCAGGCGGCACCCGGCGTCTATTTTGTTACGACCTACGATCTGATCCGTAAGGTGCTCATCGATACTGACACATTCTCTTCGAAGAACGGGGCGGCGTTTTTGAACTTTCAGGGCGAAGAGGGGCTTGCGCCACCGGCCATGCCACCACCGGAAATCCTGGAAATTCTCAAACACGGTGTAGAGCCCAGGGACACTATGTTGTCCGCCGATCCGCCGGAACATACACGCTTTCGGGCGTTAGTGAACCGCTCATTGACCCCGCGGCGGGTTGCGCGCCTTGATCATGTCATGCACAAGGTGGTCGATGATCTGATCGATAAGTTCGTTGATCGCGGCGAGGTGGAGTTCGTGCAAGAGTTCAGCATGATGGTGCCGCTCACGGTGGTTTCCGTCGCGCTTGGCGTAACGCCAACAGAGCTCGAAAACTACAAAAGATGGTCCATCGACTCGGTGAAGATTCTCGCTGGCAGAGTCACCTACGATGAACAAGTGGTCGCTGCGCAAGCGGGCGTCGACCTTGACAATTTCCTCGCGGGCCAAGTGCAAGCCGCGCGCCGGGACGGCGGTGAAAATCTCGTGGGTGATCTTGTCAACGCGCACATGCTCACGGATGAAACCGAGGATGGCCACGAGGAGTATCGGGCGCTGGACACCCCGGAAATCGTCAGCATTCTGCGGCAGCTGCTGGTTGCAGGGCAGGAAACAGTAAACTATCTACTGTCCTCCACGATGCTCACTCTGCTTCAGAATCCTGCAGAGCTGGCCAAGGTCGAAGCAGATCGAAGCTTGATCCCAGCGATGCTGGAGGAGGGGTTGCGTCTGGATTCACCAATTCAAGCACTCGGCCGGTTTGTAGTGAAGGACACTGAACTTGGCGGCGTGAAGCTAGCAGCTGGTTCCAGGATCATGGTGATGTACGGATGCGGGAATCGTGACCAGGCGATCTTCAGTCATGCGGACGAGTTTCACATCGAGCGCAATGATGGTCGCAATCACGTCGGGTTCGGCGCGGGGCCACATTATTGCGTGGGCGCTAACCTCGCGCGATTAGAAAGTAAGATTGCTATGGAGCACTGGTTCGACCGAATCGGCAACGTACGGCTCGCGCCGGGCAAGAACGACTTCAAGCACCAGTACAATTTCATTTTTCGCGCGCTCAACGAACTGCATCTCGAGTTTGAACGCAGGTGACCGCACCAATGATCGAAATCAATCTAAAGAAGTGCATCAAGTCGGGGCAATGCTGCTATATGTTCCCCGACCTTGTACGCTTGCGGGAGGACGGTTTCCCGGCGCCTCTCCCGCAAATTGCAAACGGGCATCAAGCTGTGGATCTGAATCGTGCAGAAGAACTTGTGGACACCTGCCCAGCCATGGCGATCCATATTGTGGAATCAGATTAGGCAGGTCGCGCGACCTCTAGGCCAGTGATCGTTGGGCAAGAAGACGGCTTGTGTGGCGGAAGAGGCAGGAGGTGTCTCGGCTTCGCCGAGACCTGAAGTTTGCTATGCAAACTTCGACTCCGTCAACGTCCTTCGATGTTCTTGCGGAAGAGGCAGGAGTCGAACCCACCAGGCGCGTAAGCGCGCCTCAACGGCTTTGAAGGCCGCGCACCTCACCGGAGACGATACTCTTCCGCCCTCAGCTTAACACCGGGTTTGGCATGACTGTTATCGTCTTAACAGCTGGCCTACTTGGCCGACCACTTTGCGGGTGTTGTCGTACCGGCGGGTAAAGCCACCGGCGTCCATGTGCTCCAGCACATCGATGACAAGATTTCGGCCGAGCCCAGAGGCATCTCTAAAGGTTTTTACCGAGAATGCGCCCGCTTGCTCTTGGAGCGCGATGGCCAGCTCAGCCAGCTGTCTAAATTGCGTGGGCGTCATAATGCGATTGTTGCCAAAGAGCACGATGTGTCCCTTACCTGCCAGGGGCGCCACGGCTTTTCGCAACCGATCCGCTGGAATCTGCATTTGCTTACCAATGTCGCCGAGGCTCGGCGGTTGTTGAGCCGCTAAGTGCGGTAGCAGGCGATCGAGCAGTTGTTGCTCTTGGGTCGATAATTGGCCCGCTGCATTGGGCGGGTAATAGCGACCCGAGCGTAGCTCCAAGCGCTCATCGGCGATCAGCTGCTTGAGTATGAGCGCGCGCACGCCGTCGCTGCTTTCGACACAAAACTGTGTAGCAGCTAAGCCATCGTTGTTGTCGCTTAGCGCTTGAAAGCGTTCCAAGCTTGCTTGGGTCATCTCCTGCAGTTGGGCTTTGCGCAGTGCGATGTCTTCCACTACCAAGAGATCCGTTGCATCACACAGCTCGGTGAGCGCAGGGTTGGCAAGGTCCCACTCGGCTTGAAATTGGCTTAGATTAACGACACCGGCACTGAGGGCTGCAGTAAATGAAGAGCGAAAATCGTCGAACGCCGACTGTTGCTCGAGCTGCCGGATGCGTGCCGCCGCTCTGCGACGTGCTGCCGCTGGCTGCACACTGAGCACTCGTCCACCGCCGAGAGTCCGATCCAAACCATGATCGCGAATGATCGTCCGGTCACCCCGCGCGGCCAGCAGCGCATCGTCGCAAACCAGCTCGGCCAGGGCTCGAGCACCGGGTTCGACGGAGCCCGCTGGAGGCAGCAGCGCCAGTTGACCCAGACTATGGGCAGAACCGTGGTAGACATGGACCGGAGTCCAGTGCTTTACCGACCGAGGGTAGTCAGCGAGAACTTCCAGCTCGATGACTAAGCTGCGATGCCCATCGCTGTGCCCAGCGTGCAACCACATGCCGCGCTTGGCGTCGCTGCTGTCGATGCCAGCTAGATTCACCGCAACCCGATCCCCGGGGTGTGCACGCTCTGCTGGTTGATTGTTGACGCGCAGTGAGCGAACCCGAGTTTGCGCGTGGCTGGGAAACAGCTGCAAGGCCTGTTCAAGCTCAAATTGTCCGGCATGCAGTGTGCCGGTAACAACGGTGCCCACGCCCTTGTAACTGAACGCGCGGTCGATTGGCATGCGTCCGCAGTAGTAGCCACTCTGCTCTGACTCGCTGTGTTGTTGGGTTAGCTTGAGCAGGGCCGTGCGTAGCGACTCTATGCCCTCTCCAGTTGTTGCTGAGACCTCGAACAAGGGGGCGTCCTGTAGAAACGATCCCGCTACACATTTGCGTATCTGTGCCTCTACCTGGGCTCGGCGTTCGGCATCGGCTCGATCGATCTTATTCACAACGATTAGGCCGCTGCCTAACCCCAGCAATTGCATGATGGCCAGGTGCTCGCGGGTTTGCGGCATCACGCCATCGTCTGCGGCAACGACCAGCATCGCAGCCTGATGCGTCGATACACCAGCCAGCATGTTGTGAATAAATCGGTGGTGGCCAGGTACGTCAACGAAACCCAGGCGCTGCTCGCCCTGACCCCAGTAGGCAAATCCCAGATCAATGGTAAGGCCCCGTGCGACTTCTTGTTGCAGCCGGTCGGTCTCTACGCCGGTGAGCGCACGAATTAGCGAGGTTTTGCCGTGGTCGACATGACCCGCGAGTGCAACGATCATGGGGCCGCAGCTTCGAGTAGAGCGGCGATTTCCGTTGTCGATTCAGCACAGCGCATATCCAACCAGATCGCGTCTTGCTGCAGGCGGCCGATGATGGGCGTGGGGAGGCTGCGCAAGCGGGTCAGTATGTCTGCCAGCGCTGCGGCATTAACGCCAGCGATTCGCAAACATCGAGTCGGAAGGGCCGTGTCTGGCATTGCCCCGCTACCGATTTGGCTGTGCGCCTCGGCCACAGAAACTTCGCATTCGGGCAGCCAGCGAGCCAGGTGCGGGAGCAGCGCAGTTGCCCGTGCGCCGAGTTCCTCGACAGTGGCAGTGAGCAGTCGCAATACCGGAAGCTTGGCGCTGAGGGTTTCCGGTGACTCATACAGCTTTAGCACTTCATCCAAGAGGTTGAGCGCGACCTTGTCTAGGCGTAGCGCGCGTTTCAGCGGATTGCTGTTCAATGAGTCAATGAGCTGCTTGTCCCCCAGCACGATACCTGCCTGAACACCGCCGAGGAGTTTGTCGCCGCTGAAAGTCACCAAATTAGCACCGGCCCGCAGTGAAAGGTCTGGAGTGGGTTCTTTCGGTAACCCGTAACGGCTCAGATCAATGAGCGTACCGCTGCCTAAGTCCTCGCAGAGTGGAACGCCATGCCGCTTAGCTAGCTGCGCCAGCGACTGCAGCGAGGTGATTTTGGTGAAACCGGCAATGTGGTAATTGCTGGGGTGAACCTTCAACAGTAAGCCAGTCTCTGCAGATAAGGCGGCTTCGTAGTCCCGCAGATGGGTGCGATTGGTCGTTCCCACTTCCCGCAGCAGACAGCCGGCCTGGCGCATGATATCGGGCAAGCGAAAGCTGCCGCCGATTTCGATCAGCTCACCGCGCGAAACTGGGACTTCTTTGCCAAGCGCCAGCGTGTTGAGCATGAGGACCAAGGCGGCTGCGGTGTTGTTGACCACGGTTGCTGCTGGCGCACCGGTGAGGGCGCACAGGCGCTCGACGACGCTGGCCTCCCGTTGGCCACGACGCCCCCGCTGCAAATCGAATTCAAGATTACTCGGCCCCAGCACGCGCTCGCTGGTGGCATCCCATGCCGCTTGGGGCAGTGGTGCCCGACCGAGATTGGTGTGGATCACGGTGCCGGTTAGGTTGATGACCCGTTGGTAGCCACGGTGGGCGAGGGCCCGTTCCAATGGGGCTCGGTATGCTTCGGCTGTGCTGCTCCAAGGGGGAGGGCTGGCAGCGGTTCGCCATTCGGCCTGCAGCTGCTGGATCACAGATTTCACCCGTTCCCGGCCGTGGCGGTCGAGGAGGGTCTGCAAAGCAGGGTCGCTCAGCACCCGGTCGACGCTGGCAATCTGCCGATTTTCCACATTATTCAACAGCTTGCTCCGGCAGCAATACAGACATTCATTGAATGAATCGTTGTTAGCATAGCGATTGATAAGTCCAATTAGCGTAAAGCGATTAAACCGATTAACTTGGCGTCAATTCGATGTAAACGATTAATTCGATGCAAACGCTACAAGCGCCGCAATCCAGTCCATCTCCGCAGTCGCAGTCCAACACCAGCGACCACCGCCAGCAGCCGCGGCCAGGTAGGTTTGCGTCCAAATGAGCAATTCCAGCGACCGAGCTTACCTGACCCCCAATGAGGTCGCTGAGCTGTTCAGCGTTTCTCCCGTGACAGTTCGCCAGTGGTCTCAAAAGGGCCTGCTCGATGCGGAAACCACGGCGGGTGGCCACCGACGCTATAGCCGCGCAGCACTCAGTCGCTTTGCCGAAGCTCGTGGCATGAAGCCGCCGTTTCCAGGCAGCAACCGTTTACTCATCGTCGACGACAATCAGCAGTTCAACGAATTTTTGAAGGTGCTTTTTACCACCGAATGCCGAGATGTCGAGGTTGCTTGTGCCTATGACGGCTTTGAGGCGGGACGTTTGGTGCAGCAATTTGAACCTGCAGTGGTTCTGCTGGACATCATGATGCCAGGCTTGGACGGCATCGAGGTTTGCCGCCGGCTAAAAGCTGACTCGCTTACCCAGAGCATCCGCGTGCTTGGCATGACCGGTCACTACAGTGCAGAACTGGCGCACCGCATGCTTGAAGCCGGCGCTGAGACGCTGCTGAAAAAACCCTTTTCGAAAGACGCCATCATTGCCGCTTGTGGCTTTGAGGCATTGGATTCCACAGTGGAATCAGCCAATAAAAACGAGGCCGCAGCGACGCGGTCCCCGAACTAAGGACATAGGATATGTACGCAGAAGCTGAAACCATCGCCAATGAAGCAACGCCAGGGGCATTAGCCTTTGAACGCAATGTTGCCGTTGCCCGCAAGCCTCGACCGGCGCGTCGGACCATCGCAGAAAGCGGTGATGCCACAGACATCTACCTATCGGAAATCGGCGCTGCCAAGTTGCTGACCGCCGACGAAGAGAAAATCTTGGCACGACAAGTGCAAAAAGGTGACGGTGCCGCTCGGGCCAGCATGATCGAAGCCAACTTACGTTTGGTGGTGAAAATCGCCCGCAAATATCTCAATCGTGGGTTGCCACTGTTGGATCTCATTGAAGAAGGCAACCTCGGATTGATCAGGGCAGTGGAAAAATTCGATCCGTCCCGAGGATTTCGATTTTCCACCTACGCCACGTGGTGGATTCGTCAGGCAGTAGAACGAGGGCTCATGAATCAGTCGAAGACGATTCGCCTGCCGATCCACATTGCCAAGGAGCTCAATTCACACTTGCGAGCCGCGCGGGAGCTATCGCAAAAACTCGATCATGAACCGACCCCCGAGGACATCGCTGCGCTCCTGGACAAGCCTGTCGAAGGGGTGCGCGAGCTGTTGGAGCTGGCAGATGGCATTAACTGCACGGAAATTAGTGTGCTGGAGCCTGAGCGCGGCGCTTGGGATGTGGTTGAAGACGAAAACAGTCCGGATCCTTGGCAGCTCTTGCAAAAGGACCAGCTGCACAACCACCTAGACCAGTGGCTCGATGCTCTGCAGGATAAATCGTTGGAAGTGGTCCTGCGCCGATTTGGCCTGCGCGGTCATGACATGGCTACTCTGGAAGAAGTTGGTCGCGCGATCGGGCTGACCCGAGAACGGGTACGGCAGATTCAGGTTGAGGCACTCAAAGAGCTGCGCGCCATGATGGCCGAAGAAGGGTTTTCAAAAGAGGCCGTGATCGTCTAAAACTGAGCGCTCACAGAAATATGAGAGCGCCCAATGAGTCAGTCGAATTCTTCTGCTAGGCCAATAGAACCCGGATCGACGGTGGCATTTATCGGCTTGGGCGTCATGGGCTTTCCCATGGCCGGGCACCTCGCCAACGCGGGCTATCGGCTACAGGTTTATAACCGCACACCACAGCGTGCAGCTCTTTGGCTCGAGCAGTACGCTGGAACCGCTTGCCAGACACCCGCCGAAGCCGCGCGTAATGCTCAAGCAGTGTGTGTATGCGTTGGCAACGACAATGACGTTCGTGCGGTCACGGAAAATACCGGTGGGGTGTTTGAAACGCTGTCTGCGGGTAGCGCGCTGATCGACCATACGACTGCCTCGGAGGCTTTGGCTGTGAGTCTCGGTGAGCGCGCGGCTCAGCTGGACTGTGGATTCGTTGATGCACCCGTATCTGGTGGTCAAGCGGGTGCAGAGAACGCAGCATTGACCGTTATGTGTGGCGCCAAGAGTGAACACTTCGAGCAGGTAGCACCGCTTTTGCAGGTCTATGGCAAGCGGGTACGGCGACTGGGAGGCGTCGGTTCAGGTCAATTGGCCAAAATGGTGAACCAGATCTGCATTGCCGGGGTATTGCAGGGCTTGGCTGAAGGCTTGCACTTTGCCGAGTCTGCGGGTTTGGATGTCGCAGCGGTAGTCGACGTCATCGCCGCTGGTGCCGCACAGTCCTGGCAGATGGACAATCGCTCGAACACCATGGCCCAACGCGAGTTCGAATTCGGTTTTGCCGTGGATTGGATGCGCAAGGATTTAGGCATTGCCCTAGCAGCGGCGCGCGAGCGCGGGGCGAGCCTACCGCTGACCGCGCTGGTGGACCAATTCTACGGCGATGTTCAGGCCGCGGGCGGCGGCCGTTTCGATACGTCGAGTCTGATTCAGCGTTTGCCGACGGGTACGTAGTCGCGCTGGCTCTGGCCAATGTAAAGTTGACGCGGCCGACCAATTTTGTAGGGATGGCTAATCATTTCATTCCAGTGCGCGATCCACCCTGGAGTTCTGCCGGTGGCGAAGATCACCGTGAACATCTCAACAGGGATGCCTATCGCCTTCAGAATGATGCCCGAGTAGAAGTCGACGTTGGGGTAGAGTTTGCGTTCAACGAAGTATTCGTCTTCCAACGCGATTTGCTCTAAGCGCTGGGCCATTTTCAGCATGGGGCTGTCATCGATTCCAAGCTCATCCAATACTTCTTTGCAGGTTTGCTGCATGACTTTGGCGCGCGGATCGTAGTTTTTGTAAACACGGTGACCAAAGCCCATTAGGCGGAACGGATCGTCTTTGTCTTTGGCCTTCTTGACAAACTTGTCGATATTCTTTGGATCGCCGATTTCACCCAGCATATTCAGCACGGCTTCGTTAGCACCGCCGTGAGATGGTCCCCACAGCGCAGCAATGCCAGAGGCAATGCAAGCGAATGGGTTCGCGCCCGTCGAGCCGGCGAGACGCACTGTAGAAGTAGATGCATTCTGCTCATGGTCGGCATGTAGCAAAAATATGCGGTCCATGGCCTTGGCGATCACCGGATTCACTTCATAGTCGTCACATGGCGTGCCGAACATCATGTGCAAGAAGTTTTCTGCGTACTCCAGATCGTTGCGCGGATACATAAATGGCTGACCCAAAGCGTACTTGTAGCTCATGGCAGCCAGGGTCGGCATCTTTGCGATCAGTCGATGTGCGGTGATGCGGCGATGATCGAGATTTTCGATGTCCAGGGAGTCGTGGTAGAACGCCGAAAGAGCGCCGGTTACCCCACACAGGATCGCCATTGGGTGGGCGTCCCGACGAAACCCGCGGAACAGCTGCACGATCTGCTCATGGACCATGGTGTGGTGCTTGATGGTATCGACGAATGTGGACTTTTCCACCGCGTTGGGGAGTTCGCCGTTCAACAACAGATAGCACAACTCTAAGTGGTCAGATTTTTCTGCGAGTTGTTCGATGGGATAGCCACGGTGCAATAGCACACCGTTATCGCCATCGATATAGGTGATTTCCGAGTCGCAGGCGGCCGTAGAGACGAAACCCGGGTCATAAGTGAAGTAACCCTGGGAGACCAGTTTGCTAACGTCGACCACAGAAGGGCCTTCTTCAGCGTCGAAAACCGGCAGTTCGAAGACTCGATCATCGCCTTCGATGGTGAGTTTAGCGACCTTCTTGGACTGGTGTCCCATGTATCCTCCCTTGTGGGTGCCTGCTGCTTTGGATGCCTCTATTTGGCCCGCGCCAATTGCCCCGCCCTTAGGCGGTTTAATCGGCGCGGACGCCGTCCGGGAATCTCTGCAGAGCGCACTCGATTGTAGTTCAGCCGAGTGAGCGTATTGGCGCCCCCGGATGATGTCAATTCGACCCGGCTAATGCTTCGCCTATGTCCGTGGTAATCGGCTCGTTGGACGATTAGAATTCCCGCGCCCTCTGCCTGAGCTGGTGTACTCCGGCAGGACTCTACCGGCAGACAGGGCGTGCAGATCGATCAGTGCAGGGGTTCTCATGAAATCAAAACGGCCCGTTTACCTAAACTTATTTCAGTTTAGCTGGCCTTTTGCCGCCTTAGCTTCCATCACCCATCGCATCACCGGCGCGCTGCTGTTCTTTGCGCTGCTGGCGCTGCTATATCTACTCGATTTGGGGCTGTCTTCGCCGGCTGGCTTCGAGCAGGCCAAGGCCTATTTGGCAGCGCCGTTGAGCAAGATCGCCTTGTTGTTGCTGTTGGCTGCATTGACCTATCACCTGATCGCTGGGTTGAAACACATGCTGCTGGACTTTCACATCGGCGATACCGTGGGCGCAGCCAAAATTGAATCCGTCTTAGTATTTGTGCTAACGGCGCTGGTCGTGGTCGGATTAGGAGCTTGGATATGGTAACCAACGTCACTAGCCTGACACGCTCTGGGCTGGCAGATTTTGTCCTGCAGCGAGTTAGCGCCGTGGTTCTGGCGCTCTACGGCCTCTGCGTTGTCGGCTTTTTTGTTGTCAAGGGCGACCTGACTCACAGCGAGTTAGTGGCTTACTTCGGCAATACTTCAATGCGCCTGTTCAGCACGTTAGCGCTTTTGTCCCTTGCTGCTCATGCCTGGATTGGCATGTGGACCATCGGCACGGATTACTTGCGCGAGGCTCATGTCGGTGGCTCTGCGACCACACTGCGATTGCTGTTCCAGGCCATCTGCATGCTGGTGATTTTCATCTACGTTGCCTGGGGCCTATGGGTGTTCTGGAGCGTCTAAGACAACGGTTGTGGCGCGTCAGTCGCAATAGCGAGCAAGCGCCAACCGGGCGTAAATAGGGAAGAGAGGTACATGGCCAGAATTCGACGAATGGAGTTTGACGGAGTCATCGTAGGTGGCGGAGGCGCCGGCATGCGCGCAT